>NZ_QAJS01000006.1:0-440447 GCF_003852595.1 Aquitalea sp. FJL05
CTGCGGACGCACAAAAATAAACACATCCCCATTCGCACTTGCCATGATGGGTGGGGCTGGCTGGCGTAAAAAGGGGTCACCACACCAACACCGGCAGCAAAAAGCCCGGCTGACGCCGGGCTTTGTTTCATCAATCCTGCTTATATAAGAACAAGGCGAGGATTATTCGTCACCCGTCGTCTTGTTAGTCGTGCGACGCCGGCTGCGCGGTGCCGGTGTAACTGCGGCCTCACCGGCAGCAGCCGGCTTGCTGCGCACACGCGGAGCTGGAGTGGCTGCAGGCACGACAGGCGGAACATCCGGTGCGGCCGCCGCCGGCTTGCGGCGTCGCGCAGGTGCTTGCTTGATCACAGCAGGTTCAGCAGCTACCGGAGCCTGCTGACGGACTGGTGCAGCAGGCTGTTTGCGCCGGCCTACCGGGGACTTCGGCAGCGCAACAGCGGGTGGCGAGACTGGCTGCTCGGCAACGGACTCGACCCTCGGACTAACTGGCTTAGGACGCGGGGCACTGGGGACAGGTTTTACCACCTCCGCTGTCGCACCGGTATGTCGCCCATGGCGGGCACGACCATGACCACCCTGCCCGGCCTGTTTGTGATGGTTATTTCCGCCACGATGCCCATGCTTTTGCTGTTCGCGCTTGGCAGTGTGGGTCGGAGATGTCGACAACCCGGCTTCGGTCAATTCGCGTACCAGTGCAAAGTCAACTTGCGCACTTTCCAGATTGGCGCTCATGACTTTCACCGTCAAGGTGTCGCCCAAACGGTACTGCACCCCACTCTTCTCCCCGACGATAGCCTGGATATCCTTGCGGAAGTGGAAGTAGTCCTTGCCCAATTCGGAAATATGCACCAAACCTTCGGCGTAAACATTGTCCAGCAGAACGAACACACCAAAGCTAGTCACAGCACTGATCTTGCCCTGGAAAACTTCGCCAATCTTGTCCTGCATATAATAAGTCTTGAGCCAGGACTCGACATCACGACTGGCATCGTCCGCGCGCCGTTCTGTCATCGAGCAATGTATGCCCAATTGCGCCCATTTGCCTGGCTTGTACTTGCCACCTTGCAACACCGCTTTAATGGAGCGATGTACCAGCAGGTCGGGATAGCGACGAATCGGCGAGGTGAAATGAGTGTAAGCCTCATATGCCAGACCGAAGTGGCCGTTGTTGTCTGGCGTGTAAACCGCCTGCTGCATGGAACGTAACAGCATAGTCTGCAAAACAGGCGCATCCGGGCGACCGTGAATCTGCTCAGCCAGTTTGGCGTAGTCTTTGGCAGACGGCTTGTCATTGCCACCCAGCGTCAGACCAACCAGTTGCAGATAGTTACGCAGGTTTTCCAGTTTCTCCGGCGTCGGGCCTTCATGCACGCGGTACAAGCATTTCTGCTTGCTCTTGAGCAGGAAGTCGGCAGCGCAGACATTGGCGGAAAGCATGCACTCTTCAATCAAACGATGAGCATCGTTACGTACTACTGGCACGATCTTGTCGATCTTGCCCTGCTCGTTGAACAGCATTTGGGTTTCAACAGAGTCAAACTCGATCGCACCACGCTTGGCCCGAGCGGCCAGCAAAATCTTGAACAAGCTATAGAGTGTCTGGATATTGGGCAGAAGCGCGTTATCCGTACCATGCTGTATCCAGTCCCACACCTGGTTATAAGTCAGGCGAGCCTTGGACAGCATCACCGCAGGATAGAACTGGTAGCGCTTGACCTCACCCTTGCCGTTGATCTGCATGTCACACACCATGCACAGGCGCTCGACATCGGGATTCAACGAACAGATGCCATTGGACAGCGCTTCCGGCAGCATCGGAATGACACGGCGCGGAAAGTAAACCGAAGTACCCCGTTCTAGCGCTTCGGTATCGAGCGCATCGCCGGGTTGAACATAGTGGCTGACATCGGCAATGGCGACGATCAGGCGGAAGCCCTTGCCCTGCTTCTCGGCATAGACCGCATCATCGAAATCGCGCGCAGTTTCACCATCGATCGTCACCAGAGGCAAATGGCGCAGATCAACTCGATCTGCGGTGAGATCTTTTTTACGGACTTTTTTTGGCGTTGCCTTGGCCTGTGCCACGACATCTTCAGGAAATTCATGCGGCAAGGCATGTTTACGCAAGGCGATTTCGATTTCCATACCCGGATCGGCGTAATTACCCAGTACCTCGACTACCTGGGCTACCGGCTGACGGTAGGCATCCGGATACTGCAGGATTTCCACCATTACTACCTGGCCATGCTTGGCTTCACCCTGGCTACCCGGCTCAATCAAAATTTGATGACTGATACGGCGATCTTCCGGCGTGACGATCCATACACCACGCTCGAGGTGAATGCGACCGACCAGCTTGCTGACGGCGTGATCCAGCACCTCAACAATTTTGCCTTCCTGCCGGCCACGCCGGTCCACGCCTGATGGCCGCACCAGTACCCGGTCACCATGCATGGCTTTCTTCATTTCACGTTCTGGCAGGAATATATCCACACCCGTGCCTTCGCCCTCATCTGGCAAGCCGAAGCCAAAACCATCGCGGTGGCCGGAAACCTTGCACTTGATCAGGTCGAGTTTTTCTGCGGCGCAGATCGCGCCTTTGCGATTGATGATGATCTGGCCTTCACGCTCCATCGCCAGCAGGCGGCGTTCAAAGAAGCCCAGTTCGTTATTCTGGATGGACAACATAGCGGCCAGTTCATCTGGGAACAGCGGCACACCACGCTCTTCCAGGAGTTTCAGAACAAATTCCCGGCTAGGTAAAGGATTGGAATATTTGAGTTTTTCTCGTTCCAAGAAAGGATCCTGCAGACGCAGGGATGTATTTTTTTGTTTTTTTGCAGATTGGGCCATTGACACCCTCAGAAACTTGTTTATAATTCGCATCTCGTTGCAGCACTACAGCAACAGAATGATACAGCAAAGCAGTGCCCAGGTGGCGGAATTGGTAGACGCACTAGGTTCAGGTCCTAGCGCCCGCAAGGGTGTGGAAGTTCGAGTCTTCTCTTGGGCACCATTCAGCTGTATTATATAGTCTTATTGCTGTTGCAATGAAAAATTTGGTTTGCCCAGGTGGCGGAATTGGTAGACGCACTAGGTTCAGGTCCTAGCGCCCGCAAGGGTGTGGAAGTTCGAGTCTTCTCTTGGGCACCAACAATTTTTTAAGGTTGGCTTAACATCACCAGCTTGCAGTACATACAATTTGCTTTGCCCAGGTGGCGGAATTGGTAGACGCACTAGGTTCAGGTCCTAGCGCCCGCAAGGGTGTGGAAGTTCGAGTCTTCTCTTGGGCACCAATTAAAAAAGCCGTTGATCTCAGATCAGCGGCTTTTTTTCATTCCAGCTCAGCACTCGCAGCAGCTCACTGCCTTCCCTTGCAATCAGCGCGTGACAGACCTGTCCGTTGACTCCCCTGCCAGTGCAGCGCCAGACCTCGCATCCAGAGCTAAAAAGAAAAACACCGAGCACGAAGTCAGCAAGCCCATCACCAGGAATGACCAGGCAAAGTCACTGCTAACCAGGATTTGATGTCCTTGCAGGGTAGTGACTACCTGTAGCGTCATTGCCGCAACGGTCACCCCAAAGCCGGCAGCCAACTGTTGCGCCACACTGGACAGGCTGGTGGCATGACTCATGCGGCTTTGTTCCACGTCGGCAAAAGCAATGGCATTGAGGCTGGTAAATTGTAGTGAGCGGGAAAATCCACCCAGCACAAACACCACCAGCATCAGCACATGCGGTGTGTCTGCACGGAACAGACCATACACCGCCATTGACAGCGCCACCAGCAGGGCATTCCAACTCAGGACCTTCTTGAAACCAAAGCGCTCCAGCACTTTGGCCACAATGGTTTTCATGAAGATGGCCCCGATGGCAGTGGAACAGGTCAACATGCCAGACTCGAATGGCGTATAGCCAAAACCGAGCTGCAACATCAGCGGCAGCAAGAATGGCGTGGCTCCGACACCCATCCGGATAAGAAAGCCCCCCATCACGCTGGCGTGAAACGTCGGCAGGCGTAACAAGGATAGGTCCAGCAATGGATCTGCCACGCGGCGGTAATGCCACCGATAGGCCAGCAGCAACACCGCGCCGAGCAAGCTGACTGCCAGCGATAGTTGCAGCGACAACATGTGCTTGCCTTCCGTGGCCAGGCCCAGCATCAACATCGACAAGCCGACTCCGGTCAGAGCAAAGCCGGTTTTGTCCAACGGCGGCAAATGATCTTCCTTCAGATTCTCGATATAGCGCCCCGCCAACACCATGCCCAGTATCCCAATGGGAATGTTAATAAAGAAGATCCAGCGCCAGTGGAAATAGGTCGTAATGAAACCGCCCAGCGGTGGCCCCATCACCGGGCCAAGCAAAGCCGGAATGGTGAGGTAGCTCAGGGCTTTTACCAGTTCCTCCTTCCGAGTAGTTCGCAGAATGACCAGCCGCCCCACCGGCACCATCATCGCCCCGCCCATGCCCTGAACAAAGCGTGCCAGCACAAATCCTTCCAGCGAAGCACTGAAACCACACAGCACCGAACCGAGAATGAAAACGGCAATGGCCGAGCGGAATATCCGTCTGGCACCAAACCGATCTGCCATCCAGCCGCTGACCGGAATGAATACCGCCAGACTGACCAGATAGGATGTCAGTGCCAGCTTGAGAGCGACAGGATCGACCAGCAAATCGCGGGCAATTGCCGGCAAAGAGGTAGCGATCACGGTAGCGTCCATGTTTTCCATGAACAGGGCGGTGGCAATGATAAGCGGCGTCAGCATGCCGCTGGCCAGTTTGAACTGCATAGCATCAGTCTGCGAAGGAATGTGTCGTTCAGTCTAGCAGCTTGACCCATGCAGTCAGAACGGATGTGAGGAAGAAGTGTTAGCAGTTGTGAAAATGAAGAGAAGGCAGCCCATGAGGCTGCCTTCTCTTTACGCCACACAACGATAAACAAGGCTTAATGCGTGCCCAGCTCCAGCGCATTACTCAAGTCACCCATGACTGCTTCGCCATTGGCCTGCAAGGCGGCATCGCGCTCGATAACGCCCGGCAGCGCTGGCAAATCGAAACGTCGGCTGATGAAACGCAGGATGGAAGCAGTGTCGTATTGGGTATGGTCGACAAAGCCCTTGCGCGCATACGGTGAAATGATGATGGCCGGAATGCGGCTGCCCGGCCCCCAGCGATCCCCCTTGGGAACCGGAGCATGATCATAAATACCGCCATTTTCATCGTAGGTAACCACGATCAGCATGTTCTTCCACTGCGGGCTCTGCTGCAGCTTGGTAATCAGCTGGGCAATGTGCTCGTCACCATCGGCCACGCTGGCATAACCGGCATGCTGGTTCAGATTGCCCTGCGGCTTGTAAAAAGCAACCGCCGGCAACTTGCCGCCCTGGGCATCCCGCAGGAATTCCGCATCAAAATCCTTCAGATGAGCCTGACGATAAGCCTGCTGCGTGAGCGGATCAAAGGCCGCGTAGTAGTTGAAAGGCTGATGGTGGGCCTGGAAATTCGGCTGTCCACCATTGTAGATATTGCTGCGCTGAACCACTGAAGCATTCCAGCTGCCAGCGTACCAGGCCCAGCTGACACCTTTGGCAGTCAGGCGATCACCAATGGTGGCGGCAGTCTGTGCTGGCAGCGTGGTGGCTTTGGTGGTATCGGCATACTGGCTCGGCCCCTTGGCTCCCGGCGCATTGCCACTGGGCTGATACAAGGGCTGCATGGTGTTGACGGCATAGAACATGCCCTGGCCATCCTTGGGCGTCAGATTGCTGTCATTCTTGTAGGTCGGCTTGCCATCCAGCACCGAGGCCTTGGCAGCAGCGGCAGGCGTCAGGCGCAGGAACTGCCCCTTGGCATCGGTATCGATGGCAGAAATCGAATCCTTGGCTGGTGAGTCAGCCGCATCGGCATTGGGATAGCTTGGCGCACAGGCACAGATCAGATACTGGTGGTTCAGAAAAGAGCCACCAAACGCCCCCATGAAGAAGTTGTCTGCCAGCGTGTACTGGCGCGCCAGCTTCCACAATGCCATCTTGCTGCCATCGTAGTAGCCCATGCTCAGACCACCGGCATCCGAATAGGCAGCAAACTTGTCATTCTTGCCGCCATTGATCTGCATCTGGTTGTTATAGAAGCGATGCACCAGATCGCGGGTCACTACTCCCTGCCCTAGCTGCACACCGCTGCCATTTACACCGGCAGGATCATCAATCTGGAAAGGCTTATTGGGCCAGCCCATGGTTTGCGCCTGGGTCAGGGTGACACTCTGGCCGGCAGCAGTCAGGCCATTCCAGGTCGGCGGCAGCACTGGCAAGACCGAGCCATCAAAATCCTTCTGCGACACATAGCGACCACGCGCCGAAGGATTGACACCCGGGATACCGTTAGCCCCCGGATACAAGCCATACAGGTTATCGAAGGCGCGGTTCTCAGCGAAAATAACGACAACATTCTGGATGGCATCCAGCGAGCCGCTGGTAACCGGTGCCTGAGGCGTGTTACTGGCGCAGCCGGCAAGTGCCGCCGTCAGGGCAAGGGAGAGCAGAGCAGGTTGGCAGTTGTGCATGTGGGTATCCTTGTGCGGGTTCGGGAGATTGTGCCGGCATCGTGTTGCACGCGTATGATGGACGAATTAGACGGCCAAAACCGGGCACAGACAAGACAGGGCAGCCCTGCCCGTAAGGCCTGTCATTACGTCATCATGAGGAGATAAAACTGGCGTATGCTGCTGCCGATTCCATCCGATTGCCCTCAGTCATGTCGTCTTGCCCTCCCCTCACTCCAGCTTTGCGCATACTGCTGCCCTGGCTGAGCTTGCTCTCCCTGCTGACGGCCTGCCACCAGGCAGCAGCACCTGCCGTGATCAGCACAGTTGCTACGCAGGCTGTTTATGCAGATAGCCATCCACGACCCGTGAAACAACTGGAAGCGCTGGGGCGACAGTTATTCCACGAAACTGCGCTGTCGGCTTCCGGCAAACAATCCTGCGCCAGCTGCCATAGCCCGACTCATGCTTATGGTCCAGCGGATGGCAAGCCTGCCCAGTTCGGCGGCGTAGATGGTCAACAGCAAGGCAGCCGCGCCGTGCCCTCCTTGCGCTATCTGCAAGGCGTACCGCCATTCAGCGAACACTTCCGCGATAACGATGGCAATGACAGCGAAGATGCCGGTCCCACCGGAGGACTGACCTGGGATGGTCGCGCCGCCAGCCTGCATGAGCAGGCTAGTCTGCCGCTGTTAGCGGCCAATGAGATGGCCAATCGCAGCCCGGAGCAAGTCGTTGAACAACTGCGGGCTAGCCCGAGTGCCGGCGCATTTGCTGCCTTGTTTGGTCAAGACATCTTTCACGACAAGCAGGCCGCATTCAAAAAACTGCTACTGGCGCTGGAGGTGTTCCAGCAAAATCCAGCCGAGTTTTACCCCTACAGCAGCCAATACGATGCCTGGCTGCGCGGGCAGGCATCACTGAGCAAGCTGGAATTGCGCGGCTTGCAGGTCTTTAACGATCCGGCCAAGGGAAATTGTGCTTCCTGTCATCTCAGCCAGCGACAGCCAGATGGCTCCTTTCCGGCCTTTAGCGATTTCGGGCTGATCGCACTGGGTGTGCCACGCAATATGGCATTGGCGGTCAATCGTAACCCTGGCTATTTTGATATGGGCTTGTGCGGACCATTGCGACAGGATATGCAGCAGGATGAATATTGCGGGCTGTTCCGTACGCCATCGCTGCGCAATGTCGCGAGCCGCAAGGTCTTTTTCCACAATGGTGTATTCCATGATTTACGCCAAGTGCTGGAGTTTTACGCCAGCCGTGATAGCGCCCCAGCCAAATGGTATGGACATGGGAAAAAAGACCAGCGTTTCGATGATCTGCCCCGTCGCTACCACAGCAATATCAATCAGGAACCACCCTTTGGCGGCAAGGCCGGCTCCCGGGCAGCTTTCAATGCCAGCGATATTGACGCCATGCTGGCTTTTCTGCAGACACTGACCGATGCAGATGTTTTACCGGCCAGCAGATAAGCGCCATAGGCTAACAATCCAGCGCGGGTACATCCCGGACTGCCAGCATGCTGGCCAGCACATCGACCACTAGCTGGTGATCCTGCCGTTGTGGCAGACCGGACACCACGATGGAGCCAATACAACCGACGCCTTGCAGCCGCAGCGGAAAGCCACCGCCATGGGTCGCATGTTCCGCCAGGGACAGCCCGTTTTTCTCCTGCAGATTGGTGTGCTGTCGCTGGCAGTCCAAGCCGACAGCCAGCGAACTGCGTTCAAACTTCTGTACCACATTGTGCTTGCGACGGGCCCAGTCCTCGTTATTGGCACTGGCACCTGCCATCAGCAGCTGGAAACGGCGTACCTGGTTAACGGTAATGACAATGGCCAGTGCTGCGCTGCGCTGGCGGGCGGCCTCGCGCAGGCGACAGCCCAGTTCCCACACGGTATCCGAATCAAACTGACTGAATTCCAGCCGTGCTTCCTGCTCGGCGATGATGAGCAGATCGTCTTCCACACTCATGGCAATACCTCCTCAGCGCTCACATCCCTACCCTGTGCCGCACTGTATTCAGCACGCTCCAGCCAGTCCATGACACTGGCCGCCTGCCGGGCGGTGACCGGATTGTCCGCTTCGCCACGGATGGCCGCAGCCAGCTGGCGATAATAATCGCGATAGTCCCCGCGCAGATTAGCTACGCTCTCCGTCTGTGCCATGGTCGTTGATGACAGGAATAATTGACCGGGCAAGGGGTCTAGCCCCCAGTCGGCACCACCTGCCGGTTTGCCCAGTTTGAGATCGGTCTCTTGCGTGTCCAGCCCGTACTTGGTGTAACTGGCCAGATCACCGTGCACGGCAAAGCGCGGGATACCACCACCGACCAGGCAGGAAGCATGCAATACCACATGTACTGCCGGATAGCGCAATTGCACATGGAAATAGTCGGTCGCTTGTGCCGCTTGCCGCTGCCTGGCCAGATAGGCTGATACGGCAAGTGGCTGGCCAAACAGTTGCAAGGCCTGATCCAGCAAATGTGGGCCCAGGTCATACCACAAACCGCTACCGGCACCACCCTGCTCGCGCCAGCGCTGCTGTACCTGTGGCCGATAGCGATCAAAGTGCGAGACAAACTGGCTGATCTTCCCCAGCCGGCCACTTGCCAGCAAGTGCTGCACAGTGAGGAAGTCGGCATCCCAGCGCCGGTTATGGAATACCGACAGCAACAGACCCAGCCGGTCGGCCAGCGCATCCAGCTGTCGGGCTTGTGCCAGGGTAAGGGTAAATGGCTTGTCCACCACCACATGCTTGCCTGCCAGCAAGGCCGCTTCGGCTTGGGAAAAATGCAGATCATTCGGCGTGGCGATCACCACCAGATCGACTGCCGCATCCTGCAGGGCCTGTTGCAGCGTGGGCCACTGCCGTAGCGCTGGCCAATCTGCGCTAAGCACATCGGCCTTGCTGCTGACCACGCCGTAAAGCTGCAAATCCGGGCAGGCGGCAATCAACGGAGCATGAAAGGTTTTACCGGCATATCCATAGCCGACCAGCACGACATTCAATGGAGTAGACATGCATCATCCTGACTGTGCTATCTGCAGGAAAACGGATAGCTGCGGTTGGTAGGAGGGGAGAAAAACAGCAATGTTAGCGCTATCATACCGAATTGCAGCCATAAAAAAACCCACCGCGCGGGGTGGGTTTTGTGAGTCATACCAAGCTTACAGGCCGTAGGGATGACGCAATACGATGGTTTCTTCGCGATCCGGACCGGTAGAAACGATATCAACCGGCGCGCCGCAGACTTCAGCAATACGCTTCAGATAAGCCTGAGCATTGGCCGGTAGGTCTTCCCAACGCTTGGTGCCGAAAGTGGTTTCACTCCAGCCAGGCATGGTTTCGTAGATCGGTTCGCACTGGGTCACGGCATCGGAACCGAAGGGCAGGATGTCGACTTCCTTGCCATCCAGCTTGTAGCCCACGCACAGCTTGATCTCTTCCAGACCATCCATCACGTCCAGTTTGGTGACACACAGACCGGATACGCCGTTGATCTGGATGGAACGCTTGAGTGCGGCGGCATCGAACCAGCCACAGCGGCGCGGACGACCGGTAACCGAACCGAACTCATTGCCACGCTTGGCCAGGAAGGCGCCAATTTCGTTTTCCTGTTCGGTCGGGAAGGGACCGGAACCCACTCGGGTGGTGTAACCCTTGACGATGCCCAGTACGTAATTGAGCATTTGCGGGGCAACGCCAGCGCCCGGCGCGGCAGCACCGGCCACACAGTTGGACGAAGTCACATACGGATAAGTACCGTGATCGATATCCAGCAGCGTACCTTGTGCGCCTTCGAACAGCAGCGGCACATCAGCCTGGTTCATGTCATACAGGGTACGCGACACATCGGCCACCATCGGCTTGATGCGTTCGGCCAGCAGCATGGTCTGCTCCAGAATGGCTTCAAAGCTGACCGGCTCTGCCTTGAAATACTGGGTCAGCTGGAAGTTGTAGAACTCGACGTTCTCTTTCAGCTTGGCAGCGAAGCGCTCCGGATTGAACAGGTCGATCACGCGCAATGCACGACGCGCAACCTTGTCTTCGTAGCAGGGGCCGATACCGCGACCGGTGGTACCGATCTTGCCGGCACCCTTGGCCGCTTCGCGTGCCTGGTCCAGAGCCACGTGGTAAGGCAGGATCAGCGGGCAGGCTTCGGCAATCTTCAGACGGGCCGCCACATTGACACCGGCAGTTTCCAGCTCGTCGATTTCCTTCAGCAGCGCTTCCGGCGACAGGACAACGCCATTGCCGATAAAGCACTCGACGCCTTCGCGCAGGATGCCGGACGGAATCAGGCGCAGCACGGTTTTCTTGCCACCCACCACCAGGGTATGGCCAGCATTATGACCACCCTGGAAACGCACCACAGCACGTGCGTGGTCGGTCAGCCAGTCAACGATCTTGCCCTTGCCTTCATCACCCCATTGGGTACCGATCACGACAACATTCTTGGACATTGGAAAAACCTCTTCTTCAGTCAAACTAAAAATCAGTTAAAGGGGACGATCTGCCAGCCGTCAGCGGCCGGAATCAGTTCACGGTTGCAGCCGATGGCCTCGGCTGATTCCCCCAGATAATCAATAATCACCACCTCACCAGCCGCGCGCAGGCGCTCGACTTCGCCCTGGGCCGCCGGCAGGTGGCGATTGGAAACACGTACACCCATGGCACTACCGCGTTCCGGCAGCATCTGGATCAGATCGCGCAAGTCCAGACTGAAACCGGTAGCCGGACGGGCACGACCAAAACGACGACCAACATTGTCGTAGCGGCCGCCACGAGCCAGCTCTACCGCCCAGCCAGGCGCATAGGCGGCAAAGATCAGGCCGGTGTGGTAGTGCGTACCACGCAGTTCGGATAGGTCAAAGCTGATTGCGACACGCCCCTCGAAGGCGCGGGCAATGGCCGACAGCTGCATCAGTGCCAGCTCGACTTCCGGCAAGGACGGCAGGCGGGTGCGGGCTTTTTCCAGCACCGATGCCGGGCCATACAGCTCGGGCAAGGCGAGGAAGGCAGAACGGTAAGGCTCGGCCAGACCTGCTACCTGTTCGGCAATGCTGGCGGCATCCTTGTTTTGCAGCACGGCAAACAGTTCGCGCGTGGCTTGCGGCGACAGGCCAGCTGCGGTGGCCAGTCCACGGAAGATGGCAGTATGGCCAACATCCAGTCGCAGCTGCGGCACCTTGACCTGACCCAGCGTGGACAGCATCAGTTCGATGATTTCGATATCGGCTTCGATACCGGCATAGCCGTACAACTCGGCACCAACCTGCATGGGCTGGCGCGAACTCATCAAGCCATTGGGACGGGTATGCACCACACTGCCGGCATAGCACAGGCGGGTAACACCAGTGCGATGGCCCAGCAAGTGGGCGTCAATGCGCGCCACTTGCGGGGTGATATCCGCACGCAGACCCAGCTGGTGACCAGACAACTGGTCGTCCAGCTTGAAGGTTTTCAGGTCCAGCGCAGTATCACCTTCGGCGATCAGCGAATCGACATATTCGATCAGCGGCGGCAGGACCAGCTCATAGCCTGCACAGCGGAATTGTTCCAGCATCGCTGCCTTGGCAGACTCCACCTGGCGGGCGGTAGCCGGCAGGATGTCTGCAATGTATTCGGGTAACAGCCAGTTACGCATATTCCGGTTTCGACAAATAAAAGGCGGGATTCATCACCCCGCCCTGTTTACGGCAAACTGGCCGGGGTGTCCGGCCAGTCATGAAAACTAATTGTAACTACCAGGCAGCGCCTACCTGCCCTTGCTGGCCGCCTGCGGGTTCTTGAAGTACTTGAAGAACTCGCTGTTGGGGTCCAGCACCATCACGTCGCTCTTGTTCTTGAACGACTCTTTATAGGCATCCATGCTGCGCCAGAAGGCATAGAACTCCGGACTACGCCCATAAGCTTCCGCGTAAATTGCGGCAGCCTTGGCATCGCCCTCACCCTTCCGTTGCTGTGCCTTGTTGTAGGCATCGGCCAACAGCACATCGCGCTGCTTCTCCGCTTCGGCACGAATACGTTCGGCATCGGCAGCACCTTCGCTACGCAACTGGCTGGCGACGGTACGGCGTTCCGACTGCATGCGATCATAGACGGAGCTGCTTATTTTATCCGGAAAATCGACACGTTTTAAGCGTACGTCGAGAATTTCCACGCCTATTTTACGCGCATCTGCGTCTGCGCGCTTGCGAACCGTCTCCATCACCTGGTCGCGTTTGCCGGAAATGACATCAGCTACAGTCTTCTGACCGAATTCGGCACGCAATCCGTCGTTGATGGTCTGCTTGAGACGGGCCACGGCGGCATTCTCCGATCCCACGCTCTTGTAGAACTGTTCGACATCGACAATGCGCCATTTTACATAGCTATCCACCAGCACGTTTTTCTTCTCGCGCGTATTGAACAGCTCGGGTGCTTCGGCGTCGATGGTCAGAACCCGGCTGTCGAAATAGCGCACATTCTGCAGCAGCGGAATCTTGAACTGGATGCCAGGCTGTTTGATCACCCGTTCCACTTCGCCAAACTGGAAGACCATGGCGTATTGGCGCTGGTCCACGGTAAACAGCGACAGGCTGGCGACAAACAGAATGCCGAGCACGGCCAGCAGGGTTGGCATGATTTTTTGCATTTCAGTGCTCCCCACCCAGAATGTCGCGACTACGGCCGAAATCCCGACCACTCTTGTTGCTCCGTGCAGGTGCAGTTGCCGGCGCAGCTGCCGGTGCCGGCGTGGTGGCAGCGGGTGCTGCCGTGGTTGGCGCTGCAGGGCTTGCCGCCTGGGTCAGCTTGTCCAGCGGGAGGTAAAGCAGGCTGTTGCCGTTTTTCTGGTCAACAATCACCTTGCTGGTGGCACTCATCACTTGTTGCATCATGTCCAGATAGAGACGGTCACGCATGACCTTGGGAGCCTTGTTGTATTCAGACAACACTTGCTTGAAACGGGAGGCATCCCCTTCCGCTTGCGACACCACTTTTTGCTGATAGGCTTCGGCCTCCTGCTCAAGGCGGGCGGCCATACCCTTGGCCTTGGGCACGACATCATTGGCGTAAGCCAGGCCTTCATTACGCAGCTTGTCCTTGTCCTGACCAGCCTTCACGGCGTCGTCGAATGCCGCCAGGACCTGCTCGGGCGGTTGCACGGCATTGATGTTGACCTTGGCAATACGCACACCCAGCGCGTAGCGGTCCAGGATGTCCTGAATGACTTTCTGTGATTCAGCCGCTATTTGCGCACGACCTTCATTGAGGACGAAATCCACATTGTTGCGACCGACAACTTCGCGGATGGCGGTTTCGGTTGCCTGCTTCACGATATCGTTGGCATTGCGATCAGCGGCGGCATTGTTGAACAGAAAGGCCTTGGGGTCCTTCACGTCGAACTGCACTGACAATTGCACATCGATGATGTTCTGATCAGCCGTGAGCATCAGCGACTCTTCCGGCACCTTGTTCTTGGCATTGCTGCGATAGCCCACTTCCACGCTGCGCAGCTCGGTCAGGTTGACGATTTCCACCTTTTCAAAGGGGTAAGGTGCATGCCATTGCAAGCCGGGGTCGGTCACGCGGCTGAAACTGCCCATGCGCAACACCACGCCCTGCTCCTTGGCATCCACCACATAAAAACCGCTACCCAGCCATAGCGCTGCCAGCACGCCGACAACGGCGATGGCACCACCCTTGAAGGCGGCACGCGGCTCGGGGCTTGGCTGTTCGCCCGATGGCTTGGCCCCCAGCAGACGGGCGAGGCGCTGATTGAGATTACGGAAAATTTCGTCAAGGTCCGGCGGACCGTCACTGCCCTGACGTCCCCGATTTGGATCATTCTGCGACATATTCGTCTTGTTCTTCGTGTTGGTTATCAGATGACTGCAAACGTTCGGCAAGTACTGTCCGCAAGAGTTCCAGCCCTTCGCCCGTCAGCGCGGAGAGGCGAACTGCCTGTGCCAGCTGCTCCTGGTCGCGTTCGATGGCGGCTGGCAACTGCCGCAAATCGGTCTTGTTCCATACGATCAGTTGGGGCACACCATCTGCACCGATTTCAGCCAGCACCTTGTTGACTTCATCAATCTGGACATCGCGCAGTGGATTGGAGGAGTCCACTACATGCAACAGCAAATCGGCCTGAATGGTTTCTTCCAGTGTGGCACGGAAAGCAGCCACCAGGGTATGCGGCAAATCGCGAATGAAGCCCACGGTATCTGAAACGATGATCGAGGTTTCAGTATTGAGAAACAGCTTGCGACTGGTGGTGTCCAGCGTGGCGAACAGCTGGTCGGCCGCATAACTGCGGGCCTTGGTCAGTGCGTTAAATAGCGTTGACTTGCCGGCATTGGTGTAGCCGACAATGGAAACCGAAGCGATACCGGTGCGTTGGCGGCCCCGTCGCTGGGTATTGCGCTGTTTTTGTACCTGGGCCAGCCGCTCTTTGAGTGCCTTGACCCGATTACCCAGCAACCGGCGGTCGGTCTCCAGCTGACTTTCACCCGGACCACGCAGGCCGATACCACCCTTTTGCCGCTCCAGGTGCGTCCAGCCACGAACCAGCCGGGTAGCGATATGCGACAACTGGGCCAGTTCCACCTGCAATTTGCCCTCATGACTGCGGGCGCGCTGGGCAAAGATGTCAAGAATCAGGCTGGTGCGATCAATCACCCGGCATTGCAGAGCACGTTCCAGATTGCGCTCCTGCCCGGGCGACAGCTGGTGATTGAAGATCACCACATTGGCACCGGTTGCCCGCACCATCAGTCCGACCTCTTCCACCTTGCCCTTGCCGGCAAACAGCGCGGCATCAGGACGCTGGCGCTTGCCCTGAACAATGCCGGTGACTGTCACGTTGGCAGAGCCAACCAGTTCGACGCACTCGGCTACATTTTCCTGATGATCGGGATCACCAAAATCCAGACAGACCAGCACTGCCTGGTCTCCAATATCGGGACGATCAAACACTGTATAGAAAACCGTAGATGAGGATTCTGCCGTCATGACTGCTGCAAGCACGCAGTGGCAGGATCATGCATGAAAAAAGGCCGACAAGCCGTGTCAGCAAGACACAGCCTGGCGGCCCGCGGGGAGACAGCCTTCAGCCTGATCAGGCGTCTTGCTGATCCTGCTTCTGACCCGGATGTTCGTGCGGGATGGTAACCGGACGGGCCGGAACAACGGTAGAGATGGCATGCTTGTAAACCATCTGGGTAACCGTGTTCTTCAACAGCACTACGTATTGGTCAAAAGACTCAACCTGACCCTGCAGCTTGATACCGTTCACCAGATAGATGGATACCGGCACATGTTCCTTACGCAGAATATTCAGGAACGGGTCTTGTAACATTTGCCCTTTAGAGCTCATTCGTTTTCTCCGAATCGTTGATTGTTGTATTAAATAATCTTTAAAGCCCGGCTGGTATGCTTATTTTTAGCAGAAAAAACCCCAGCCTACTATTTTTTACCACTCTTGCCCCAGCGTACTTCCTTCTCGCGTCCACGCAGCTTAGACATCGGTTTCGGTTTAGCCCGGGACTTTTCCTTGGATTCTTCAGTATCGAAGGGGTTTTCCGAGGTTTTGTACTGCACACGCAGCGGCGTGCCCTGCAGTTTGAACACCTTACGGAAGGTATGTTCCAGATAACGCGTGTAACTGGCCGGGATCGCATCCAGCGCATTGCCATGAATCACGATGATAGGTGGGTTCATGCCACCCTGGTGAGCATAACGCATCTTGGGGCGCATCAGGCCCGAGCGCGGCGGTGCCTGACGTTCTACTGCAACATTCAGTACCCGCGTCAGCTTCGGCGTGGCCAGCTTCACCATGGCTGCCTGGTAGGCTTCATCGATGGATTTGAACAGGTCGGTCACGCCACGGCCTTCGATGGCCGAGATGTAATGGAACTTGGCAAAATCGAGGAAACTGATCTTGCGGGCGATTTCCCGCTTCACGGTTTCCTTTTTCTCGAAGTCCAGATTGTCCCACTTGTTCACCGCCACCACCAAGGCACGGCCTGCTTCGAGTGCAAAACCGGCGATGGTGGCATCCTGCTCGGAGATGTCCAGCTGCGCATCCAGTACCAGCACCGCCACATTGGCATCTTCGATGGCCTTCATGGTCTTGATGATGGAGAACTTCTCGATGGCTTCGCTTACCTTGCCGCGACGCCGCACGCCGGCGGTGTCGATGATGGTATAGGTATGGTCATCACGCTCGAAATCAATATAGATGCTGTCACGCGTGGTACCGGCCTGGTCAAAGGCGATGACGCGCTCTTCGCCAAGAATGGCATTGACCAGCGTCGACTTGCCAACATTGGGGCGACCGATCACGGCGAATTTGGGATGGTAACGGGCTTCCTCTTCCACTTCGTCGGGGAAGTCTTCCAGCACCATTTCCATCAGTTCGCGCACACCATCACCATGCGCGGCAGAAATCACCAGCGGCTGGCCCAGAGCCAGTTCGTGGAATTCCGCGCTGGCGATGGCGTGACTAATGCCTTCGGCCTTGTTGACCACCAGGAATACCGGGCGGTCGATCTGGCGCAGGCGATTGGCGATGATCTTGTCCTGCGGGGTGATGCCGGTACGGCCATCCACCAGGAATACCACGGCATCGGCTTCATCCACGGCCTGCAGTGTCTGCTTGGCCATTTCGAACAGAATGCCTTCATCCACTACCGGCTCAAAGCCGCCGGTGTCGACCACCAGATACGGTTTGCCCCCCACTCGACCATGGCCGTAATGGCGGTCGCGGGTCAGGCCAGGCTGGTCGGCGACCAGGGCGTCACGGCTGCGGGTCAGCCGGTTGAAAAGGGTCGACTTGCCCACATTGGGGCGGCCGACCAGCGCTACGGTAGGTTTCATGGTTACAGCTTTTACTCAATAGACAGCAGCGACAGGCGACCATTTTGCCCCTGCACCAGGGCAGATGCGCCCAGGGAGACGGGCTGGGCGGTTGCGCCTTCGCTGCCAAGTTTCACACGGCCCACCAGACTGCCGCTCTCATTGGACAGCAGGTGGCCATAGCCTTCGCCATCGATCACCAGGACAAAACGTCCGAGCATGGCGGGGCCGGATACATTGCGGAATTTCAGGGCATCGGTCTTCCACAGGCTGCGACCGGTACTGCGGTCATAGGCCCAGACCGAGCCATCTTCCGCAGTCACATACAATTTGCTGGCATCCAGCGCCACTCCGCGGCTGGAGGACTGTTCGCGTGCCCACATCAGGCTGCCGCTCTTGGCATCGAAGCAGGCCACGCGCCCTTGGTAGGCCACGCTGCAAACTTGTCCGCCGTCGTAGACCGGACGGCTGGTGATATCGGTGATGCGCTCCAGTTCGGTAGCACCACGCGGGTTGGCGACCACACCTTCCCACAGCGTATTGCCGTTGGCCGGGCTGATGATGTCCAGCTTGCCACCGGGCAGACCTACCATGACGGCTTCGTTGCCAACCGCCTGCATCGAGCCGGTATTGCGCACCAGCAATTGCGGCTGGGCATGGGCAATCGACCATTGCTGCTTGCCATCAGCCAGGCTGAAGCCGGTCAGGCGGCCATCGTTGCTGCGTACCACCACCATGCCGCCAGCCACTTGCGGCGCTTCCAGCATCACGCTGGTGAGCGACTGCTCCCACAGCAGTTTGCCACTGCTGCGATCCACTGCCAGCAGTTTGCCATCCTGGCTACCGACAATGACGGTATCACCGGCAACGGCAACACCAGATGACAAGTCGCGCTTGAGTGTGACATCGGCGCTCACGCGGCCGGACAGGGCATCGACAGTACGGACATGACCGGAAGGATCAGCCGACACTACGTTGCCGTTGGCGTAAACCGGGGTAAAACCGCTGTTAGAGGCTGCTTGCGACAGCGTCCATTTCACATTCAAGGCCTGGATGGGCTTGATGGCCGCCAGCGGTGTGGGTTTAGCAGCGGAGGAACTTTCAAACCAGCTGGCGCAGCCGGCCAGCAAGAACGAGGAAAGAACAGCAGTAACCAGCAGTTGGCGGCGCATCAATTAACCTCCCAGTGCGTCGAGTTTGGTCTGTATGAACTGGCGGTTGGGCGATTCGCCTACCAGCTTGGCCAGGGCAGCCTTATAAGCATCACGTGCCGCGGCCTTGTCGCCCTTGGCTGCATGCACATCACCCTTTTGATCCAGGAACAGCGCATCAAATGCACTCGGATGCGCCTGGCCCAGTTCGGCAATCGCAGCATCATAGCGCTTTTGATCCAGCTCGATGGTAGCCAGGCGCAAATGTGCGACAGCCACCATGGATTCGTCCTTCACGTTTTGCACCACCCAGGATAGCTGCGCCTGGGCTGTGGCCAGATCATTCTTTTCGAAAGCCACCTTGGCTGCCAGCAAGGCGGCATCTGCCGCGTAGGCCGTGGAAGAATAATCCGACTGCAACAGGCCGGCCGAACTTCTCACCTTGGCCAGATCCTGGCTTTGGGCAGCCTGCTCAACATCAGCAAACACCACGGCGGCCTTGCTGGCTTGTGCGCTCTGGTAATAGCCGAAAGCCTTGTAACCCAGATAAGCCACACTGATGGCCACTACCGCACCACTGATGAGCTTGCCCCACTGTTGCCAGAAGGCCTTCATGGAGTCGATCTGTTCCTGTTCCTGCAAGTCGTACGCCATGGCGCACCCCCCTTATATCAAGCCTTGATAGCGGCAATGGTCGAAGCTACCTGGTCCAGCGTCACCGTCTGCTGTGCCGCGTCGGCACGCATCGGTTTGACGACGGCCTGACCGGCAGCCATTTCGTTTTCACCGATGATGACGGCAAATTCCGCACCGCTGCCATCGGCCTTTTTCATTTGCGACTTGAAGCTGCCCTCACCCAGATGCTGGATAACGGACAGGCCGGCCGTGCGCATTTGCTGAGCCAGCTTCATGGCATACATGGCCGCGCCTGCCCCCTGCTGCACGATGTAGACATCGACGCTGCGGGCTGCCGGCAGCAGGCCCTTGTCCTGCAACAGCAGCAGCACACGCTCCAGCCCCATACCAAAACCGATGCCCGGGGCGGGCTTGCCACCCAGCTGTTCGATCAGGCCATCGTAACGGCCACCAGCGCACACCGTACCCTGCGCACCCAGCTCGGTGGTCACCCACTCGAATACCGACTGGTTGTAATAATCCAGCCCGCGCACCAGCCGCGGATTTTCCACGAACTCAATGCCCAGGCTGGCGATCATGCTCTTCCAGCCTTCATAGTGGGCGCGCGAAGCTTCGCCCAGATAATCGGACAGGCGCGGTGCCTTGTCGGCCATATCTTGCAAGGCAGGATTCTTGGTATCCAGCACGCGCAGCGGATTGGTGTACAGCCGGCGCTTGCCGTCTTCGTCCAGAATGTCAACGAACTGCTCCAGATAGGCAATCAGCGCCTGACGGTGTTGCCCACGCTCTTCGGCATTGCCCAGCGAGTTGATTTCCAGACGCACATACTGGCTCAGACCCAGGCGCTGCCACAGGTCGGCGGTCATGGCGATGATTTCGGCGTCGATATCCGGGCCAGCAAAGCCCAGCGCCTCGATACCCATCTGGTGGAACTGACGGTAGCGGCCTTTCTGCGGTTTTTCGTGGCGGAACATCGGGCCCATATACCACAGTTTTTGCGTGGTGTTGTATAGCAGGGTGTGTTCAACCACAGCGCGCAGGGTGCCTGCGGTGCCTTCCGGGCGCAGCGTCAGGCTGTCGCCGTTGAGACTATCGATGAAGGTATACATTTCCTTCTCGACCACATCGGTCACTTCGCCGATGGCGCGCACAAACAGCGGGGTGGTTTCCACGATGGGGGTGCGGATGTTCTGATAGCCATAGTCGGCCAGCAGCTTGCGCAGCACACCTTCAAAATATTCCCATTGGTAGGATTCGGCGGGCAGTACATCATTCATGCCCTTGATTGCCTGCAATTTTTGCGCCATTTATACAGTTCTTTTTGCTATTCGATTGATCTTGTCACCGGTGCCAGCCGGCCCGGCTCAGCGTTGCGGCTGAATCGGAATGATGCGGCTGCTGCTGTCACGACGCTTGCTGCCACCTTCGCCGTAGCGGGTCTGCACATAATCGTCGACCAGCGCCTTGAATTCGCCAGCGATATTATCGCCCTTCAGCGTCACGCCCTTCTGACCATCCACATACACTGGCGCAACCGGCACTTCGCCGGTACCTGGCAAGGAGATGCCGATATCGGCCAGCTTGCTTTCGCCCGGGCCATTGACCACGCAGCCCATCACCGCCACTTTCATCTCTTCCACACCGGGGTACTGCAAGCGCCAGATCGGCATCTGCTCGCGCAGATAGCTCTGGATCTGGTCGGCCAGTTCCTGGAAGAAGGTACTGGTGGTGCGACCACAGCCAGGACAGGCTGTCACCAGCGGGGTGAAGCTGCGCAAACCCATGGTTTGCAGCAATTCCTGCGCCACGATGACTTCACGGGTGCGCGCTTCGCCCGGCTGTGGGGTCAGCGAAATACGGATGGTGTCGCCGATGCCTTCTTGCAGCAGGATGGCCAGGGCGGCGGAAGACGCCACAATACCCTTGCTGCCCATGCCGGCCTCGGTCAGGCCCAGATGCAGCGGGAAATCGCAACGGCTGCCCAGATCGCGGTAAACGGTAATCAGGTCTTGCACATTGCTGACCTTGCACGACAGCAGGATGTTGTCGGCCGGCAGGCCCAATTCCATCGCCTTGTCTGCTGATTCCAGCGCCGACACGATCAGCGCCTCGCGCATCACCAGTTCCAGCGGCAAGGGATGCGGCTTGCTGTTGTTGGCATCCAGCATGCGCGCCAGCAGGACCTGATCCAGACTGCCCCAGTTGACGCCAATGCGTACCGGCTTGTCCAGTTCGGCCGCGGTGCGGATCATGAAGGCAAACTTGTCGTCGCCCTTGGCACCTTTGCCGACATTGCCGGGGTTGATACGGTATTTGGCCAGCGCACGGGCGCAGTCCGGATATTCTTTCAGCAGACGATCGCCATTGAAGTGGAAATCACCCACCAGTGGCACATTGCAACCCATGTCATCCAGCCGCTGGCGGATTTCCGCCACCTGTGCGGCGGCTTCCGGCGAATTCACGGTAATGCGCACCAGCTCGGAGCCGGCCTGGGACAACTGGTAAACCTGTTCTACGGTGGCGATGGCGTCAGCCGTGTCGGTATTGGTCATGGACTGCACCACAACCGGCGCATCCGACCCCACCATGACATGTCCCACCCTGACCTGGCGGGTGGGACGTCGCGCGATATTCACGCTATTCATGCAAAAATCCGCATCTACTTGAGTTCAATTTTGGCGGTAGTGCCACGAATCTTGTCCGTCAGAGCGACGGGCTGTCCGTTAAAGCTGAGCTGTACCTGGGCGGCATTGCCAATTTTCAGCTGGAAAGGCGGCGTGCCGCTCAATTCCTTGCTGCTGCCGGCCTCCAGTATGCCGAATTGCAGTTTCTTGCCGGTGGCATCGATCACCGAAACCCACGCAGCCTGCTGTGCATTCAGCTGGATATGCCCGCTGGCGCTGTCGGCCGCCGCTGCACTGGCGGGCGTTTTGCCGGTACTGACAGCAGTGGCTGCACTTGCGGTCACTACCGGAGAGGCGATGGTAGTCGGCTGAACAACAGCCTGACTGGCCGTAGCCGGAGCCGCGACCGGCTCTGCCACCACGGCAGCCGAGGCCGACACCGGCGCAGATGCCGCAAGCGCAGAAGCAGCCTGCTGCGTCAACATGGGCTGCAATGCCTGGTCGGCAACGGGAGCTGACTTGCCCTGCAAGCCAGCCAGCCACACTGCGCCACCCGCCACGGCAGCCGCCAGCACCAACCACAGCAGCCATTTGCCCGTTTTGCCGCTACGGCCAGCCGGCGACGACACCCGGGCGAGGGTTTCGGCCATGCTGGCCGGCTCGCTGGACGGGTCATGCTTTACCAGATTGACCACGTCATTGACTGCCGAGGGGAAATGCTCCTCCAGCTGTGCCATCAAGGGTTCGGAATCCACCTTGAGAAAACGGGCATAATTTCTGACAAAACCACGTACGAACGTTGCACCCGGCAATTGCTGGAAGTCATCTTTTTCAATGGCATCCAGCTGCCGCACAGACAGTTTCAGCCGTTCGGCCACTTCACCCAGACTCATGCCGGCTTGTTCGCGCGCTGCTTTCAGCGCTGCGCCGACACCCAGTCTGGTCGACTGGCCATGCGCTTCCTGTTCCATCTTCAGCTTCCGCTCAACAACAGTTGTGTTTCCTTGGAGTCCGGGTAGCGGCTTTTCAGCGCGGAGGAATACTCCGCCTCATGCACCCGGTCTCCCCCTTTCCTGGCAATCTGCACGCCCAGCCACAAGACATCGGCTCCCTGCAGCGCATTACCTGCAGCCTGTTGCAGGCGTCCGAAATAAAAGGACGCCAGCTTGGCATTGCCCAGCTCCAGATGCAAGGCAGCCAATTCGCGCAATGCGGGCAAATAATTGGGGGCCATCTGCAATGCAGTCAGCAGGTAATCGTTGGCCTGAGTGTTTTCACCCAGCTTGACACTGCAACGGCCCATATTGAGATAGGCCGTTTGGGGTGTCTGATACAGTGGGTTGGCTATCGCCTTGGCGAAATAATCCATGGCTGCCCGTGGGCGTTCATGTTCGCACAGAAACTGGCCGTAATTATTATTTGCCTCTGGACTGGAGGAATCGACCTGTAGCGCCTTGAGAAAGTTCTTCTCCGCATCGCTATCCAGATGCATCAGATTGTACACATAGGCCCGGGTCAGATAGGCACCGACAAAGCTGTCGTCGGCCTGGACGGCTTCATTGGCCGAGGCCAATGCTATCGGCAAATTACCCAACCCGGCATATTCAACGGCCAGCTGGCTGCGGATTTCCGCCAGTTTCCGGTTGGCCGGCGCGGCGAATGCGACAAGGGAATACGCCAACAGGCACACTGCCATCCACACTCGCCACTTGCTCATTCTTCGCGCTCCTGGGCTATCTGCATCCATTTGACCTGACGCTTGGTCTTGTCCATCACCTGTCCGGCCAGTTGACCACAGGCAGCGTCGATGTCGTCACCGCGGGTTTTTCTTACGGTAACCACGTAACCCTGTTCCTGCAACAATTCGCGGAAGATGCGGATCGCGTTATTGCTGGAGCGATCGTAACCGGAATTAGGGAAAGGATTAAACGGTATCAGATTGAATTTGCACGGTACGTCGCGCACCAGTTCCAGCAACTGCCGGGCATGCTCGGGGCGATCGTTGATGCCGTCCAGCATGACATATTCAAAGGTGATGAAATCGCGCGGGGCCTTTTCCAGATAACGCTGGCAGGCCGCCATCAATTCCTTCAGGGGGTATTTCTTGTTGATGGGGACGATTTCATCGCGAATGGCATCATTCGGCGCATGCAGGCTGACAGCCAGCGCAACCGGACAGGCTTCTCGCAGACGATCCATCTGCGGCACCAGGCCAGAGGTAGACAGCGTCACGCGACGGCGACTCAGGCCGTAGCCGTGATCGTCCAGCATGATTTGCAGGGCGCTGACCACATTGTCAAAGTTGGCCAGCGGTTCGCCCATGCCCATCATCACCACATTGGACACCACGCGTTCATTTTTCGGGGTAATCCCCATGGCCTTGTTGGCCCACCACAACTGACCGATGATTTCGGCAGTGCTCAGGTTGCGGTTGAAACCCTGGCGACCGGTGGAGCAGAAAGTACACTCCAGCGCACAGCCCACCTGGGATGACACGCACAAGGTGCCGCGCTCGTCTTCCGGAATGAACACGGTTTCCACACCGTTGCCGGTGCCGACGTCGAGCAGCCACTTGCGGGTACCATCACTGGACGCCTGCCCGGTCATCAGCGACGGTACGCGCACCTCGGCATGCTGGTGCAGTTTGGCACGCAGGCTTTTGGCCAGGTCGGTCATCGCGTCGAAATCGTCTTCGCCCATCTGGTGCATCCAGCGCATCACCTGCTTGGCACGGAAGGGCTTCTCGCCCATGGCGGCAAAGTGTTCGGTCAACTGGTCCAGATTGAAGTCGAGCAGGTTGGTTTTCATGCAGTCCTCGGTAAAACAGCGGCAGCCTGAATGGCTGCCGCCCGGTACAACTTAAAGCGGCAAAGCGAGATTAACGGGAGTAAACCTCGGAAGAGGCAAAGAAATAAGCCACTTCGATTGCTGCGTTTTCAGCGCTGTCAGAACCATGAACGGCATTGGCATCGATGGAATCGGCGAAATCGGCGCGGATGGTGCCGGCGTCAGCCTTTTTCGGGTCGGTGGCGCCCATCAGTTCGCGGTTCTTAGCGATGGCGTTTTCACCTTCCAGAGCCTGGATCATCACCGGGCCGGAAATCATGAAATCAACCAGATCCTTGAAGAAAGGACGCTCTTTGTGCACGGCGTAGAAGCCTTCGGCTTCAGCGCGGGACAGCTGCTTCAGCTTGGCTGCAACCACCTTCAGACCGGCGGATTCGAAACGGTCGTAGATCTTGCCGATAACGTTCTTGGCTACGGCATCCGGTTTAACGATGGACAGGGTACGTTCAATTGCCATAAAAATCTCCCAAATACTCCCAAATAACAGAACAAGTGGCTAAACTAGGCTCTAGCTCAGCCACTCGGGTTACGCAATTCTGAGGAACCCGATATTTTACCAGCCTTTTCAAGCCTCTGCTGCATAAAAATTCAAGGCCATGACAGAACAAAACCAACGGCAAGACCCCGGCTCTGCTCCGGATGAAAAAGACCTCAACAGCAAGCTGAAAAAGCGGCTGGCGATTGCTGGCGGACTCGTTGCCGTGGCACTGGCGGCCATTCCCGTGCTGGACAGCATGAAAAAACCCAAAGTGGAAATGACGGCCACCACCCCAGTTGGCAGTTCGGGCAAGATCGTCAACCCCAGCTCAGCCCCGGCACTGGAACAGCCCGCAGCAGAGCCAGCAGTTGAAAGCAGCGCCCCCGCAGTAGAGGCTAGCGCACCCCAGACTGACGCCGGCAACTCGGCCTCGCCAGCAGCGCCGACGGCAACGCCACCGCAGACTCCAGACATCAGCAAGACCCCGGCGGTCGCCAGCAGCAAACCGGTCACACCGCCGGCAGCCCACCCTGCCGCTGCCAAACCTGCCAGCAAACCCGCACCGGCAGCACCAGCCGCGGCGGCTGCCCCACAAGCCGCCACGCCGCCCGTTGCAGTGGTCACCACACATAGTGCATCAGCCAAGGCAGCCCCTGCCCCCCTGCCAGTACGCAGCAGCACCGACAGCGACAACAGCGTGACCGCACCGCCCACCGCACTGGTCAAAGCCAAACCGGAAGGCAGCTCGCTGGGTTACAAATTGCAGCTTGGGCTGTTTTCCAGCATGGGTAATGCGGAAAAACTGGTGAAGGAATTAAAAGCCAAGGGCATTGAAGCCCACACCGAAACCCGCGTTCAGCTCGGCCCGTTCAAGACCCG
Organism: Aquitalea sp. FJL05; assembly: GCF_003852595.1. NCBI lineage: Bacteria > Pseudomonadati > Pseudomonadota > Betaproteobacteria > Neisseriales > Chromobacteriaceae > Aquitalea > Aquitalea sp. FJL05. Next base: position 26,014 of record NZ_QAJS01000006.1, read on the forward strand.
CGCCGAAGCGGACGAGGCCATGGCCAAGCTGCGCAACCTTGGCTACACCCCGCTACTGGGGCCTGCCGCGCAATAAGTGCTGCTAACAAAAATCCCGCTGCGGCGTTGCACCAGGGGCGCTACGCGATTTTGTTAGCCGCTCCAAGCCTTTTGCTGGCAGACGTCAGGCCCGCCCTCATTTAATGAGGGCGGGCCTGTTGCATTCTGCAGAGTAAAAACAGGCAGCCTGCGCTGCCCGGGAAGTCCCACTGTGGATGAGGGAATGAAGTTCTGACGATGCCTAGCCCAGTGTCGGCATGGCAAATTCTGCGCTCTGCACCTGCCCTGCCGGCCAGCGGCTGGTAATGGCCTTCATGCGGGTGTAAAAACGCACCCCTTCCGGGCCGTGCATGTGATGGTCGCCAAACAGCGAGGCTTTCCAGCCGCCAAAGCTGTGGAAGGCCATTGGCACCGGAATCGGCACATTGATGCCCACCATCCCCACCTGGATGCGGTGGGCAAACTCGCGGGCAGCACCGCCATTGCGGGTAAAGATGGCCGTGCCATTACCGTAGGCATGCTGGTTGATCAGCCGTACTGCCGCGTCCAGAGTGTCTACCCGCACCACGGCCAACACCGGGCCGAAGATTTCTTCCTGATAGATGGCCATCTCCGGCGTAACGAGATCGAACAGCGTGCCGCCAATAAAGAAGCCTTCCTCGCAACCAGGCACCACCAGCCCACGGCCATCCACCACCAGTTGGGCACCTTCGGCTACGCCCTGGGCGATATAGCCTGTCACCTTGTCCAGATGCTGGCGCGTCACCAGCGGGCCCATTTCGGCCTTGGGGTCGGTACCGACATTGATGCGTAGCTGGCGGGTACGCTCGGCCAGCCGCGACACCAGCGTGTCCGCCACATCGCCCACGGCCACGGCCACGGAGATGGCCATGCAGCGCTCGCCAGCCGAACCATAGGCCGCGCCCATCAGCGCTTCGATAGTCATGTCCAGATCGGCGTCCGGCAGCACCACCATATGATTCTTGGCCCCGCCCAGCGCCTGTACCCGCTTGCCGTGCGCAGCACCGGTTTCGTAGATGTAACGGGCAATCGGTGTGGAGCCGACAAAGCTGACTGCCGCCACATCCGGATGGGTAAGCAGGCCATCCACCGCCAGCTTGTCGCCTTGCAGCACATTGAACACGCCATCCGGCAAGCCGGCTTCTTTCAGCCATTCAGCGATCAGCAGGCTGGCCGATGGGTCACGCTCGGAGGGCTTGAGAATAAAGCTATTGCCGCAGGCCAGCGCCACCGGGAACATCCACATCGGCACCATGGCCGGAAAGTTGAAAGGCGTGATGCCGGCCACCACGCCCAGCGGCTGGCGCATGGTCCAGGCATCCACACCGCTGGCCACCTGCTCGGTGTATTCGCCCTTGAGCAACTGCGGAATGCCGCAGGCAAACTCCACCACTTCCAGCCCGCGCTGCACTTCGCCCTGGGCGTCGGACTCCACCTTGCCATGCTCGCTGGAAATCACCGCAGCCAGTTCGCGCTGGCGTTCTTCCAGAATGCTCTTGAAGCGGAACAGGATGCGCGAGCGCTTGAGCGGCGACAGTGCCGCCCAGGCCGGAAAGGCCGCATGGGCGGCTGCCACCGCGGCGGCCACATCTTGTGGTTCGGCCAGGGCCACTTCGGCCTGCGGGCGTCCCAATGCCGGGTTGAACACCGCGGCATGGCGTTGTGCCGAGCCAGCCGTACGCTGGCCATTGATGAAATGCGGAATCTGTAACATGAAATCTCCTTGCGGCGGGCAAGCCGGTGGCCTGCCTGTCTTCGGCATCAAAACGGAATCGGTGGGGATCGGAGCGGCCCGTCCCTACAGGGCGGGTCTGTCGGCTTCAGTCGGGTAGCTGCAGCAGCCACTCGTGCTGCGGGTCGTTGCGAAAACTCCATTGGCGCTTGGGCCCGGCCATTACATTCAGGTAATAGGACTGGTAGCCGTAAGGAACGCATACCGGGTGATAGCCACGTGGCACCATCATCACGTCGTGGTTCTCCACCGCATGCGATTCGTCCAGACTGCGGTCATCGGTATACACACGCTGAAAGGCGAAACCCTGCGGCGGGTCGATGCGGTGATAGTAGGTTTCTTCCAGCGCGCTTTCCGCCGGCAGATTGTCCAGATCGTGCTTGTGCGGCGGGTAGCTGGAGGAGTGGCCGGACGGGGTAATCACTTCCACCACCAGCAGGCCATCTGCAGGCTCGGTTTGCGGCAGGATGTCGGTGACATAGCGGGTATTGGCCCCCTTGCCGCGCACACTGCGCTGCATGCTGGCAGGATCAATCAGCCGTACCTCGCGCCCTGCCTGGCCCGGAGCCGAGCACAGTGCCACTTCGGCCGGAGTCAGCGCAGCCATGGTCAGCGCCGTACCGGCCGGCACATAGACCGCCCACGGCGCTTGGTCATCGAACACGCTGCTGCGCTCGCCCAGACTATCCCAGGCCTGATCACCTGCGCGCACTGCCAGCTTGCCGCTCAGGATCACCAGACAGCATTCGCGCCCGGCGTCCAGCCAGTTTTCCTGCTCGCCCACATCCAGCCGCAGTGCGCGAAAGCCAACGTGCTGCCAGCCCGCACGGTGCGGGGTGATATCGGCAATCTCGCGTCCCTTGCCTGCCTTTACCAGCAAACTCATGCCACATTCCTTTCCTGCTGATTGATGGCAGCCACCAGGCCGGACAGGGTGCGATAGCCCTTGTCGGCGTATTCGTAGCTGGGGGCCACCACCGGGTCTTGCTCGGCCTCGACCACCAGCCAGCCGGCATAGTCGTGATCGGCCAGGGTTTGCAGGATTGCCGCAAAATCGATGCAGCCATCGCCCGGCACGGTAAAGGCACCGTTGATCACCGCCTGCAGAAAGCTCCAGTTGCCGTTCCAGGCCTGCGCCACCACTTGCGGGCGCACGTCCTTGCAATGCACATGCACCACGCGGGCAATATGTTTTTTCAGCACGGCGAGGGCATCGCCACCGGCGAAGGTGATATGGCCGCTATCGAACAGCAGACCGACCTCCGGCCCAGTCACCGCCATCAACTGGTCGATGTCCTGTGCCGTTTCCACATAAGCACCCATGTGGTGGTGGTAGGCCAGAGTGATGCCACGGGATTGCAGGTGGCGGGCAAATTCATTCAGGCGCGCGCCATAGGCCAGCCATTGCTGCTGGCTGTTGAAACGCGGGCGCTTGTACAGCGGCTGTGGCTGGCCCTGAATGGCGCTGGCCACTTCGCCGTACACCATCACCTTGCAGCCGTTGTGCACCAGTAATTGCAGATGCGGCTCGACCCGACGGATTTCGTCTTCTACCGTGCCCTCGGCCAGCAAGCCGGAGTGCCAACCGGAAATGCAGGCCACACCATAGGGCCGTAGCACGGCGGCCAGCGCGGCCGGGTCGCGCGGAAACTTGTTGCCCAGCTCGAAACCCTGATAGCCGATGCGGGAGCCTTCAGCAAGGATGGTCTCCAGCGTCACTTCTCCACCCAGCGAAGGCAGGTCGTCATTGCACCAGGAAATGGGGTTGATGCCGATTCTTACCTTGAATGGCTTGCTCATTATTGTGCTCCTCCGGTGATGCTTAGCGCGGCTGGCGACGGCTGTGCCAGATGTCGATCAGGGTTTCAAAATTGGCACGGGCGGCGCTGATCAGCCCGGCATCGTCCAGTTCGCCGGCCAGCCAGCGTTGTGATGGTTCATGGAACAGGGTGCGCCCCACCATGAAACCACGGCAGCTGGTGCTGACGGCGGCGTCGGCGAAGCCCTGACGCAGCACATCCAGCGAGGCATGCAGACCCAGCAGCACCACGCCACGGCAGTAAGGGTCGCGCTCGGCCAGCAGAGCATCCACTGCCTGCCATTGCATGGCCGACATGGATTCCAGCTTCCACCACTCCGGATAAATGCCCAGATTGTAGAAACGCTTGAGTGCGCGCAGCACGGTATCCGGCTGTTGCGGCAGCTTTTTCGATAGAATCACTTCCAGCAGCAGTTCGTGTCCGCTCAGCTGTGCCGCCTCGTAAATGGCACGCACCTGGGCTTCCTGTTCCAGCCGGTTTTCCAGCGTGTCATCCGGGTGGTACTGCACCAGGCATTTGATGATGTGTTCCTGCGGCCAGCTCTCCAGCCGGGCCGTAGCGGTGCGGCCACGGTCGAACTCCAGCGGATTGGAACCGGGCAGCTCCACCGGACGGCCCAGCCACCAGCCGCGGCCAGTGGCGGCATACATGGCGTCCTCGCCGTAGCGGTCATCCACCAGAATGCCGATATGGCCTTGCAGTTGCAGCGCGGTCTCGGTTTCGGCGACTGCCTGCACCAGCAAGCTCTTGAGAGTGGAAATCCGCGCTTCATCTACCCCGCTCTGCTGTGCCAGCTCGAAAAATTGCTTGCGATGGTCAAAGGCGAATACACACAGGTCGTCCCATTGCTTGCGCTTGATACTGACCCGGTGCAGGCGGCTGAGGGTGGCATCCTCACCGGGGCGTAGCGGTGTTTGCTCCAGGCCAAGGAAGTAATCCAGCTCGGCCGGGGTGGGCATGGCTGGCGAGCAACCATGACGGGACACCACCAGCGCACCGCAGGCATTGGCGCGCGTGCAGCACCAGCCATAGTCACGGCCATTGAGCCAGCCAGACAGGAAGCCCGACAAAAAGGCATCGCCGGCCCCCAGCACATTCATCACCTCCACCTGTGCGCCCTTGACCGAGAAAGCATCCTCGATGCGCGCCGGAATGGCCGCCGGAATGACCGCACAACCTAGCGGCCCGCGCTTCACCACCAGCGTGGCCTGCGGTGCCAACTGGCGCACGGTGGCCAGGCTGGTCAGCAAGTCAGCCGAACCGCCAGCAATATTGATTTCTTCTTCGGTACCCACAATCAGGTCGAACAGCGGCAGCACCGATTGCAAATGTGCAGTCACCCCGTCGCTGGCGATATAGCGCTGCTCGCCATTGCCCCGGCCAGTGATACCCCACAGCACCGGGCGGTAATCGATGTCCAGCACGGTGCGTACATCGTGCTGCCGTGCCAGCGTCAGGGCCTTGCGGCTGGCGGCGTTGACCTTGGCGGTGGAAAAATGAGTGCCGGTAATCAGCAGCGCCTTGCTGGAAGCGATGAAGCTTTCATCGATATCTGCTTCTTCCAGCGCCATGTCGGCGCAGTTCTCGCGGTAGAACAGCAGGGGGAAGGTATCGCGGTCCTTGATGCCCAAGAGCACCAGCGCGGTGAGCCGCTCCGGGTCCACCTTCACCTGACTGACATCGCAGCCTTCGTCAGACAGGGTTTGCAGCAGGTAGCGGCCCATGTGCTCATCGCCTACACGGGACAGCATGGCGGACTTCAGGCCCAGCCTGGCGGTGCCGAAAGCGATATTGGCTGAGGAGCCGCCCAGATAGCGGGCAAAGCTGGCGGCATCCTCCAGCCGGGCTCCCAACTGGCGGGCATACAGATCGATGGCCAGCCGACCCAGGCAAATCAGGTCCAGCGGTCGGTCGGCAGCAAAATGGGTAGTGTTTTGCATGGTGTGCATTCTATGTCTGGTTGAGTGACTGTCCGCCGCTGCAAGCTGCCCCCACCCGCCCGGGGAAGCAATCCGTCAGCCATATCGGTTGCAACCAGCATAAAACGCGGCCACGGCAAATGCAACATTTTTTTCGTATTTAATTTCTAATAGAAATTTATTTCCGAAATAATTTTTTCTAACTTGGCCGATTCCCTCTAAAATAGGATGGTCCAGACAGCAGAAACTTCACAACATGAGCAAGGAAATGAGCGCGGACCAGCTGATGCAGCGGATTGCCGAGGAGTACGAAGGCCTGAGCAAGCAACTGAAAGTGATTGCCAAATATATCGAGGAACACCGCCAGACACTGATCCTGGAGCGGATAACCGATATCGCCCATGCCTGCGAAGTGCAGCCATCGGCCATTGTGCGTTTTGCCCAGCGCTTTGGCTTCAGCGGCTTTTCCGACATGCAGACGGTGTTCCGCGATGCCTTTGCCCCGGCAGCCAGCAACGTCAACAACTACCAGAAGCGCATCCGCAGCGTGATTGCCACCCAGGACACGCCGCTGAGCAACACCCAGGTAACGCAGAACTTCATTGCCGCCTGCCAGCAAGGCCTGGACGAGCTGGGCCAGACCCTGGACCCGGTCGCCATCGACAAGGCGGTTGATTTGCTGGTGAAGGCAGACAATATCTATGTAGTAGCAGTGCGGCGCATGTTTCCGATTGCCAGCTATATCAGCTACGCCTTGCAACACACAGCCAAGCGCGTGCACCTGGTATCCGGGCTGGGCGGCATGTACCACGACCAGATCCGCAGCATCCGCGAAAACGATTTGCTGATTGCCATCAGCTTTCAGCCCTATGGCAAGGAAACCCGCTACTGCGCGCGCGTGGCCGCACAAAGCAAGGCCAGGCAGCTGGTGATTACCGACAGTCAGCTCAGCCCGCTGTCGCGCCATGCCGATGCGGTACTGACGGTAAAAGAAGGCAGTGCCTTCGCCTTCCGTTCGCTCACCAGCACCATCAGTCTGTGCCAGGCCTTGTTCATTGCCCTGTCTTACCGGCTGGAACTGGTGATTGAAGAGACCCGCGACGCCGGGGCTTACGACGACTGATCAGCAAGGACGACATGATCAGGCCGGCGCCGGTCAGCTGGCTGGCGCTCATGCCGCTGCCAAACCACCACCAGGCCAGCAAGGCGGTCCATACCGGCTCCAGCAGCAGGATGAAGGCCGAACGCTGCATCGGCACCCTGGCCTGCGCCCAACCCTGCAAAAAGAAACGGCCACAAGTGGCCAGCAAGATGCTAACCAGCAGCCAGCCCCACACTGCCGGACTCAAGCTGGCAGGCCACGACTCCACCAGCGCACTGCCGGCGAAACCGGCCGCCCCGGCCAGCAACAGCTGCAAGGCAGTCAGTGACAAGGCCGGTGCCCGCGCACCCGCACGCCCGTTCAGATTGAGAAACACCGACATCGCCAGAGCCGAAGCCAGAAGCAGGCTGTCCGCCGCATCCAGCTGCCAACCGCCATGCAAGGCCATGGCAGCCACCCCCAGCACCGCCAGCGGCATGGCCCACAAGGTCTGCGCCAGCAGCACCGTGCCAAACATCAGCCGCGCCAGCACCGGGGCCAGCACCACGCCCAGGCTACCGATGAAGGCACCCACCCCCAGGTTATGGCTCAGTTGCAAGGCCAGCATCCACAACACCATGGCCAGCGCCAGCATGGCCGCACTCCACCAGCTAGTGGCATGCAGCCGCCACGGCAATGGCTGAGCGCGCAGGCGCGCCAGCACAGCCAGCACCGCACCGGCAGAGGCGAAACGCACGCCCAGAAACAACAGCGGCGGCATGCCGCGCAGCACTTCCTTGGAACACAGCCAGCCAAAGCCGGCAATCAGGGTAACCAGTATCAGGCTGGCTTCGGCCAGCCCGGGGCGCAGAGCACGATTCAAAACAACAACACCTTCCCGCCATTAATGAAAAAACGGGAAGGCTCGCCTTCCCGATCAACACCCTGCAGAGCAATTGCGACAGGGTGTCACGCCGGCAGCAGTTTAACCGGAGTCACACCCTGCGTCGTGTCAGTTAGCTGTTAGCTGCGGCGGTTGCGCTGGCGGTACTGGTCCGCCACCACGGCCACCACGATGATGATGCCTTTGACGATTTCCTGGTAATAGGCATCGATGCGCAGGAAGGTGAAGCCAGAGGTCATGGTGCCCAGGATCAGCGTACCGATGACGGTGCCGGTAATCTTGCCCAGACCACCGTTGAGCGAGGTACCGCCGATGACCGCAGCGGCAATCGCATCCAGCTCGTACATCATGCCCATGCCGGCCTGGCCGGATACCGCCCGTGCCGAGGTCACCACGCCGGCCAGGCCGGATAGCAGGCCAGCCACGGTGTACACCAGGATCAGGTGGCGATTGACATTGATGCCGGCCACGCGGGCGGCCGCACGGTTGGCACCGATGGCATAGGTGTATTTGCCGTAGCGGGTGTAGCTGAGAATGATGTGGAACACCAGCGCCGTCACCAGAAAGATGATGACCGGATTGATGCCGGCACCAATGGCTGCGTAGTTGTCCGACAGCATGCTGATGGGTTCGCCCTGGGTATACCACTTGGCCATGCCGCGTGCCGTAACCATAACCCCCAGGGTCGCGATGAAGGGCGGAATGGCCGTCTTGGCAATCACCGTACCGTTGATCAGCCCGCATACCAGCCCCACCAGCAGGCCGGCAGCCAGCGGTGCAATCACCGGCAGGTCGGTCAGCGTGGGGAAGACTGCACGGGCAAAATCCGAGGTCTGCGCCAGACTGGCCGACACCATGGCGGTGAGTGCCACCACCGAGCCCGAAGACAAATCGATCCCGCCCATGATGATGATCTGGGTGACCCCCACGGCGATGATGCCGATGACCGATACCTGCAGAATCATCACGATGAGCCTTTCCTTGTTGGCGATAAAGCTCTGGCCAACAAATATCCAGCCCAACAGTTCAAAAATCAGGGCCACGCCCAGCAGCACCATGAAGATGCGTGCTTCGGCCGGCAGTTTGAACCGGAATGCACCGGGCTTGGGAGATTTGCCCAGTGCTTGCGTATTGCTGATTGCCATCTTGTCTTCTCCTGCTGTTATTGTGCTTGCCTGCCGTGGCCAACTGAGGTCAGCCGGCAGCCAGTGTCATGATGCTGACCTGGGTGGCATCGGCGCGGTCGACGATGCCGGTGACCCGGCCTTCATGCATCACCATGATGCGGTCACTCATGCCCAGTACCTCGGGCAGCTCCGACGAAATCATGATCACGGCCACGCCCTGCCCTGCCAGTTTGCAGATCAGCTTGTGGATTTCCGCCTTGGCCCCGACATCGATGCCACGGGTGGGTTCGTCCAGAATGAGTATTTTCGGATTGGTCAGCAGCCAGCGGCCAATCAGCACCTTTTGCTGATTGCCGCCGGACAGGTTTTCAATCCGCTCCTGCAGATTGGGTGTCTTAACCCGCAAGGTGCCGGACATGGCCTCGCACATAGCATCCAGAGCCTGCTGCCGCACAAAGCCGGCTTGCAGATTGTCACCACCCAGTACCGAAATCTGCATGTTTTCCTGAATGCTCAAGCTGAGGAAACAGCCGGTGTCCTTGCGGTCTTCGGTGAGAAAGGCCATGCCGTGCTGCATGGCGGTGCGCGGTGAATCGATTGCCACCGCCTGACCCAACACCTTAATCTCGCCCTTGCTGGCCGGGCTGACGCCAAACAGGGTTTCCGCCACATTGCTGCGGCCGGAGCCGATCAAGCCGGCCACCCCGAGAATCTCGCCCTGACGCAGCGAAAAAGACACATCGTGGAATACGCCATCCAGTGTGAGATGGCTCACTTCCAGTGCCACATCGCCAATCGGCACGATGGTTTTGGGGAACATCTCGGTAATTTCACGCCCCACCATCATGCGGATCACTTCATCGTGGCTCAGTTGTTCCACCTGCTTGCAGCCGATGAAATGGCCATCGCGGAATACCGACACCTCATCGGCAATCTCGAACAGCTCGTTCATCTTGTGGGTGATATAGATGATGCCCTTGCCCTGCTCGCGCAGCATGCGCACGATGCGGAACAGATGCGCCACTTCGTGCTCGGTCAGCGCCGAGGTGGGTTCGTCCATGATCAGCACATCGGAGTTGTACGATACGGCGCGGGCGATCTCCACCATCTGGCGACTGGAAATGCTCAGGCTGGCGACCTTGGCTTCCGGGTCCAGCTCGATGGACAGCTGGGCAAACAGCTCCCGCGTCATCTGATACATGCGCGCATGGTCGATCAGGCCGAAACGGTTCAGCGGCTCGCGGCGGATCCAGATGTTTTCGGCAATGCTCATGAAGGGCATCAGGTTCAGTTCCTGATGGATCATGGCGATGCCGTTTTCCAGTGCATCCAGCGGCGATGTCAGGGCGATCTCGCGGCCGTGCAGGCGATAAACACCCTGGTCCGGGATATACACCCCGGCCAGAATCTTCATCAGGGTGGATTTGCCAGCACCGTTCTCGCCCATCAGGGCATGCACCGTACCGGCGCGCAGGCGAAAGGACACATCATCCAGTGCCACCACGCCGGGGAAGGCCTTGCGTACACCTTCCACTTCGATCAGCAGCTGCTGGGCAGCCACCGGCGGGTGGGATGGGGCGGTAGTCAGTGGTTTTTCTGGGGCCAGGCTCAACATGGCTTGCTCCTCCTCGTGCCGGGCGGCATCGTCCAGCAGATGCCGCCCGCTGCGGCAATTAGTTGCGCGACTGGTAGTTCTTCAGATTGGCCGGGGTCACCAGCTCAAACGGCACCCAAATCATCGACGGCAGCTTCTCGCCACGGGAAAGCTTGAGGGCGGTATCGACTGCGCCCTTGCCCTGACCTGCGGCATTCTGGAACACAGTGACTTTCAGTTCGCCGTTTTTCATGGCGGTAAGCGCATCCTGGGTGGCATCCACGCCAGCCACGATGGTCTTGTCCAGACGCTTGGCGGATTTGAGCGCCTGAATGGCACCCAGTGCCATTTCGTCGTTATTGGACACCACGGCATCAAACTGCAGACCGGCACTCAGCCAGTTCATCATCAGGTCGCGGCCATCAGTGCGCGACCACTTGGCAGTCTGCTTTTCCACAATCTTGATGCCATTACACGGTGCCTTGGCGATGACCTCTTCCACGTCCTTGGTGCGCTGGCGCGCAGCCTGGTTGGACAGATCACCCATCATCACCACGATATTGCCCTTGCCCTTGAGCAGGCGGCATACCTCTTTCATTTGCACGGTGCCAGACTCGGCTTCATTAGAGCCGACAAAGGCTACCTTGGACGGCAAGGTCTTGTCGGCCGGCATGCGGTTTACGTACACCAGCGGGATGCCTGCGCTCTGGGCCAGCTTGGTGATTTTCGGGGTGGCGTCGGTATCCACCACATTGACGATGATGCCGTCGACTTTCTGCGCAATGAAATTCTGTACCTGGCTGAGCTGGCGGCCCACATCGTTTTGCGCATCTTCAAACTGGATGTCCACGCCCTTCTGGCTGCCGGCGTAGGTCTTCATATTGTTGCGCAGCACGGTCAGGAAATTGTCGTCGAAGGCGGACATGGTCACGCCCAGTTTGGCAGCAGAGGCCGGCATGGCCAGCATGGTGAGGGAAAAGAACACTGCGGAACCAGCAAGCTTGGTGATGCGTTTCATTGATGCGTCTCCTGTCTTTATTAGTGGTTCGATCCCGAGATGCGCCGTTTTCCATGTTGCAGTGCAATGCAAGGCGCATATCGTCTGGTCGTGCAGCTAAGATAAGTGAGCACACGCATTATTGCAAATAAAATTTCACAAATAAAAATTAGTAGAAATATTTTTCCATTTTTACTTTTGACAGATACCACACATCTTCCTGCCATCACCTAGCACCCTGCGCAAAAAAATCATCTATCCAATTGTTTTTTAAAATTATTTACTGAAAAAATATTGAACAAGAAAATGAAAAAGCCATGCCGCGATGGCATGGCTACTGTCTTTCAGACCTGTGGCTTTCTCAACAGGCTAGCGCAGTACTGCTCGGTCAAGCAGCCTAGCCCCGCGGCGCCAGCAAGCCGCCTCACTGGCGCTGACGCTGGCGGGCCTCTTCATAGGCAGCACGAGCGTCACGCACCGGCTCGCGTTCCGATACTTCCGGGATACCCACTTCCCACCAGCTGCCACCTTCCGGCGTGCATTGCGGGCCATCGATGCGCAGCTGGATCAGATAACTGCGGCTGGCGGCACGGGCGCGCAGCATGGCGGCCTGCAGTTGCGCCACCGTACTGACCGTTTCCGCCTCCGCCCCCAGCGAACGGGCATTCTGGGCAAAGTCGATCTGCGGGATGCCGTGTTCGCCGTGCAGGCAATCGGCCAGCATATTGTTGAATGGCACACCTCCGCAGGTCTGCTGCAGGCGGTTGATGCAGGCATAGCCGGCATTGTCCAACAACACCACGATGAGCTTGTGGCCGAGCATCACCGAGGTGGCCAGCTCGTTGTTCAACATCAGATAGCTGCCATCACCCACCATCACGATGACTTCCCGCTCCGGCCTGGCCATCTTCACCCCCAGGCCGCCGGCTACCTCGTAGCCCATGCAGGAGAAGCCATACTCCATGTGATAGCCACCCGGCGTACTGGTGCGCCACAACTTGTGCAATTCGGCAGGCAAGGTGCCCGCCGCGCACACCACGATGTCGCGTTCGGCCGAATCCACCGCCGATGCCTGTACCGCGCCGATGGCTTCGGCATAGGTCGGCAAGCTGGCACGCGGGCTGTGCACGATCTCCGCCACCTGACGCCGCCAGCCATGGCACAGCCGCTGGCTGTGTGTCGTCCAGTCAGCGTCTGCCTGCCAGCCTTGCAGTGCACTGCTCAGCGCCGCCAGACCCACCGCAGCATCACATTGCAGGCTGTGACCACCCCATTTGATGGCATCAAAGCCATTCACATTGATGGACAGCAAAGTGGCCTGGGCATACAGCGTGTGCGAGCCGGTGGTGAAGTCCTGCAAGCGGCTACCCACGGCCAGCACCACGTCAGCCTGTTCGGCCAGCTCATTGGCCGCAGGCGAGCCGGTTACGCCAATGGAACCCGCCAGCAGCGGATGATCCCAGGCCAGCGCACCCTTGCCTGCCTGGCTTTCGCCCACCGGAATGCCATGGCTTTCCACAAAATTTTTCAGTGCATCCACACCGCCAGCGCTATACAGCACCCCGCCACCACAGACGATGAGCGGACGCTTGGCCTGACGCAGCAAGGCAGCCAGCCGGGCCAGTTCGGTCGGCTCCGGCGGCGGCTGGCGGAAATGGATATCGCGTTCGGCAAAGAAGGACTCCGGCCAGTCGCAGGCCTGGGCCTGTACATCCTGCGGCAGCGCCAGCGTCACCGGGCCGCACTGCGCCGGATCGGTCAGGGTGGCGATGGCACGTGGCAAGGCGGTGAGCAGTTGCGATGGCACCACGATGCGATCGAAATAGCGCGATACCGGGCGCAGGCAGTCCACCGCCGACACGCCGCCATCCTGAAAATCTTCTACTTGTTGCAGCACCGGGTCCGGTGCGCGCGAGATGAACACATCACCTGGCAACAGCAGCATGGGCAGGCGGTTGACATGGGCCACGGCAGCGGCAGTCACCAGATTGGTACAACCAGGGCCAATGGAGGTACTGACCGCCATCATGCGGCGGCGGAAATGCGCCTTGGCATAAGCGGTGGCGGCCAGCGCCATGCCCTGTTCGTTGTGCGCGCGCAAGGTGGGCAGCACATCCTGCGCAGCCTGCAGCGCCTCGCCCAGACCAGCCACATTGCCATGGCCGAAAATGGCCCACACTCCACCAAACAGCCGCTCCCGGCGGCCATCCGGCAGGGTGACAAACTGCGCGGCCAGATAGCGCACCAGCGCCTGGGCCACGGTGAGACGTACGGTTTTCACATCCATTCTCCAGGGGGAGACAGCCTGCACCCGGCTGGGCGGAGCCGCTGGCAGGCCATCAACGGTAAGGGGCTTGTCTGCCACTACGATATAAGATTTCAACCAAATTGCAAAATATTTTTCATTTTATTTTATTTTGGAAATTGATTTCCTTGAATGCGAAACCAAGGCGTTGCGGCCAGGCAGATTCAGCCGGTCAGATAAGGCTGGGCTGACATGTTTTCTGCCAGATACAACCGGAATTCCGCCGGACCAGCCCTGGCAGCGGCGGGCGCTTGCTCCGCCACACTCAGCACATGCTGCAAGGCCTTGATGGCCTGGCCGTCCGGGTCCTGATCAATCACCACGTCCAGCAGGCCCTGTTGCAGATACAGACGGTGGTCGTCCGACAATTCGTGCGTCACCCAACACACCTTGTCGTGGATGGCATAGCGGTGCAGCGCAGCTTCGATGCCCGGGGAGCCGGCTCCACTGTTGTAAATGCCGGCAATCGGCTGCCCCTGCTTGAAGGCAAGGCTGACCGCAGCATGGCAACGGTCGGCATCGTCATGGGTGGCGGTGGCCACCTGATCGCACTGCAAATGGGGAAAGTCCTGCGCCAGCACCTCGGCACAGCCGCTGGCGCGCTCCAGATGGCCACGATAATCCGGCCGGCTGGACAGCAATAGCACCCGCCCCGGCTGGCGGCACAACCGCCCCAGCAACAGGCCGGCAGTACGCCCGGCAGCGTGGTTGTCGATGCCGACATAGCGCGCCTGTGGCAGGCCGGCCACATTACTCACCACCAGGACCACCTGCTCGCCACGCTGGATGGCTGCTTGCAAGGCCAGCTGCACTGCTGGGGTATCCGGTGCCGCCACAATCAGCCCCTGCCGAAGGTAGGGCCGTGGTCGCAGCGCGCGCAGCAGGCCTGCCTCGTCTTTTTCGCCCAGCGTTTGCTGATGCACCACCACCCGCTGGTCCAGCATGGGCAGTGCCTGCTGCAAGGCCTGGCGCAGGCGCTGGAAAAATGGCGAGCGGTTGTCCGGCAACAGGATGTCGATATGAATCAGCCCGTGACGGGTGTCCGGCAACAGCCGTGGCACTGCCAGTTCGCGTGCAGCAGCCACTACCCTGTCCCGCGCCTGGGCAGACACGCTGCCGCGCTCGTTCAATACCCGGTCCACCGTGGCCACGCTCACCCCGGCGGCGGCGGCAATTTCGATAAAGCGGGCGGTTTTCTTGCGACGAGCGGGTGCAGTCATGGGGAGCCTTCCTGTGCTGCTAGCTGGGCAATCGGCCCACATTGACGATTTATCGTCAAAACAGCAACTGAAAAGCTGTTCTCCCTCCCCTAGAGTCAGTCCCACCACACCAGCCTGCAACCCTTCCGCCACAAGGCATCAAGCGCTTGGCATGGTGTGCACCGCAACATTATCCGGCCATACGACAAGAACTGGAGGACGACATGAAAATTGCTCTGGACCCTTACATGCACCGGCAGCTGAGCCTGCCAGAGCTGTGCCGCAAGACGGCCGAGCTGGGTTACCGCCATATCGAGTTATCCCCACGTGCCGACCTGCTGCAATGGTGGGCCATGCCGCGTGCCAATGGCGTACGGCTGGCCAGCTTCAAGCAGGCCATGCGCGAGCATGGCGTGAGCCTGGCCACCTTGCAGCCGATGTACCGCTGGTCCAGCCCGTTCGAAGATGAACGCCAGGCGGCAATGAAATACTGGAAGCGGGCCATCGAAATTGCGGTGGAGCTGGAGTGCGACACCCTGATTTCCGAATTTGGTCGTGGCGCAGCGCCAGAACGGTCACTGGGCATGGGCGCAGGCATCAACACCCCGGAGCAATGCGAGGCGGCATTTTGGCGTTCGATGGACGAACTTCTGCCGATTTTCGAGCATGAAGGCCTGCAGCTATCGATAGAGCCGCATCCGGAAGACTGGATCGAAACCTTTCAGCCGGCACTGGACATCGTGCAGCTAATCGGCTCGCCTCAGGTCAAGCTGTCCTATATCGCGCCACATACCTTCTATTACGGCGACGACATGGCCGCCATGCTGCGTGCCGCTGCGCCAGTACTAACCCATGTGCGGGTGGCCGACACCTTCAATCACCGGGCGTCATCCGGTCTGCGCTACATCGTCAATCCGCCGGGGGCCAATGTGCGCGTACATCAGCATCTGGATATCGGCCAGGGCGAAATCGACTGGGATGTGTTCTTCGCCACCCTGGCCGAGGTCGGCTTTGACGGCGTGCTGTCTTCCTGCGTGTTTGCCTGGGAAGAACGCGCCGATGAATCGTCGCGCTTCATGCTGAGCGAAATGCAGCGCTACCTGAACCAGCACTACCGCCACTGGCAACCGAAGTAAGCCCCCTCACCCGCCGAAAGCCCATCATGAACAACAGCATCCGTTTTGCCATCAACCGCATCAGCGCGCCACGCCTGCCCTTTCCCGACTATCTGACCATGTGCCGCCGACTGGGGGTAAGCGACATTGAAATCCGCAACGATCTGAACGGCGTGGAAATCAGCAATGGCACCCCGGCCGCCCAGTTGCGCGCTGCCGCCTCCGCAGCAGGCATCACCATCCGCAGCATCAATGCACTCTACCCGTTTGACGTATTCGATGCCCAGCTGCAACAGCGTGCTATGCAATTGGCTGCCTATGCCCGCGACTGTGGCGCCCAGGCACTGGTGATGTGTCCGCTCAACAGCCGCGACGATGCCCGCAACCCCAGCCAGCGCCAGCAGGATCTGATCCATGCGCTCAAGCAGCTCAAGCCGATTCTGGACGACCACGGCATGACCGGTCTGGTCGAGCCGCTGGGTTTCGAGGAATGCGCATTGCGCCGCAAATCCGAGGCCGTCACCGCCATTTACGCCGCCGCCGGCGAGCGCCATTTCCGCTTGGTGCACGACACCTTCCACCACCATCTGGCCGGCGAAGACATTTTCTTTCCGGAACTGACCGGGCTGGTTCATATCTCCGGCGTGGAATCCACCACCCTGGCCAGTCATGAAATGCGCGACGGCCACCGCGTGCTGGTGGGCAGTGCCGACCGGCTGGGCAATATCTCCCAACTCAAGGAACTACTGGTCCGTGGCTATCAGGGTGTGGTGTCGTTCGAGCCGTTTGCCAGCGACATCATGCAAGCCCCCGACAGCGAAACCCTGCTGCAGAGCAGCATGGACTACATCCGCCAGCAACTTGCCAGCTAAGCCCGCAGGCCCCCCTGCACATCACATAACAAGCAAAACCAAGGAGACAGACATGACATTAGCCATCGGCGTCATCGGTACCGGAGCCATCGGCCAGGACCACATCCGCCGCCTCAGCCAGACCCTGTCCGGGGCGCGCGTGGTTGCCGTCCACGACATCAACCCCGAGCAAGCCCAGGCCACGGTGCAGCAATACTGGCTGGCCGCCACCGTGCACGACAGCGCCCAGGCGCTGATCCGCGACCCGGCAGTGGAAGCCGTGCTGGTGACCTCCTGGGGCCCCAGCCATGAAGAATTCGTGCTGGCCGCCATTGCCGCCGGCAAGCCGGTGTTCTGCGAAAAGCCGCTGGCAGTTACTGCAGAAGGTTGCATGCGCATCGTCGAGGCTGAGCGTGCCCACGGCAAACGGCTGGTGCAAGTGGGCTTCATGCGCCCATACGACGCCGGATACCGTGCGCTCAAACAGGTGCTGAAGGAAGGCCGTATCGGTGCGCCGCTGATGCTGCACTGCGCCCATCGCAATCCCTCGGTCGGCGAAGGCTACACCACGCCGATGGCGATTACTGACACGCTGATTCACGAGCTGGACGTATTGCGCTGGTTGCTGGATGAAGACTATGTCTCGGCCCAGGTGGTGTTCCCGCGCAAGAGCAGCCACGCCCGGCCACAGTTGGCCGACCCGCAGATCGTGCTGCTGGAAACCCGCAGCGGGGTGCGCATTGACGTGGAAATCTTCGTCAACTGCCAGTACGGCTATGACATCCAGTGCCAGATCGTGGGCGAAACCGGCATTGCCAGCCTGCCGGAACCCAGCAGCGTGCCGCTGCGCAGCGCGGCCAGCTACTCCACTGCCATTCTCACCGACTGGAAGCAACGCTTCATCGCTGCCTACGACGTAGAGCTGCAAGCCTTCATCGACGGCGTGCTGGCCGGCCAGCTCACCGGCCCCTCCGCCTGGGATGGCTATGCCGCCGCCGTGGCCGCGGATGCCTGCGTACTGGCGCAGCAAAACGGCAGCGTGGTGAACATCAGCATGCCACCGCGCCCGGACTTTTACTGACCCGGCAGTTTCTTCTGCAGCACACTTCCTCGGACTTGCCACGGTGGCCATCGACTACTGTGGCTTTTTTTCCTTTTGCACTTCAGAAAATAAAATTTCCGAATAAATATTTTTCAGAAATTTTTTTCTAACATATACTCTCAGGCAAGCTGCCGCGCCAGGCATATGGCAGGCCAACAACACGCATGAGGAGACAGCAATGACCGCAGTAGCCCTGTTCGGAGCCGGCCGTATCGGCAAGATCCACGCCGCCAACCTGGCCGCCCAGTCCGGCGCCCGCCTGAAGTATGTCGTCGATACCCACCAGCCATCCGCACAGGAACTGGCCGCACATTATGGTGCCAGCGTGACTGATATCGACAGCGCACTGGCCGACCCGGAAGTGGGCGCTGTCGTCATTGCCTCCAGTACCGATACCCATGCCGACCTCATCCTGCGTGCTGCAGCCCGTGGCAAGGCCATCTTCTGCGAAAAACCGGTAGACCTTACCCTGGAGCGCGCACGCCAATGCGCCGCTGCGGTGAAAGAAGCTGGCGTAGCCTGCCTGATCGGCTTTCAGCGCCGCTACGACCCCACCTTTGCCGCAGTGAAAGCGCGCATCGAGGCCGGGGAAATCGGCCAGCCGGAAGTGCTGATTGTCACCAGCCGCGACCCTGGCGCACCGCCGGTGGACTACATCAAGCGCTCTGGCGGCATTTTCAAGGACATGCTGATTCACGATTTCGACATCTGCCGCTGGATTCTGGCCGACGAAGCCGTCAGCGTGCAGGCCAGCGCCAGCGTCCTGACCGACCCGGCCATCGGAGCGGCTGGCGATGCCGATACCACGGCGGTCACCATCCGCACCCGTTCTGGCCGTCTGTGCCAGATCAACACCAGCCGCCGTGCCGCCTATGGCTATGACCAGCGTTTCGAGGTGATGGGAAATCTGGGGATGCTGCAGGCCGGTAATCACCGCCCCACCGAAGTCACCGCCTATGGCAGCCAGCAGGTCAGCACCGATCTGCCGGAACGCTTTTTCCTGGAACGCTACCGCGCCGCCTATGCACTGGAAATGGCCCACTTCTTTGAGGTAGTGCAGCACGGCACCCGCCCGCGTACCACGGTGGAGGATGGCGTCAAGGCACTGGAACTGGCCGATGCGGCCACCCGCTCCTGGCAGGAAAACCGCCTGATCACCCTGTAAATCTCCCCGATTGCCAAGCAGCCCGCCGCGCACAAATCCGGCGGGCAAGGAGAAGTCATGTCCACACTGAATATCGGCCTTGTCGGCCTGGGCCGGCTAGGTCGCCGCCATGCGCTCAATCTGCGCGACCGCATTCGCGGTGCAACACTGCTGGCGGCCTGCTCGCCATTGGCGCAAGAACTGGACTGGGCAGCGGAAAACCTGCCCGGCGTGCAGCGCCACGCCACGCTGGATGCGATGCTGGCAGAGCCAGAGCTACAAGCGGTATTTCTGGTCACCCCTACCGCGCTGCATGCCGAGCAGATCATCGCCAGCCTGCGCGCCGGCAAGCATGTGTTTTGCGAAAAACCGCTGGCGCTGAATGTGGAAGATTGCCAGAAAGTAGAAGCAGTAGCGGCAGACCATCCGCAACTCAAGGCCATGGTGGGTTTTGTCCGCCGCTTTGATGCCAGCTATCAGGATGCCGCCGCCAAGCTGCAACAGGGCCTGGTGGGCCAGCCTTATCTATTGCGCTCACAAACCTGTGACCTGAATGACGAGAATGGTTTTTTTGTGAAATTTTCCCCCAGCAGCGGCGGCATTTTCATGGATTGCAGCATTCACGATATCGATCTGGCACGCTGGCTGCTGGGCTCACCCAAGCCGCTACGCGCTTGGGCCACTGGCACCAATGCCCTGCACCCGGCACTGGCCGACTGTGGCGACGTGGACAATGGCGTGGCGATGCTGGAGTTTGCCGATGGCAAGCTGGCTTGCTTCTATGCCTCGCGCACCCAGGCGCATGGCCATGAAACCCTGACCGAAATCTTCGCCAGTGCCGGGCGGCTGACTGTGGGAGCCAACCCGCGCGCCAACCGGGTGGACATCAGCGATGTCCATGGCGTGCGCAATGAATGTGTGCAGGACTTCTACCAGCGTTTTGCCGAAGCTTTTGTCAGCGAGGCCCAGCACTTTGTCGATGCTGTGCTGCAGGATCAACCGCTGGCACTGAGCCTGGCCGATGCCACCGAGGCGACGCGCATTGGCCTGGCCATCACCCAGGCACTGCGCAGCAAACAGGTGGTGGAGCTGTAAACCCGCCCCCGCTCCAGACCCCGTCAAAAAGGCCCATGCCGGGTATGGCATGGCCTTTTCCTTTCCATCGAACGGGCAGGCAAGCCCCTGAGCGCGACTCAGCGCTGCATGCTGCCCTGCCCTAGCAGCCGCTCATGCCAGGACAGCGCCTCGCCCAGCAGATGCGGGGTGTGCTTGCCCTTGCTGTCGCGGCAGGCGCGGTCAAAGTAATCCTGCAGCAGCGGGCGATAGTCCGGGTGGGCGCAGTTGGCAATCACCGCGCGGGCGCGCTGCTTGGGCGACAGGCCACGCAGGTCAGCCAACCCCTGTTCGGTGACGATGATGCACACGTCGTGCTCGGTGTGATCGACATGGCTGACCATGGGCACGATGCAGGAAATCGCCCCGTTCTTGGCGGTACTGGGGGTGACGAAGCAGGACAAAAAGCCATTGCGGGCAAAGTCGCCAGAACCGCCAATGCCGTTGATGATGGAGGTGCCGGCCACATGGGTGGAGTTGACGTTGCCGTATAGATCGGCCTCTACCATGCCGTTGATGCCGATACAGCCCAGGCGGCGCACCAGTTCGGCATGATTGGAGATTTCCTGCGGCCGCAGCACTATGCGCTCGCGGTAGTGCTCGATATTGCGGGCGAACTCTTGCACTCCTTCCGGGCTGAGCGACAGCGCGGTAGCCGAGGCCATGCGGATGGTGTCGGTGCGGATCAGGTCGAGCATGCCGTCCTGAATCACCTCGGTAAACGCAGTCAGATTGCTAAAGCCGCCATCACGCAGCCCGCCCAGCACCGCATTGGCGATATTGCCCACACCAGACTGCAAGGGCAGCAGGTTTTCCGGCAGACGCCCCACCTTGATTTCATGCTTGAGGAATTCCACCAGATGGCCGGCAATACGCTGGCTGGTTTCGTCCGGGGCGCTAAAGCGGCCAAGTCGGTCCGGCGCATGGGTTTCCACCACCGCCACCACCTTGGCCGGATCAACCCGCAGATAAGGCTCGCCGATACGGTCGCCGGCTTGCGTCAGCGGAATGGGCTGACGATTGGGCGGCAGCGCCGTACCGTAATAGATGTCGTGCATGCCATCCAGCCCCAGCGGCTGGGTGCTGTTGACTTCCAGAATCACCTTGTCGGCCAGGTCCAGCCAGGTTTTGTTATTGCCAATTGAAGTCGAAGGAATCAGCCGGCCATCCGGTAGGATGCCGGCAACTTCCACCACGGCCACATCGATCTTGCCGAGGAAACCAAACCAGGTGTATTGCGCCACCTGGCCCAGATGCACATCCATGTATTCGATTTCGCCACGGTTGATGCGCGCGCGCAGCTCCGGATCAGACTGATAGGGCAGACGGAAGTCGATACCCCCAGCCTTGGCCAGCGCGCCATCCAGTTCCGGCGCGGTGGAGGCGCCAGTCAGCACGCGCAGGGCAAATTTTTCACCCCGTCCTTGTGCGGCCTCAATGCGGCCAGCCAGTGCCAATGGCACGGCCTTGGGGTAGCCCGAGCCGGTAAAACCGCTCATGCCCACGGTCATGCCCGGCTGGATTTGTGCTGCGGCATTTTCTGCCGACATGATTTTCCCTGCCAGTCCGGCATGGTGGATACGTCTTTCCACTTGTTTATCCCTTGCAATTTGCGGCCTGCTTGCGGCCTGCTGTTTTATCGAGCGTTGTTCCGGCCTGTCTCGGCCAGATTCATGCTGCCGGCTGACGCTTATCCTTACCTTTACGTCAGGCTGGCAGACCCGCTACTTAAGCAGCTTCCACCGCCGCCTCGCAGACTAATGACAACAAGCATGATCTGCATCAAAACCTGTTTGCCCAGCCATGCCATAGGTTATGGCTTGCTTTTGCGCCCACACTTAATGACATTTACATTTTTAAAGTGAAAATAAAGTCATTTGGTATTTTTTGGCAAAATGCATGACTCCCCGCAACATCCTTCCCCTTGTCTTGATTCCCACCCGGCTTGTACAGCTCCCCACCTGTGTCAAATCTGCCTCAGATCACTGGGGAAACCGGCCCGCGCAAAATAATCCGCCACACAGGCTGGCAAATCACATGGAATATTGTTAGATTGCCACTTCTTGGTAACTTAACCAAAAACCATGACAGCAAGCCAACAATCCGCCCCGCCCTGCTCGGCCGCCAGTTGCAAGGACATCCGCACCAAGCTGATTGATGCCGCGCTGGATGTGCTGCTGCATGACGGAATCCTGGGCTTCAGCCAGAGCAAGGTTGCCAAGCAGGCCGGCCTACGCCAGAGCCACCTGACCTATTACTTCCCCACGCGCAACGATCTGCTGACCGTGGTGGTGGAGCATGGCTGCCTGATGGTGATCAACGCCCAGGGCTGCCATGACACAGCGCCCATGCCCACGCTGGAGGCGTTTCGCCAGGCCATGTGCAACAACATCTGCGACAGCCGCATTGCCCGGCTGATGGTGGCGGTCACCGTGGCGGCCGAGGTCGACCCCAAACTCAAGGACTGGATCAGCGACTTTGACCGCCGCATGCTGAACAACAAGAAAGAAGCCTTCAAGCGGCTGGGCGTTCACGCCAGCGACGACGAAATGGCCCTGTTCCACAGCACCATTGCCGGCATTGCCCTACGCAATCTGAACAGTAGCGGCCCGCAGGATAGCGAAGAAGCCCGTCGGCGCTTTCTGTATGCCTTTGACCGGCTGATCAAAGCGTCGCATCCGGCAGCAATATCAGAATAATCCGAAGAATCAACTCGCCCACAAGGCAGGACAATGCAAAGCCACCACCACGGCTGCGCAGGTCAAGAACAGGAGTACAGGATGCATCCCAAGCACTCACCGGGCCGCCCACCGGCAACAGCGGCGTCAACCCTCCCCCGGGCAGCGCTGCCGCTGTTGCTCGGTCTGGCATTGTCGGGCTGCACCCTGACGCCGCCAGCCAGCACACCGCAACTGGTTGATGGCCAGAGCCGCAGCTATGGCAGCAGCCCGCTGGCCGAACACACGGTGGCCAGCCGGCAGGCGGGTGCCGCCGGCATCGCGCAGCACCTGGCGCTGGGCCAGCAATTGCAGCCGGAATGGTGGCAGCTGTTTCGCTCGCCCGCCCTCGACCAGCTGATTCGCGAAGCCCTGCACAACAATCCCAGCCTGGCTGCCGCTCGTGCCGCCCTGCGCCAGGCTCAGGAAAACTACAATGCCGCCGCCGGCACGCTGGAATATCCCTCGGTCAGCGGCCAGCTGGGCGGCAGCCGCCAGCGCCAGACCCAGTCCGGCAGCACCCCCAGTGATTTCAATGTACTGAGCGCCGGCCTCAATGTGTCTTACACGCTGGACCTGTTCGGTGCCAACCGCCAGCAATTGCAGGGACTGATGGCCGCCAGCGACTACCAGCGCTATCAGCTGGAAGCCACCTACCAGACGCTGATTTTCAATGTGGTCACCACCGCCATCCAGGAAGCCTCGCAGCGTGCCCAGTTGCAAGCCACACGGGAAATGCTGACCGCTGCCGAACAGCAGCTGCGCATCGTGGAAAAACAGGCCGCGCTGGGTGCAGTCGCCCGCAGTGGCGTGCTGTCGCAGGCTACGCTGGTGGCACAGACCCGCGCCCAGTTGCCACCACTGGAAAAGGCGCTGGACCTCACCCGCAACCAACTGGCGGTGTATGTGGGCAAGCTGCCATCAAGCGGCGGCCTGCCGGAATTCACCTTGGACAGCCTGCATCTGCCGGCCGAACTGCCGGTATCGCTGCCCTCGGAACTGGTGCGCCAGCGGCCGGACATTCGCGCCAGCGAAGCCTTGCTGCAGCAGGCGGGTGCCCAGGTCGGCGTGGCCACGGCCAACCAGTATCCGCAAATCAGCCTGACCGGCAGCTTCACCCGCGAGCGTTTGTTTGTGGGTCCGGCCACTGCCGGGCTGAGCCTGTGGAGCCTGGGCGCCAGCGTCAGCCAGTCGCTATTTGACGGCGGCGCGCTGCGTGCCAAAAAGCGTTCTGCCGAGGCGGCTTTCGAACAGGCCCAGGCCCAGTACCGCGAGACCGTGCTCAAGGGCTTCCAGAATGTGGCCGACAGCCTGCGCGCAGTCAGCGCCGATGCCAGCACCCTGCAAGCCCAGGCCGATGCCGAGGCACAGGCACGCGAAACACTGCAGTTGACCCAGCAGCGTTTCCGCCTGGGAGCAGTCAGCCAGTTGAGCCTGCTGGATGCACAGCGCACCTGGCAGCAGACCCGCATCAATCTGGTCAGCGCCAGCGCCAGCCGCTATGCCGATACCGCCGCGCTGTTCCTGGCGCTGGGTGGTGGCTGGTGGAACCGCAGCGACGATATCGCCAACCCCGACCCTACCGCCCAGGCCAAGCCCTGATCGCAGCCGGTAGACGACACGCAATCAAGAGAAAACAAGGAAAGCAATATGACCAAGCGAATGTTCATCATGCTGGGAGGCATAGTGCTGCTGGTAGTGGTACTGGGGCTGGGCTTCTTCATGCATATCCGTACCCTGATGGCCAGTGCACCCAAGCCACAGCCGCAGACTGTCAGCACCATCATCGCCAAGAAAACCAGCTGGCAGCCGCAGCTCAAGTCGGTCGGCACCCTCAGCGCCGTGCATGGCGTGGATATCAGCAGTGAAGTGGCTGGCCAGGTACGCAGCCTGCACTTCCAGTCTGGCCAGGATGTGAAGGCCGGCGATGTGCTGGTCCAACTGAATGCCGATGCCGATCTCGCCCAGCAACATGCGCTGGAAGCCGCCGCCGAACTGGCCGCCATCACGCTCAAGCGCGATCAGGCCCAGCTGGCGGTGCAAGGCGTAGCGCAGGCACAGGTGGATAACGACGCGGCCGACCTGAAAAGCAAGAAGGCGCAAGTGGCACAACAAGCTGCGCTGGTGGCCAAGAAAACCATTCGCGCGCCGTTTGCCGGCCGTGTGGGCATCACCAGCGTCAATCCCGGTCAGTACCTGAATGCCGGCGACAAGATCGTCACCCTGCAGCAGATCGACCCCATCCATGTCGATTTCAACCTGCCGCAAAGCCAGCTGGCTGCAGTCAGCATTGGCCAGAAGGTGGTGATCAAGACCGATGGCACCGCCGACAAGACCTTTGCCGGCAATGTGAACGCCATCAACCCCAAGATCGACACCAGCACCCGCAATGTGCAGGTACAGGCACTGATCGCCAACCCCGGCCGCAAGCTGCTGCCCGGCATGTTTGCCAGCGCCAGCCTGGACACCGGACGCGAACAGCCCTACCTGACCCTGCCGCAGACAGCCATTACCTATAACGCCTACGGCTCCACCGTGTTCGTGGTGAAGGCCGCTGGCAAGGAGGCCTCGGCCGCTGCCGGCAGCCTGGTGGTGAAACAGGTATTTGTCACCACCGGCCCGACCCGTGGTGATCAGGTAGCCATCCTCAGTGGGGTCAGCGAAGGCGAACAGGTGGTGACCACCGGTCAGGTCAAGCTGAAGAACGGCACGGCCGTTACGGTGGACAATGCAGTGCAGCCGACCAACAACCCCAATCCGACCCCGCAGGAACACTAAGGCCCAGCCATGAACTTTACCGACATCTTCATTCGCCGGCCGGTGCTGGCGACGACGGTAAGCCTGCTGCTCGTCGTGCTGGGTTTGCGCTCATTGTTCGGCTTGCCGATCAATCAGTACCCGCAGACCCAGAACGCCGTCGTCACCGTGTCCACCACCTATTACGGTGCGGACGCCAAGACCATGGCCGGCTTCATCACCCAGCCGCTGGAGGGCGCCATCGCCCAGGCACAGGGTATCGATTACCTGTCATCCACCAGCAATAGCGGTATTTCCACCATTACCGCCACCCTGCGGCTGAACTACGACGCCAACCGCGCGCTGACCGAGATCAACACCCAGGTCAACACGGTGAAGAACCAGCTGCCGGCGCAAGCCCAGCAGCCGGTGCTGACGGTGCAGACCGGGCAGACCACAGATGCCATGTATATCGGCTTCTATAGCAAGACCCTGCCCACCAACAACGTCACCGACTTCCTTAACCGTGTGGTCAAGCCCAAGCTGGACTCCATCCCCGGCGTACAGACGGCCGAGCTGCTGGGTGCGCGTCAGTTCGCCCTGCGTGCCTGGCTGGATGCCGACAAGATGGCCGCCCACGGCATTACCGCCACCGATGTCAACAGCGCGCTGGCCAGCAATAACGTGCTGGCGGCTGTCGGCACCAGCAAGGGGCAGATGGTGAGTATTCCGCTGACTGCCGCGACCGACCTGCACAGCGTGGACGAATTCAAGAAGCTGGCAGTCAAGCAAAGTGGCGATGCCATCGTGCGGCTGGAAGACATTGCCACGGTGACGCTGGGCTCGGAAAACTACGACTTCAACGTGGCCTTCAGCGGTGAGCGCTCGGTATTCATCGGTATCAAGGTGGCACCGGAGGCCAATATCCTGGATGTGGCCAAGAGCGTGCGCACTGCCTTCCCCGGCATTCAGCAGCAATTGCCGTCCGGCCTGACCGGGCAGATCGTCTACGACTCCACCGACTTCATCAACACCTCGATTCATGAAGTGGTGAAGACGCTGGTGGAAGCGCTGGTGATCGTCACCGTGGTGATTTTCTTCTTCCTGGGCAGCTTCCGCGCCGTGCTGGTACCGGTGATCGCCATGCCGCTGTCGCTGATCGGCACCTTTTTCATGATGCTGATGCTGGGCTACTCCATCAACCTGCTGACCCTGCTGGCGCTGGTGCTGGCCATCGGCCTGGTGGTGGACGACGCCATCATCGTGGTGGAGAACGTCGACCGCCACATGAAGGAAGGCAAATCGCCCTATGATTCGGCCATCATCGCCGCCCGCGAACTGGGCAGTCCGATTCTGGCGATGACGGTGGTGCTGGTGGCGGTATATGTGCCCATCGGCTTCCAGGGCGGCCTCACCGGTGCGCTGTTTACCGAGTTTGCCTTCACCCTGGCCTCCGCCGTGACGGTATCCGGCATCGTGGCACTGACCCTGTCGCCGATGATGTGCTCGCGCTTCTTCCGTCCGGAGCAGGATGAAGGCCGGCTGGTCAAGGCCATCGACCACACCTTCGACAAGGTGCAGAACGGCTACCGCCGCCTGCTGCACAGCCTGCTGGAAACCTGGCCGGTGCTGGTGGTGATGGCCGCCATTCTGCTGGCCTTGCTGGGCCTGATGACCAAGATGTCGCAATCGGAACTGGCACCGGAAGAGGACCAGGGCATCGTGCTGGGCCAGATCGTAGGTTCGCCCACCGCCAATGCCGACCAGATGCAGACTTACGCGCAGCAGATGTATGCCATCAGCAAGAGCATGCCGGAGTACGCGCAGATGTTCCAGATCACCGGCACCCCCACCATCAATGCCGGTATCGGCGGCGTGCTGTTCAAGCCGTGGGAAGAGCGCGGCCGCAGTGCGCATGAAATCCAGCAAGACTTGCAAGCCCGCTGGAACAAGATTGCCGGTGCCCGGGTAGCGGCCTTCCAGTTCCCGCCCTTGCCGGGTTCGTCCGGCCTGCCGGTGCAGTTCGTCATCAAGACCACCGAGCCGTTCGAAAACCTCAACGAGGTATCGCAACAGCTGCTGGACAAGGCGCGCAGCTCGGGCAAGTTCTACTTTGCCGACGTGGACCTGAAGATCGACGCCCCGCAAACCACGGTGGTGATCGACCGCGACAAGGCCAGCGCGCTGGGCATGACGCAACAGGATGTGGCCAATGCGATGAGCGCGGCCATGGGTGGCGGCTACGTCAATTACTTCTCCATCGACGGCCGCTCCTACAAGGTGATTCCGCAACTGCTGCAGAAAGACCGTCTCAATCCGGCACAGCTGCTGAACTACTACATCCGCACGCCGAATGCCGGGGTGATTCCGCTGTCCACCGTGGCGCATCTGAAGTCGGACGTGGTACCGGAATCCATCACCCGCTTCCAGCAGCAGAACTCCGCCACCCTGTCCGGAGTATCCGGCCAGGCGCAAGGTGAAGTGCTGAAATACCTGGAAGACACGCTGAAGGAAATTGCCCCCAGCGGCTATACGGTGGACTACGCCGGCCAGTCGCGCCAGTTCAGCCAGGAATCCGGTGGCTTCGCGCTCACCATGCTGTTTGCCGTCATCATCGTGTTCCTGACGCTGGCGGCGCTGTTCGAGAGCTTCCGCGATCCGGTGGTGATTCTGGTATCGGTGCCGCTGGCGCTGTTCGGGGCGATGATCTTCATCTTCCTCGGCTTCTCCTCCATCAATATCTACACCGAGGTGGGACTGGTGACGCTGATGGGCCTGATCAGCAAGCACGGCATCCTGATCGTGGAGGTGGCCAACGACCTGCGCGCCAAGGGCGCCAGCAAGCGTGAAGCCATCGAAGGTGCGGCGGTAGTGCGTTTGCGCCCCATCCTGATGACCACCGCCGCCATGGTGTTTGGCGTGGTGCCGCTGGTGATCGCCTCTGGTGCGGGTGCCGCCGGCCGCCATGCCATGGGTCTGGTGATTTTCAGCGGCCTGTCCATCGGCACGCTGTTCACCCTGTTCGTGGTACCGGCCATGTATATGGCACTGGCGTC
Source organism: Aquitalea sp. FJL05 (assembly GCF_003852595.1). Classification (NCBI taxonomy): domain Bacteria; kingdom Pseudomonadati; phylum Pseudomonadota; class Betaproteobacteria; order Neisseriales; family Chromobacteriaceae; genus Aquitalea; species Aquitalea sp. FJL05. The sequence continues at coordinate 54,586 of NZ_QAJS01000006.1, forward strand.
GGAACATCACGGCAAGCAGACGGCCGCCGCCAAGGTGGAAACCGTCGGCTAAACCGCAGCACGCTCCCCCCACAAGCCCGGCACTGCCGGGCTTTTTTCATGCCGGCCGGCAATGAATGCGGCTTTCTTGACCTAGACGAAAACTTTGCCTGCAATTGTCACTTATGCTGACGACAAATGCAGGCACAGGGCGCGCCATGCTGCACATGGCGTCATGCGAACACCTAACGCATTGGCCAGCGACTCCCTACCGGGAGCCCGTCCCTGTCACTGCTTTCCATCTTTGCAAGACATCCCCCAACAGGAGATAACACAATGGACAAGGCAATCAAGGCTGCAATGGAAGGCCTGCTGCGCGTCGCCACCGATGAAACCCAGCATATCCGCCGCGCCAACTGCCCGGTGGACGGTTCCGAAGACCGCCAGGATGACTGCCCGGCCTGCCAGGCCATCCAGCGGGCAGAAAAACTGCTCAAGCCGCAATGGGCCGACCGGGCGCAAGTGCTGGAAACCGTGATCCGCCGGCTGGATATCGGCTGAGCCACACACACGGTCGCCGCGGCGGCCACCCGGCATGCAACAGGGGCTGTGTCCATTGCGGACTACAGCCCCTGTTGTTTTGGGCCAGCGACTCAGTGGCTGGCCTCGACAGCGCAGTGCAGCTTAATGCAGCGCCTGGCGCTCTTCCTCATGCTCCCCCCACAAAGCATTCAGAATACCCAGCGACACGGCAAAAATGAGCATTCCACAGGCACTTTTAACGAGCTATCGCCGAAGCACAGCAGCCTATCAACAGGCTCTTAGGCAGGGGAAAAAGACAACCTTGGTGTGCTCGCTGCAGCAAACTCTGTTCCAGCCTGATGGCCGGGCCGGCATCAACGCCCGGCTTGCAACAGGCTGGCGCCGAGATATTCACTGCCGCTCACGCCGGGCAGGGCAAAGAAATAGCCGCCGCCAAAGGGTTTGATGTACTCCTCCAGCGGTTCGCCATCCAGCCGGTGCTGGGTATCGATAAAGCCGGTTTGCAGATTGGACTGGAAGCAGATGAACACCAGGCCCATGTCCAGCTGGCCGGACTTGGTCAGCCCCAGCGAATAGCTGTAGCTGCGACGCAGCAGCTTGGCATCATGGCGGCCATGCTTGCGTGGTTCGGCACGGCGCATGTGGGAATCCAGTGGTACATGCTGGCCATGCGGGTCTGCTGCAAAGCCGGGGTCGTCGAATTCGTGGGTCTTGCCCAGCGGCGCACCACTGGCCTTGTCGCGGCCAAAAATACCCTGCTGCTCGCCCAGCGGTGTGCGGTCCCACTGCTCCAGCGTGAAGCGGATCAGGCGGATGGCGACATAGCTGCCACCCTTGGCCCAGGCCGGTTCCTTATCCTTGTCATCCACCCACACCAGCGCATTCATCTGGGTGGCGTCTGCCGTGTCGGGGTTCCCGGTACCATCCTTGAAGCCGAACAGATTGATTGGCGTGCTGCTGTGGCGTACCGCCCCCGCTGGCAGAAAACCATCCATTTTCCAGCGGGCCGCCAGCTTGTCCGGGCTGTGCTTGATAATGTCACGCACCGCATGAATCACCGTTTCGCGGGAATGGGCGCAGCATTGCAGCAGCAGGTCGCCATCGCACCATGCCGCGTCCAGCGCGTCATTGGCAAAGGCCTGCATCTGGCTCAGGTGCTGCGGGCGCTGTGCCTGCAGGCCAAAGCGCTGGTCAAACAGCGAGGCACCTGCCGCCACGGTCATGGTCAGCCCATCCGCGGCGATATTGCCACCCAACAGGCCGGAGTCCGGCGGTGGCATTTTGGGGTGATCAACCGGTGCCGGGCCGCCCTGGGTCAGGAAGGCGATGCGTTCGGTCAGCAATTGCAAGGTGCCCTGCAAGCCCTGGCGATCCTTGGCCAGTACGTCCAGCGCAATGAAGATGGCTTCCTGTGGTGCCGGGGTGGTGATACCCGCCTGATGTTGTCCGCGATAGGGGACAAGGTCCTGCGCCGGGTCCACCGGCGGTGCCAGCTTGCCAAACCAGGCCCCTGCTCCCAGCCCACCAGCCAGCAGGCCACCTCCAAACAACCCGGCTCCGCGCAGCAGGCTGCGGCGCTGGGGGTTGGCTATCGCTGCAGCCTGGGCAATGGCTGGCTTGTCTTGTTCTGTCATGATGTGAAGTTTGTCTGGGTTGTGCTGCCGCGCAGCATGGTCATTCGACGATAAGCACACCGTGCGGATTGCTCAGCAGGCCGCAGGTCATTTCGTATTTGCCGGGTTCCAGCCTGGCAGTCAGCTTCTGGCTGAAGCCGGGGGCGATGTTCTCGCGCTCCTCCACCACATACACGCCCTTGAGGATTTCCCACTCCACGGTGCGGCCGCTGTTGTTCTTGATCATGAACTGGGTCTTGCCGCGCTGCACGGTCAGCTGCATCGGCTGGCAGGCCTCATTGCTGATGCCGACATTCACCACCGGAATGGCGGCAGCCGCTGCTGCGGCAGCTGCCTGTGGTGCCGGGGCCTCCTGGCTGCAGCCGGCCAGCAAGGCCGCTAGCAGCAATACGGGGAATACTCTGGACATAAGGACTTTCTAAGGCAATGTGTTCAAGCTCGCCCGGCCTGCCCGCTGGCAGCGCCGGGCGGCATCGTGACTGATCAATCCAGACCCAGCACGCCACGCAGCTTGGACAGGTCTTCCGCCAGGGCGGTAATCGGGCCCTTCATGGCGGTGCGGTCCGCGTCAGTCACCTTGTCGTAACTGACAAAGCCCTGCTTGTCTTCGCTGCGGTATTTGTCCAGCAGGCTGTCCACGGTCTTGAAGTTTTCATCCACCTTGGCCAGCAGGTCCGGGCTGGCTTTCTGCAGCAGCGGGCGCAGCAGTTCGACAATCTTCTGCGCGCCGTCCACATTGGCCTGGAAGTCCCACAGATCGGTATGGCTGTAGCGGTCTTCCTCACCGCTGATCTTGGTGGCCGCCACTTCTTCGATCAGGCCGGCCGCGCCGCCCACCATCTTGGCCGGCGGAATGCTCAGCGTCTGCACCCGGCTTTGCAGGGTGGTGATGTCCGCTACCAGCTTGTCGGCATACTCCGCCTGACCCTTGGTGGTGTGCTCGCCAAACAGGGCTTTTTCCAGACGGTGGAAGCCGGTGAATTTCGGGTCGGCAGCTTTTTGCTTGAAGTCATCCTCACGGGCGTCGATCGCGCCATCCATATCGGAGAACAGCTCGGCAATCGGCTCGATACGCTCGTAATGCTGACGGGTGATGGCGTACAGCTCCTGCGCCTTTTTCAGTTCGCCAGCCTTGATGGCAGCCGCAAAAGCCTTGGACTGGGTCAGCAGGCCGGCCAGCTCGGTCGTCACGTATTGCTTGTAATCGGCAATCGGGCCGGCCAACTGGGCGCTATAGTCCACCGCGGGTGCCGAGGCGGCAGCCACGGCCGCACTGCTGGCCTGCGCCACCGGTGCATCTTCGGTTTTGCCGCAGGCGGCCAGGGTGGATACCAGCAGCGCCAGTAGCGACAGCTTGAACAGGGAACGGTTTGTCATCAGGATTTTTCCTTGAGAAATAAAAGGCTGAAGCAGGGTCAGCGCGTTGTTGCAGGCAGCGGACTGACGGCAGGCTGGCTGCCGCGCATGAACAGGAACAAGGCCGGAATCAGGAACAGCAACCAGGCCAGCACTTCGCTGATGGTGGGGGTGTCGTTGTAGCCGAACATGCCGGCCAGAATCACACCCAGCGGGGTGTCGATGGGCAGCACATGGCTCAGGTCGAATACCACGGTTTGCAGCTGGTTCCACAGGCCGGCTTCATGCAGGGCCTTGATGGCACCAGCCAGCAGGCCGGCAGCGACGAAGATGATGAACAAGCCGGTCAGGCGGAAGAAACGGCGCAGATCAATACGCACGCCGCCCTGGTAAATGCCGTAGCCGATGGCCGCCGCCACCACCAGGCCCAGCAAGGCGGCCAGCCAGGCCAGCGGGTTTTCCGCCTGCTGCTGGAAAGCAGCCAGCAGGAAAAACACCGACTCCAGCCCCTCGCGCGCCACGGCAAAAAACGCCATGCCGACCAATGCATAAGCCTGTCCCCGGCCGCGGCTGAACACCGCCGCCATGGACTCATGCAGCTGTCCCTTGATGGAACGCGCCGCCTGCTTCATCCAGAACACCATGGACGTGAGAATGGCGACGGCAATCAGCGCCACCACCGCCTCAAACAGCTCTTGCTGCTTTTGCGGGAATTCCTGCTGGGTCAGTTCCAGTGCGCAGCCCACCGCCAGACTGAGCAGGCAGGCCAGCACCACGCCCAGCCATACGGCGGGCATCCAGCGCTGCTGGCCGGACTGGCGCAGATAGCTGGCGATGATGCCGACAATCAGCGCGGCCTCCATGCCTTCGCGCAACATGATGAGAAACGGGATCAACATGACCAGGCTCATTTTTTGAAAATGAGAATCATGCTCATTTGCATTTGAACTGTCAACGCAAAATTTTGTCGCCCACCCCGCCAGCCCTTCCCTGCAGCCATCTGCCGCTCTACACGCCGGCGGTTGCGGGGTGCTGCCGGCTGCCGGGATAAGCCCGTGGCCAGTGCCATCAGCGTGCAGCACGCTGCATCCGCATGGAATGAGCCGTGCCTGAGCCGTGCCAAAGAACAATGAACGCTGCCATTCCCGCCACAAATGCAAAATGCCACGACTAAGCGTGGCATTTCCATGGCAAGGGCAGTGGCCTGCGGGCCAGCGCCGGAGAGCAAGTCGACTCAGTCACCCGAGCAGCAATCGCCGCCTTTCTTCGCCGGTGACACCTGCTTAAGCACGACTGCAGGCGCAGCGCTGTTGGACGCGCAGCCTCCTCCACACGAACCGCAACCCGTGCCACAAGCACCCTGCTTGCGGGCAAAGCGCTGAATCAGGCTGCGCAGGGCGAACAAGACAACGATGGCGATGATGCCGTACTGGAGCAAGAGACTGGTAGTCATGCAAAGGCCTTCACCAGGTGATAAGTCAGAAACGAGCAGGCGTAAGCCACCACAAACATATAGCTGAAGGACAACACCACCTGCCGCCGGCTGCCGGTTTCCTTGCGGATCACCGCCAGCGTCGACATGCATTGCGGGGCAAAGGCAAACCACACCATCAAGGATAAGGCACTGGCCAGCGAGATCTGATGCGCCAGCACATGGCCCAGCGAAGCGACATCATCGGCATTGGCCACCGAGTAAACCGTAGCCAGGGTAGCCACTGCCGTTTCCCGTGCGGCAAAGGCTGGAATCAGCGCCAACGTGACCTGCCAGTTGAAGCCCAGTGGCGCAAACAGAAACTGCAAGGACTTGCCCAGATAGCCGGCGATGCTGTAATCGATGGCCGGGCCGGTAGCGCCGACAGGCGGATTGGGGAAGCTGGAAATAAACCACATCAACACCGTCAGCGCCAGAATCATGCCGGTCAGCTTCTTCAGGAAGATGCTGCCTCTCTCCCACAGCCCCAAGGCCAGATCGCGGAGCTGCGGCACACGGTAGGCGGGTAATTCCATGATCAAAGCCGGCTGCTGCGCATCACGAGGCCGCAGCCGCTTGCACACCCAGCCCACCGCCATGGCCCCCACAATACCCAGCAGGTACAGGCCTAGCAGCACCAGGCCTTGCAGATTCAATATTCCACCAATGCTGTGCGCCGGGATAAACGCACCAATCAGCAAGGCATAAACCGGCAAGCGTGCCGAGCAGGTCATCAAAGGCGCGACCAGAATGGTGGTCCAGCGGTCACGCTGATTGCTGATACTGCGGCTGCCGATAATGCCGGGAATGGCACAGGCAAAACTGGACAGCAGCGGAATGAATGAACGGCCGGTCAGACCAACCGACAACATGACGCGGTCGAGCAGAAAGGCGGCGCGCGGCAGATAGCCCGACTCCTCCAGCACCAGGATGAAGAAGAACAACACCAGAATTTCCGGCAGGAAGCCCAGCACCGTGCCCAGGCCGCTGATCAGGCCATCACACAGCAAGCCGCGCAGCGGGCCATCCGGCAGCAGCCCGGCCACCAGCTTGTTCAACAGGTCAAAGTTGTCGCCAATCAGGTCGGTCACCGGTTTGCCCAGCGAATACACCCCCTGGAACACCATGAACATCACCAGCAGCAGAATCAGCGGCCCCAGCACCGGATGCAGCACCCAGCGATCAATCGCATCCACTTTCGCATCGGACAGCTGGGGAATGCTGACGCAATCGGCCATGATGTGGCGCACACGCTGATGCAGGTCACCATGGTGAGCGGCGGCGGCCGCAGGGATTTTGCTGGCTGTCTGATCGACCAGCTGCACCAGCGCATCCACCCCGCCACGACGCACTGCTACGGTTTCCACTACCGGAATGCCCAGTTCGGCAGACAGGCGCGCCACATCAATGTGGATGCCACGTCGCTGTGCCGCATCCACCATATTCAGCGCCAGTACCATGGGCAGGCCCAGTTGCTGCACCTCCAGCACAAAGCGCAAATGCAGCCGCAGATTGGTGGCGTCGGCGACACAGATAATCATTTCCGGCGTCTGCTCACCACGGTGCTGGCCGCGCAGCACATCGAGCGTGACTTTTTCATCCTGGCTGGCGGACTCCAGGCTATAGGTGCCGGGCAGGTCGAGCAGGCTGATGCGGTGGCCGGACGCGGTGAAGAAATGGCCTTCCTTGCGCTCGACAGTCACGCCGGCGTAATTGGCCACTTTCTGCCGGGCGCCGGTCAGCTGGTTGAACAGCGCAGTTTTACCGCAATTGGGATTACCGACCAGGGCAATGCGCAAAGCCATCTCAGCCACGCTGAACTCCTTGTTGCAGCACGATGCGGCTGGCTTCTTCCCGGCGCAGGGCAAAGCGGCTGGTGCCCACCTGCACCAGTATCGGATCGCCTCCCCACGGGGCACGGGTAATGACCTTTACCGTCTCACCTGCGACAAAGCCGATGTCCTGCAGGCGCGCGGCAATCGCGTCATCAGCCTGCAGCTTTTCCACACCGACCACACTGGCTGTTTGTTGCTTTCCCAGTTCGCTAAGTCGCATCCACATCACCCGTAAATGAAAATCAATTTTGATTGGCCGGATAATACCCCCTCGCCCTCTAATGTCAATATTTTTCCTGCGTCTTTGCGGGGGGCAAACCGGTGCTCAACCTGCTTGATCCATCCAGCCGCCGTTGGCTTACGCCGACCGGCCTACGTCTCGAGTGGCTCCCGTGCAGCAGCACAGCGTTAGCGTGGAATATTCACCCCATCCTCGTTGAAGTCGCCTTTGGCTGCACCGGCATGGCAAGCCTGACAATTGGCGGCGCTGCCAATGGATTTGCGTTTCCAGACTGCAGGACTGATTTCGTCGTGCTTGTGGATGAACCAGCCGCTGCTGGTGATTCTGGGCGCTTCCACTTTGTTGCTCTGGCTTGGCGTTGCGTATTTGCCGTCCGCAGCGGCCCCGGTCAGGTAGGTACGAATGATCTTCTCGTCTTCAGGCGTTAACGTAGCGTTGCTGCCGTAATGGTTTTTCAGGGTGTCCATCTGCCGTTTCCAGGCGGAGGCCGGCAGCAAGCCCGGCGGGTAAGCCATGTGGCAGCTGCCGCATTCCGTTTTCCAGACAGCTGGCGCTTGCGATAGTGAGCGGGCCAGCTGTTTTGGCCGCTTGCCACCTTCATGGTGCTCTCCGTCATCGGCCATGATCTGGCCTGCGCTGATGCCCATCAGGGCGATGGCACCCAGCAACAAGATTTTCTTCATGTTGTTTGTCCTTATTTCAGGCTACTCAGATAAGTAATGAAGTCTCCTTTTTCCAGCGGGGTGCATTCGCGCTTGAAGACATCATCACAATTGCGGCGAAACCATTTTTCAACTTTCTTCGAATCAGTAAATCGGGAAGGCGTAACCGACGTCGCCATCGGGTCGATAGTGCGAAAGGCAAGTGTTTTCCCTGCCTGGCGTGGATCTGCCGAGTGGCAAGTGGCGCAGCTGATTTTCTTGCCGTTTTGCAGGGTCTCCCTGAAATAGAGGGTTTTGCCGCGATCGGCCGCAAAGCCGGTAAAACCGGGATTGGCCTGTTTGGCCTGCGTGGCATAGTCGCTGATGATGGCCGGTGTGGCGCTTGCGCTTGTGCCTACACTTGCTAGCGCGATTACCAGGATAATTGCAGTGCGCATGATCTCCTCCTGTTTTATTGACGCTTTTACCTTAGGAGGACAAGCTTAATTTATGATTAATTTTCCATTTAATTTTTGATAATGGGTTTTATTATTATTTGACAATCATGGAATTAATTACTGCTTAAGCTGATGGAATTACTGTGAAATCCGTATCTCAAAATACAAGGAGATGAGCATGCGAAAATTCACCCGATTCCATTGGTTTCATTGGTCGCTGGCTGGCCTGTTTGTTTTGGCTTATCTGACCGGCGATGATGCAGGATTGGCACATGCCTGGCTTGGTTATGGCTTGATAGCGCTTATTATTATTCGGGTGGCAATAGTATTAATGCGGATTAATGGATTTCCGCGCATTCTGCCGAATGCCACACTGCAGAAAGGTATCGCGGCAGAAATATGGGGCAAGACGCTGATATGGGGAATGGTGGCTGCCTTGATATTGATTTCGCTGACGGGTGTCCTGATGGTGGATAACGCTGCACTCATCAATGCCGGTTTACAGCTCTTTATTCCGCCAGCACAGGCGGAATCCATAGGCAACCTTGTCGCCGGCCTGCCACAGCTTAAGGGCGAGGAACTCCATGAAATGGTTGCGACGCTGAGCCTGGGGCTGATTGCTTTACATATAGGCTGGCTGATGGTGTATCGCCGGAAAATGGTGTGGTTTCTGCTGGGTGGCACACACACGGCAAAGCCAGCCGAGCCGTCCCGCTCTGCGGTGCAGCATGACAATCTCTCCGTGTGTGAATTGCGTCAGGAAACGCAGGATGCCATCACCATTGTGCTGGCCTTGCCGGCTGAGCGCCGGTGGCGGTTTCAGCATCAGCCTGGCCAGCATCTGACCATCGGGGTGGATATTCATGGCATGCGCCACTGGAGGTGTTACTCCATCACCAGCCTGCCAGGCGAGGCCACCCTGGCGATCACGGTAAAGCGCGTGGCTGGCGGACTGGTTTCGAACTGGCTGCATGAGGGTTTGCGTGTCGGCATGACCGTGGCTGCCTTGCCGCCCGCAGGCCAGTTCCGGCCCCGAGTGCCCGCAGGGGATCTGCTATTGCTAGCAGGCGGCAGCGGTATCACGCCACTGTATTCGATTCTTCGTTACGTGTTGAGCCAAAGCCAGGGTCGGGTGAGGCTGATCTATGTCAGCCAACAAGCTGATAATGTGATCTTTCGCCAACAACTGGCATCTTTGCAGGACCGTTACGCTCAGCGACTGGTCGCCACGCTATGGATCACGGAAGACGAAGGCCGGATTGATGCGGACAGGCTGGAAATATTGGTACGCGACTGGACTCACACTGAAGCCTTCCTTTGCGGGCCTGATGGGCTGATGAGCATGGCGCAGACCTGCCTGACTAATCTGGGCATGCCACCAGCCGCCCTTCATCGCGAGCGTTTTGCGGTGGGCCGGCAGGCTGCAGGCATGGACAGCAGAGCCGCCTCGGCGCGGGTGAGTCTGCACGGGAAACAGCACGCCATCGTGCTGGACGAAGGTGCTACGCTGCTGCATGCGATGGAGCGTCAAGGTTTGCAAGCGCCCAGCCACTGCCGCGCGGGCATGTGCGGAAGCTGTCGCTGCAAAGTGAGCGAGGGCCGGGTGGCAATGCGCAGTAATCTGGTGCTGTCGCAAGCAGAGGTGGAAGCCGGCTGGGCCCTGGCGTGTCAGGCCGAGGCACAGACTTCAGTCCTGACAGTTTCCTTCGATGATACTGCGGGGGCGGCGTCCTCCACTCATCACCATTAGGGAGTTACGGTGGGAAAAAAACAGAGTCTGATCAACGCAGCCTTGTTGCTGCCACCTACTGTGGCAGTACTGCTGTGGTGCGTGCAGCGGGTGTTTTCACTTGATGTTTCAGTGGACATATTCTTGCTTGTCTCGGCAGTGCCAGTCATGGTTCTGCTGGTAAAAGACACGGTAGTTGTCTTGAGCAAGCAAGCACTGGGGGTCGACCTGCTGGCCTTGCTGGCCATCGGCGGCTCCATGATGCTGGATCAATGGCTGACAGCTGCGATCATCGCAGCCATGGCGGCTACCGGTCGCTGGCTGGACAGCTATGCAGCCGGACGCGCCGAGCGGGAAATGACCAGCTTGCTGGCCAAGGTGCCGCGCTACGCCAACCGGCTGGAGGGGGAAAGCCAGCAGCGCGTGCCGCTGGCGGAAATAGCTATTGGCGATTTTTTACTCGTCAAATCTGGCGAGGTGGTACCGGTCGATGGACGCCTGAAAGATCCGCTTGCCGTTCTTGACGAAGCGACCCTGACCGGCGAGCCCACCCCGGTCAATTACAATGCCGGCGCACTGCTCAGAAGCGGCACGATTAATGCGGGTGACGCATTCAGGATGACTGCGATCGCCACTGCCGAGGCCAGCACCTTCAGTAGCATCATCAAACTGGTAGAAGAAGCCGGGCGGGCCAAGGCGCCGGTAACGCGCATGGCCGATCGCTACGCCTTCTGGTTCATTCCCGCCACCCTCGCGCTTGCCGGCCTTGCCTGGCTGGCCAGTGGCGATGTCATGCGGGCACTGGCGGTTCTGGTGGTGGCAACCCCCTGCCCCTTGCTGTTGGCCGTGCCTGTGGCAATGATTTCCGGGATATCCCAGTGCGCCAGCAGAGGGGTGCTGGTGAAAAGTGGTGAAGTGCTGGAGACGCTGGCACGCGCTAACCTGCTCTTCTTTGACAAAACCGGCACCCTGACCGGGGGTAAGGCACGGCTGACGGCAATTCATGCAGCGGATGGCGTGCATACGGATGAAGTGTTGAGGCTGGCTGCGGCACTGGATCAGATGTCGAATCATGTGATGGCGACGGCGGTGGTGCAAGCGGCGAACGAGCGGGGGGAAACCCGTTTGCCCATGCCCAGTGACGTCACTGAAACGGCTGGAGCCGGGCTGACAGGCCTTCTTGAAAACCGCAGGGTGACCTTGGGCAACTTTGCCTACATCACGAGCCAGCTGTCTTCCCTGCCGGAGTGGGCGACACAGTTGCAGTCCAGGCTAGACATAGAAGGATCAAGCTCGGTGTATGTTGCCAGAGAGGGGCAGCTGTTAGGTGCGCTGGAGATGGCAGATTGCCTGCGACTGGAAACCCCCCGGGCCTTACGCATGCTGAAGAGAGCGGGGATCAAGCGCATTACCATGCTATCCGGCGACCGCCAGGATGTAGCCGAGGCGATCGGAAACGGCATCGGGGTGGATGAGGTGTTTGCCGGATTACAGCCTCAGGACAAGCTTTCCCGCATCCAGGAGGCTCGCCAACACGGTGTTGCCATCATGGTGGGCGATGGCATTAATGACGCGCCGGCGTTACGGACAGCCGATGTCGGCGTCGCGATGGGCGCGCAAGGCGCAGCCGCTGCGGCAGAGAGCGCTGGCGTCGTATTGCTCAATGATCGCCTGGATCGTCTGGCGGAAACGGTCATAGCCGCACATCGCACCATGTCCATCGCCCGGCAAAGCGTCGTTGCCGGCATGGGGCTCTCGGTCACGGCCATGCTGGCTGCCGCATGGGGCTGGCTGCCACCGGTTGCCGGGGCCGTTTTGCAGGAGATCATTGATGTTGCGGTGATTCTCAATGCACTGCGGGCTTTAGCCCCGCCGGCTGCGGTGCGACAGCGGCAGCGCTTTACGGTCGGCACGATATCGAAACTGAATGAGGAGCACGCCCAGCTTAATCCACTGTTGCAGCATTTGGCGGCCTTGGCGCGCAGCCTACCCCAGTTGGAACATGCCACATTGGTGGAAGAGTTGACCCGGCTGGACGCCATGTTGCAAGAACAGCTGCTGCCACATGAAAAGCGGGAGGAACATCAGGTCTATCCGGCAATGGCACAATTACTGGGGGGGGAAGACCCTCTCGCTGCGCTCAGCCGCAGCCACCAGGAAATATTCAAACAGTCTCGGCGCCTGGCGATGCAAATTGCAGCACTACCTATCTCGGCTTCCGCATTGGAAATACAGGAATTGCAACGGACGCTTTACGGCCTGGACACCATTTTGCAACTACATTTTGCCCAGGAGGATGAGTTATATCTGAGCATGACCTGAGCCATTTGATGTGAACAAACACATTGAATTACGGTGATTGTGCATCTGCAGCCAATCGAATCAAGGAGAAAGCACAGCCAATTGATGGCCACACTTTTCGATACATTTTTTAGAAGAAAAAAAGAATAAAGTAACCGTCAATTGCCCCTGTCATGACAATGCGGGCAATTTGTTTATCTTGATAATTAATCAATCCGTAAGCAAGGCAACTCTCATGCATATAAAAATGGCTGCCCCCTCTCAGGAGGACAGCCATGAAGCAGCGAGCAGTTCAAGCACGTATTAATGCCTTCTCTCTCTGCGCTGCATGATTTTCACTTATTGACCTTCAACTGCGACCACAGGCGATTCTGCAGCTGCATGATGGCCTCCGGCAGTGGCTTGATCAGCGCCATGCGTTTGAGCTCAGACTCAGGCGGATAGAGAATGGGATCTGCAAGCAAAACCGGGTTCACGTATTTACGGGCTTCCTTGTTGGCTGTCGGATAGAAGATTTCATTGGTGATGGCTGCATTCACCTTGGGGTCTTCAATATAGTTTATCCATTTCATCGCCAATGCTGGGTTCTTGGCACTCTTGGGAACTGCCATCACGTCAAAGGCCAGCAAGCCGCCTTCCTTGGCATTGGAAAAACCAACCGTGTACGGTCTTTTAGCTTCACGGGCTCGTTTGCTGGCAATGTAGACGTCACCGGAAAAGCCCATGGCGACGCAGACATCCCCATTTGCCAGGTCGTTGATATAGCCGGAGGTATTGAACTGGGTGATGTAGGGACGAACCTGCTTCAGCAAGGCATAGGCATCTTCATAGTCCTTGGGGTTGGTACTGCTCGGATTGCGATGCATGTATTGCAAGGCCGCTGCAAACACATTCACGGGTTCATCCACGACGGACAGTCCACATTTCCCTACCTTTGCGGCCAGTTTCGGATTGAACAGCACCTCCCACGAATCGACTTTAGCGCCATTTCCCAAGGCCTGAGCGACCTTCTGGCTGTTATAACCGATGCCGATCGTGACATAGGCCCAGGGCACACCATACTGATTGCCAGGATCAGCCCCTTCAATCAGCTTCATCAAAGTGGGATCAAGGTGTTTCAGGTTGTCGATCTTGCTCTTGTCCAGCTTCTGGTAGATGCCGGCTTTGATTTGCCGTGCCATGAAATTGGTGGTGGGCACCACCAGGTCATAGCCAGAGTTGCCAACCATCAGCTTGGCTTCCAGGGTGGAGTTACTGTCGTAGTTGTCGTAACGGACTTTTACACCTTGCTGCTTTTCGAAATTGGGTACGGTATCTTTGGCAATGTAATCGGACCAGTTATACACGTTCAGCGTTTCAGCAGTTGCCGGTGCGCTCTGCAGTGCGATGACCAGCAGACCGGAAGTCGCCATCATCGTGCCTGCCTGTTTCAACCATTTCTCCATGCTGTCTCTCCTTGTTAGATTTCACTGCTTGATTTGAAGCGCTCGTAGCCAATTTTCAAACTGGCACCGATATCGAGGAATGGACGGGGTGGCAGCCAGCCGGGTTCGCCATGCTTCACGGCATAGCGCAGCAGATCGCTGGATACTCCAGAGGCATACTCGGCCAGCAGCTTGCCCCACAGCGTACCGCGAGCAATACCGGAACCATTGCAGCCAGATACGGCAAACATCTGGTTTCCCCATTGTTTAAACAGGGGATTTCCGGTGCGCGTACCACTCAGGTGGCCAGACCAGGTGTAAGCGATATCCTGCTTGACCAGCCAGGGAAAGCGCCGCTGCAGACCCGCCAGATGCACGTTCTGCCTGGCTTGCAATTCTGCGGCAGACACATCGCGGCATCGGTATTCCAGTGTGTTGCGAATCATGAGCCGCCGATCCTGTGTCAACCTGACGGTGGCTCCGGTCAGGGCTGCGGAGAGAATGCCCCAGGGCTGGGGAGCATCCATGGCGTTGAGCTCCTGCTGACTGAGGGGGCGGGTTAGTGAGGCGGTCAGCTCCAGTGGCAAGATATGAGCTGATTTGACACCCGCACGCCCTGGATAGGCACCGGCACAGACAATGACTCGATCCGTAGTGATGCAATGGCCATTGCCACGTACCTCCAGGGCATTACCAGCAACGGCGCGGATGGCATGAACATTGACCTGTTCGTACACTTCCACATTGGGAGGTAGTGCAGCAATCAGACCCTGAACGTATTTGGCCGGCTGAATTAATGCATTGCCGCCTGCACAGTGGACGGCTATCTTGTAAAAGTCGGTCCCCAGCCGAGCTGCGAGTGCATCCCCCTCCTGCAGCGAGACCTGGGCTCCCGCCGCCTTGAGCGTGGCCAGCAACTGCGCTGGATCTGACATCTTGCTGCTGTCACTCACGCCGATGAAGTAACCGGACTGATCAAAATCACAATCGATATCAAATTGCTTTACATACTGGGCAACCAGTTGGCTGGCTGCAGTACCAAATTGTGTTTCCTGGTGATATCGCTCAAATCCGGCTTGATTAATATATTCGCCATCACCAGGCTTCTCATGGCAAACAACAAAACCAGAATTACGGGATGATGCACCTTGTCCCAGCCTGTTTTTTTCTACCAGCACAATACGCTGCGATGGATTGATCCTTGCCAAATTAATGGCACAGGAAATTCCGGCAAAACCAGCACCCACAATGAGAAAATCTGTTTTAATATCTTTTCCCAACGTAGGCAGTTTATTTATGCCATTACTTGTCTCTATCCATCCGCACCGATCCATTTTTCATCTCGCCATTTGATTTTATTGATTTTTTAAGTATAAAAATCGCAAGATGCCATAGCAAACAATTTATTTTCATTCTGCCATTCCGGAATTTCATCCACATGATCATACGCCCACCTAACATCCAGTCGCTACAGACCTTTTTGATGCTGAGTGAGTGTAACTCATTCACGGAAGCAGCCGAACGCCTGCACCTTACGCAAAGTGCAGTCAGTCGCCAGATACAACTGCTTGAAGAACATTATTCGGTAACATTGTTCAATCGCAGTGCGCGCAAAGTGGAATTGACAGCAGAGGGAATTGAATTACTGAGATCCACCGAACTGATATTTCGTGAATTAAGTAATGTTGAAAAACGCTATTCACGAAAAAGCAGGCCATTCCGCCTTAAGATTTATGTTTCCTTAGCAGCGAAGATACTTCTTCCATTGCTGCCACAATTTTGCGTTGATAATCCCGGTCTGAGTCTGACGATAGAAACAGAATCAGACCTTGTTTATGGCGATCTGGCTCAATATGATGCATTTGTCAGCTACAAAGAGAAGTCAGCACTTAGCCAGGAGGATTTGCTGTTATTTGAAGAGTGCCTGATCCCGGTCTGCCATCCACAATGTGTTGCTGGAAAAGTACCTCCGCAAAATATGGATCAGCTTTCTGGCTACACGCTACTGCATGGCTCGCTCAATGGCATCGATTGGGAACGCTGGACCTTAGCGCATGGCTGGTCGCTGGATATATCCCAAACACATATTTTCTTTAATCTCGATGAGCTGGCCATCGAGGCCGCTGTGCGTGGAGTGGGTATCGCCATGGTAGACAAGCAGCTAGTACAACCTTTATTGGACAGCAAACGTCTGCTGATACCTATCGCGGCAGAATTGGCAACCAATAATGTCTACGTATTAAGCTTCAAGAAAAGTGGAGCCGCGCATCCACATGCGCCAGTAGTCAAACAATGGCTACATCAGCACTTATGCCAATAGGTCGGCTAGATTGCACCATCGCGGTACAGGTAGACTGAACTGCCTCTGTTTTATGTAGATACTTCGTCCTGACTGGTAAGCACCTCGACACCGCGAGAAAATTCCCCTCGCCAGTCTTACAAGCGACAGAAAAGCAAAAAGCCAGCTCCGGAGAGCTGGCTTAATTGCTTGACTTACATGGTGCCGGTAAGAGGAGTCGAACCCCCGACCTTCGCATTACGAATGCGCTGCTCTACCAACTGAGCTATACCGGCGAACCAACTTGGTAAAAAAGCCTTGAGTCTCTTATGAAGAAATTCAAGGCTTTTTTGAATCTGGTCGGAGTGAGAGGATTCGAACCTCCGGCCTCTACGTCCCGAACGTAGCGCTCTACCAGGCTAAGCTACACTCCGATTTGTGTTTTCGTGCATCAGCGCGAGAACAGCAATTTAACTCAAATCCAAGTATTTCACAATACTTTTGCAATATTTTTGGTCGGAGTGAGAGGATTCGAACCTCCGGCCTCTACGTCCCGAACGTAGCGCTCTACCAGGCTAAGCTACACTCCGCTTCCCACTAATATCTGCAATCTGTTGTCTGCTGCGCGGCCCGTTTCCGGGTTACAATCAGCGGCATCAGAGGACGCGCATTATGGAACAATTATGTGGTTTAAGCAACTATCTTTTTATCGCCTGACTTCCGAATCCATCCATGAAACCGACAAGCTGGCCGCCGCGCTGGAGAAAAGCCCCTTTCAGCATTGCGGCGGGCTGGATTGGTTTAGTGAGGGTTGGGTAGCACCGGCTTCACACCTGGACAGCCCGGTATTCTCCGCCCGCGAATGTCAGCTGCTGTCACTCAAACGGGAAGACAAGGTATTGCCCGCTGGCGTGATCCGCGATTTTGTCGAACAGAAGGTGCAGGAGATCGAAGAGAAGGAGCTACGCAAGGTTGGCCGCAAGGAAAAGCTGGCGCTGAAGGAACAGGTTACCGATGATCTGCTGCCACGTGCCTTTGTTCGCACCCACCGTACGACTGCTTATCTTGATTGCCGCCGCGGCTGGATGATGGTGGATTCGGGTACCGCCAGTAAGGCCGAAGCGCTGGTTTCCAAACTGCGTGAGGCCTTGCCGCCCTTCCCGGCTGCCCTGCCCCGCACCAAACTGGCCCCGCATACGGCGATGACGGACTGGCTGGCTGCTGGCGAGGCACCTTATGGCTTCGAGCTGGATGCCGACTGCGAATTGAAGGATGGCAGCGAAAACGGTGCAGTCATTCGCTGCACGCGCATGGATCTGACTGCGGAAGAAATCCGCCAGCATATCGCCACCGGCAAGCAGGTGACCCGCGTCGGCCTGATCTGGCAGGAGAAGGTTCGTTTCATGCTGACCGATACCCTGCAACTCAAGCGCATCCAGTTTCTGGATGTTCTG
This sequence comes from Aquitalea sp. FJL05, assembly GCF_003852595.1. Lineage (NCBI taxonomy): Bacteria > Pseudomonadati > Pseudomonadota > Betaproteobacteria > Neisseriales > Chromobacteriaceae > Aquitalea > Aquitalea sp. FJL05. The sequence goes on from NZ_QAJS01000006.1 coordinate 71,930, forward strand.
CAGGAAGAAGCCAGCCAGGCCGGCGATGACCGGGAAAGCCTGTTTGAAGCGACATTCACCCTGATGAGTGAAGAACTGGGCGAACTGGTAGAGGCCTTGATTGAAGCACTGGGAGGCCTGGAAGACAGCCAGGCATCGCCAGAGACTACTTCAGCACCAGCACCAACCCGGCAAGTTGCTGTGCCAGTAGAGGATGGCAGCGATGAGAAGCTGCCCTGGGACTGAGCCCAGACACCACGAGATTGACCAAGAGCCTGCGGGCTCTTTTTTTTTGATAGCACAAAACTAACAATCGATTAATAACAATCAATTTAACAAAACTATCAACAACAACCATACTCATCCCATCACCTTGCTATTGGGCAGGTAGCAAAGGCTTGAACCGGTGGCCCAATACGCTGTCCAGCTATTGGATAGGATTTTTCTTGCCAATATTACGGAATTATCCCAGTAACAAAGAACAGGTGATGCAGTACAAATTAGGCTATCAATCCAGTACACCGGGAGAACGTCATGCAAAACAATCAGACATGGCAGGAAGTCCTGCTCGACATGCTGGCCGCATTTGCCGGCCTGCAATAGTGCTATCAGGTGCAAAGCCTCTGGTGACTCTTCGCCGGACTCTGCCTTGAAAGTGCAAGCGGACACCATCCGTTGCACTGGATTCTTGAAAACCCTTATCTGTTAGCGGGGAAAACGCCCGCAACAACTCACAACCCACGCAACAGGAGCAAGTGATGGCGAACAACAACGCAAGTTCTGCAGGCAAGTGCCCGGTCATGCATGGCGGGATGACCCAGGCAAGCATGTCCAATATGGACTGGTGGCCCAAATCCCTGAACCTGGACATCCTGCACCAGCACGACAGCAAGACCAATCCGCTGGGCAGTGGTTTCAGCTATCGCGAAGAACTCAAAAAGCTTGATGTTGCAGCACTGAAAAATGACATCAAGGCATTGATGACAGACAGCCAGGACTGGTGGCCGGCTGACTGGGGCCATTATGGCGGGCTGATGATCCGCATGGCCTGGCACTCTGCCGGCAGCTATCGCATCGCCGATGGCCGTGGTGGTGCCGGTACCGGCAACCAGCGCTTTGCTCCGCTCAACTCCTGGCCGGACAATGCCAACCTCGACAAGGCACGCCGCCTGCTGTGGCCGATCAAGAAAAAATACGGCAACAAGATCAGTTGGGCCGATCTGATGATTCTCGCCGGCACCATGGCTTATGAGTCCATGGGCCTCAAGCCCTATGGCTTCGCTTTCGGTCGTGAAGACATCTGGGCACCCGAGAAGGACATCTACTGGGGTTCGGAAAAGGAATGGCTTGCCCCTAGCGGTGGCGAAGGCAGCCGCTACTCCGGAGAGCGCGACCTGGAAAATCCGCTGGCCGCTGTCATGATGGGCCTGATTTACGTCAACCCGGAAGGGGTGAATGGTCAGCCAGACCCGCTGAAAACCGCTCACGACGTACGCGTCACCTTTGCCCGCATGGCAATGAACGACGAAGAAACCGTAGCACTGACGGCAGGCGGCCATACCGTGGGCAAGACCCATGGCAACGGCAGTGCCGCCAATCTGGGTGCAGCGCCGGAAGGTGCCGGGCTGGAAGAACAGGGCCTGGGCTGGATGAATCACACCAGCCGTGGCATTGGCCGCGACACCGTGACCAGCGGTATCGAGGGTGCCTGGACCACCCACCCGACACAATGGGATAACGGCTACTTCGACATGCTGCTGGGCCATGAATGGACGCTTACCAAGAGCCCGGCAGGTGCCTGGCAATGGGTGCCGATCGACATCAAGGAAGAAGACAAGCCGGTGGATGTGGAAGACCCCAGCATCCGCTGTACGCCTATCATGACCGATGCTGACATGGCCATGAAGGTAGACCCGGAATATCGCAAGATTTCCGAGCGCTTCCACAAGGACCCGGCCTACTTCTCTGAAGTATTCGCCCGTGCCTGGTTCAAGCTGACTCACCGCGACCTTGGCCCCAAGGCTCGCTATGTCGGCCCCGATGTGCCGCAGGAAGATCTGGTTTGGCAAGATCCGGTTCCGGCTGGCCGCACCGACTACGACATCGACGCAGTCAAGGCAAAGATTGCCGCCAGCGGCCTGAGCCTGGCCGAGATGGTCAGCACTGCCTGGGACAGCGCCCGGACCTTCCGTGGTTCTGACAAGCGCGGCGGTGCTAATGGTGCACGCATCCGTCTGGCTCCGCAAAAGGACTGGGCGGGTAATGAACCGGCCCGCCTCGCCAAGGTGCTGGCGGTATTGGAAAAAATCGCCGCCGAATCCGGAGCCAGCGTGGCCGACGTGATTGTTCTGGCCGGCAATGTCGGTATCGAACAGGCAGCGAAGGCAGCAGGCCATGCCGTAGCGGTGCCATTCGCACCGGGTCGTGGTGATGCCACGGCCGAGATGACCGATGCCGAATCCTTTGATGTGCTGGAACCGGTGGCCGATGGTTTCCGTAACTGGCAGAAGCAGGATTTCGTGGTCAGCGCAGAAGAAATGCTGCTCGACCGTGCCCAGCTGATGCGCCTGACAGCCTGCGAGATGACCGTTCTGGTGGGTGGCCTGCGTGTGTTGGGTAGCAATCACGGCGGCAGCCAGCATGGCGTGTTCACCAACCGTGTTGGTCAGCTGACGAATGATTTCTTTGTCAATCTGACTGATATGGCCAATACCTGGAAGCCGGCCGCGCACAATCTTTACGAGCTGCGCGATCGCCAGAGCGGCGCAGTCAAGTGGACAGCAAGCCGTGTCGATCTGGTATTCGGTTCCAACTCGGTGCTGCGTGCTTACGCCGAGGTGTATGCACAAGATGATGGCCAGGAGAAATTCGTCCAGGACTTCGTCGCGGCCTGGACCAAGGTGATGAATGCAGATCGCTTTGATCTGAACTGATAGCCCTGGCGCTTAGCAGCGTCATCACAGCAAGCCAACCGGACAGCACAAGCTGTCCGGTTGGCTTGCAGCACATTCCCCTCCCCTGCATATCCCCTGCATACCCTTCCGTAACCTTGGCCAGCAACGATCATTGCCAAAACAAATCGGTAATTTTAAAAGATTAATTTTACTTGCGAATTATTCTCATTAAAATAAGAGCATTCACAGGGAGAAGCACATGAAACAACAGCACACCACATTGCAGCGCAGCCGTTTTCGCCTGATGGCACGTCGACTGGTTGGCCTTGCCATCGTCTGCGCAGGCTGGGCCTTGATATTGCAGCCAGCAGGACACAGCGCCATGGGTAGCCAGCCAGTCGCCAGCCACCCGGCTTAGGCCAAGGCATACACATCAGCAAAGGTCCGCGATACTATTTACCATTGGTAAACAATATAATGAGAAATTCACGGTTTTTTTGACAGGCAAAGCTGGTTAAGCTGTTCACATGGCAATCAATGCAGGTAATACCACCATGACCACGCGACAACCCGCCCTGTTTATTTCTCACGGAGCCCCGACGCTCCCCATTGAGCACAGCCCTACCCGCGACTTTCTGCAGCAGCTTGGCCAGCAGCTCGCCCGCCCACGGGCCATCGTGGTGCTATCCGCTCATTGGGAAAGCACACTGCCCATGGTCAATCTGGCAGAGAAGCCGGGGACGCTATATGACTTCGGCGGCTTTCCGCCCATTCTCTATACCCTGCGCTATCCCGCCAGCACAGATCTGGCCCTGGCCGCAGAGGTGATGGACCTGTTGCGCCAATCCGGCTTGCGCGTAGGCAGCACCGATCAGCGCGCTCTGGACCACGGCATGTGGACACCGCTGATGCTGATGTATCCGCAAGCAGATATTCCGCTGGTCATGGTGTCGCTGCCGCATGCAGCGACGGCCGACACTTATTACCAGATGGGCCGCGCGCTGCGCGCGCTGCGCGATGACAATGTGATGATCATTGGCTCTGGCAGCTATACCCACAATCTGTGGCAGCTCGATCGCGATGGCAGTGCGCCGCAATCCTGGGCCGAAGATTTTGCCGGCTGGATGGACGCTGCCTTAAGCCACAATCAGGTACAGGACATCCTCAACTGGAAGCAGCTGGCACCGCATGCCCGTGAAAATCACCCCAGCGACGAGCACTTCAATCCGCTGCTGGTGGCCATGGGGGCGGCATCCGATGACACGCCACCAGAAAAGCTGCACGATGACTGGCGCATGGGTTCACTGTCGATGGCCTGCTGGCGCTTCGACTGAAATGTAACAGGGCCACCCTCAGGTGGCCCTGCTGCTATCCAAGCCCTGCTTGTTACTTACAGGGTTTTCAATTTGCCACGGAAGTCATCCAGGCACTGATAGCTCTTTTGCGCCATCAATACACGCAGCTCATCCAGAATGCGGGCAAACGCCCCCTCGCCTTCTTCGTACAAACAGGTGCCAATCTGCACCGCTGTCGCCCCGGCCAGGATATGCATGAAAGCCTCCCGGCCACTATTGATACCCCCACAGCCAACCACATGCTTGCCAGGCAGCAGGCGGTAAAACTCGCGCACATTGGCCAGCGCCGTCGGCAATACATAGCTGCCGCCCAGGCCACCCAGCCCGTCCTTGGGCTTGATCACGACGCTTTCGCGCTCGACATCGATCACCAGGCCATTGCCGATGGAGTTGATGCAGGTGACAAAGCGCAAGCCAGGGAAGGCATTGAGCACGGCGGCCATCTGGGCAAAATGCACCGGATCGAAATACGGCGGCAACTTCACCCCGAACGGGCCATGGTAAACACGGGTGATTTGCGTCAGGGCCTCGCTGCAAGCTTGAAAATCGTAGCCTAGCTGTGGCTTGCCCGGCAGATTGGGGCAGGACAGATTGACTTCCGGCAAACAGGGTAGCTGCGCGGCCGCCAGATCGCGCAGCATGTCCAGATTCTCATCCAGCGTCATGCCGGAGAGCGACAGAAACAGCGGCTTGCCTGCGGCATAGGGATAGCTGCGCGCATAGTCAAGGTAATAGGGATAGCCCGCGTTGGGCAGCCCCATCGAATTGATACTGCCCAGCGGCGTCGCACAATAACGCGGCTCCGGATTGCCCATACGCGGCTGCGGCGTACAGCTTTTGGTGATCACCGCACCGGCAGCCGAAGTGCGCACTTGCTCCAGCTCCGCCACGCTGCGGCACATGACGCCCGAGGCGTTATACAGAGGATTGGCCATGGCAAGACCAAGCCAGGAGACAGACAGGTCTACATGCATGCCTTGGATTTCCCGACAAAACAAAAAACGCAGTCTGCACCCGCCACGCCACTGTCGCTCTGCGCCACGTCAAGCCTCCATGCAAAACGACCGCCGCAGCGGTCGTTTCTCGGCCTTGCCCATTCAGCTAGCGCAATAGCTGTACGCCCTGATAGAAGGCAAAGGAAATCAACCAGGCCAGCAATACCGACCAGCCGACGGATAGCGCGGTAAATGCGCGGCTTTTCGACTCACGGCGGATCGCCGCCACCGTGGACAGACAAGGCACATACACCAGGGTAAAGATCAGGAAGCTCATGGCCGAGGCCCAGTCCAGATGGTGCAGCAACGCGGCCCCCAATCCGGCTTCCGGCACGCCATAGATCACAGCCAGGCCACCCAGCAGGATCTCCTTGGCAACAAAGCCCACCAGCAGGGCCACTGCCAGTTCGTGCTTGATACCGATGGGGTCGAGTACCGGTGCCATCACCGTACCCAGCATATCGGCCAGCGTCTTGTTATCGCCGGCCGGGATATGCGATACCAGCCACACCAGCACCACCCCCATCAGGATGAAACTGGAGGCAAGTTCGAGAAAGGCACGCACCTCGGCCACCGCACGGATCAGCATATGGCGCAAACCCGGCAGGCGATAAGGCGGCACCTCCAGCAAGAACGCTTCATTGCCGTGATAACGATGCTTGAACACCCAGGCGGTGAAAATGGCGACCACAAAACTCAGCAGGTATAGCAGCAGCAACACCCACGGCGCCTGATGCGGAGTGAACAGAATGCCGGCAAAAAACACCACCACCTGCAGCCGCGCAGAACACAGGGAGAAGGGAATGATCAGCATGGTGAGCAGGCGTTGCTTGCGCTCGCGCATCACCCGCGTACCCAGGATTGCCGGCACATTGCAGCCAAACCCCATCAGCTGCATGACAAAACCACGGCCATCCAGCCCCAGCCTGGCCATGAAGGCATCGGTCAGATAGGCCGCACGCGCCAGGTAGCCACTATCTTCCACCATCGCCATCAGAATGAAAAACACGAACAGAATGGGCGCAAAAGTGAGGACGGTGGATACCCCTTGCCAGACGCCCTCCAGCAACAGGCTTTGCACAATGGCAGGCAAGGGGGCGAGCCATTGCTGTAACGCTGCAGTCTTGAACCAGTCCAGCCCGTCGCCAACCAGCCCTTGCAGTGGCGTGCCAATCTGATACGTCAGATTGAACAACAAGGCCATGCAGGCGAAGAATAGCGGCAAGCCCAGCCAGGAATGCATCAGCCAGCCATCGACTTTTTCCGTCATGCCCTCAGGCAATACCGCTGGCAAGTTCCAGCAACCATCCAGCAGCGCCCGCGCCTGCATGATGGCATCCTCCGTCTCCGGTACGCGGTCAAGCTGGGCATGGCTGGCGGCTGCGTCACTGGCCGCCTGACGATGCAATGCCTCCATCAGCACGGGCCAGCCCTCCATGCGCTTGGCCGACACCAGCACCACCGGCACGCCAAGACGCTGGCGCAATCGCTCCAGATCAAGCGTAATCCCCAGCATCCTGGCTTCATCGGCCATGTTCAGCATCACGACGGCAGGCAGGCCGCTGGCCAGAACCTGCAGCGCCAGTGGCAGCTGGCGGTCCAGCTGGGCGGCATTGAGCACCAGGATGGCCGCATCAAATGCGCTGCTCATCAACACATCACGTACGACGGCCTCGTCGTCGCTATAGCCGGTCAGATCATTCACGCCCGGCAAGTCGACCAATTCCACCATCTTGCCGCCCAGCAGCAGACGTGCGCTGGTCAGTTCGACCGTCAGTCCGGGCCAGTTGCCAACGCGCTGCGACATGCCGGTCAGGCGGTTGAATACCGTGGACTTACCTGTATTGGGCAGACCGAGCAGAGCAAAACGCTTCATTCAGCCACCCGTACCTGAATCAAACTGGCCAGGCTGCGACGCAGCAAAAAGCGGGTACTCCCCACTTCCAGCACCAGCGGGCCACCAAAGGGCGCACTGCGCGTCAGGCTGAAGTGGCTGCCGGGAATCAGCCCAAAAGCCGCAACACGACGAAAAGCCTCATCAGACAAATCCAGGCTGTCCACCACCCCTTTGCAGCCCAGAGGAAACTGGTCGAGTGACAACATCTTGCATCCCCATAACGCGAATAGTTTGCATTAATTATAAGCGCAAAGACCTTTGCAGCCATCAGGGCTGTTGCCCGTCATCTGGCCAAGGTTTGCGCAACATCAACTGCCAGCAAACCCAAGTCGTTCGCCAAAGCCGGCAACACATGACTAGATATGGCCGTGCCGGGTCATACCGTTTAGAATCGGACCCATCTAAATTTCTGTAACGGACCCCCGACCATGAGTATCAAATCCGACAAGTGGATCCGCCGCATGGCGCAGGATCACAACATGATCGAGCCGTTTGAATACAACCAGATCAAGAATCTCAACGGCGAAAAGGTGATCTCCTTCGGCACATCCAGCTATGGCTACGATATCCGCTGTGCCGATGAATTCAAGGTATTCACCAATATCAACAGCACCATTGTCGACCCGAAAAATTTCGACCCTGACTCCTTTGTCGAAGTCTCTGGCAAGGGCTACTGCATCATCCCGCCCAACAGCTTCGCCCTGGCACGCACGGTGGAATATTTCCGCATCCCGCGTTCGGTACTGACCGTGTGTCTGGGTAAATCGACCTATGCGCGCTGCGGCATCATCGTCAATGTCACCCCCTTCGAACCAGAATGGGAAGGCTATGTCACGCTGGAGTTCTCCAATACCACCCCGCTGCCAGCCAAGATCTACGCCAACGAAGGCGTGGCACAGGTGCTGTTCTTCGAATCCGATGAAGTGTGCGATGTGTCTTATGCTGATCGCGCTGGCAAATACATGGGCCAGGTTGGCGTCACGCTGCCCCGCCCCTGATTGTCGCCTTGTGCGACAAGCCCTTACGACAAGGACAGCCCACGCTGTCCTTTTTTATTTCATATGCATGAAAATCTGTCGCGCAATTTCTGCTGTCTGTTCTAGGATGAACTGTGGCTTGCCGGATTTCAGCAGCAAACTCAATACAGCACATGGTTTCTTCTTGGGACGTCGCGGTTCCCCCTTGCCGTTACGTCCCTTTTTTTATCCACGTAAAATTCAATTGGCATTTTTATTAAAAATTTTCACGCAATGAAAATAGTGCGCCACTTTAGCCATGACACGGCCACCATGAAATACTGCCGATACAAAGAAACAGGGCCGGCAAAGCCGGCCCTGCTATTCCCTCATTCCCCGGTGACCCCGTTGTTATATCCGGCCTAGATGATCTCGCTTGCCTTATAGCAAGGATCTTCCAGCAAAATCCGGGCACTTTCCGCCAGCCTGTCCAGATCTTCATCCAGATGTTCCTGCATATCCAGCAAGGCGGCCTTCAGCACCATGGCGGCCAGTGCGGCCTGGTCGCCACTAAACACATGCGCCAATACCCGCAGCTCGCGGCAAGCATGCAGATCCAGTGGTATTTCCAGCGTACGGACCACATCAATCTGTGTCACCGCATTAGTGGCCACGCCTTTGCTGCGGCAGCTTTCCAGCTCGCCCAGCAAGCCTTTCAAAGCTAGTCCCATTGCCATCTCCTTTCACCCACACTTTAACGCTAGCTGCGGGCTGTCAAAAAACCAAGCTGCCACCGCCAAGATATTGACTTGAAACAAAATATTCATCGACCATCGCCGCAAACAGGCTTGTTCCATCAATATGCGGGAGCCAGCCGGACTGCGGAAATAATGCCCTCATGGCAAATGAAAGGAGACGGCACGGTAGCTCGCGCCCAAGCGGCACTGGCTATTGCCGCATTGAAAACCCATCCAGCACATTGACCGCATTCAGCCCGATAGGCTCCACCGCATACCCACCCTCCATGCAGAATGCAGTGGGCAGACCCAGCCCACCAATCTGCTCGCCCAGTCGCAGAAAGTCTGCACTGGCCAAGGAGAAGCGCGAGATGGGATCGCCCTCGAAGGTATCCACCCCCAGCGACACCACCAGTGCATCCGGCGCATAGCGGCGGATTTCACCCAGCGCGGTGTCCAGCGCGGCAAACCACAAAGCCACGCTGGAAGCCGCCGGCAACGGAAAGTTGTAGTTGTAACCCAGACCGGCACCTTCACCATGTTCGTCGGCAAAGCCGAGAAAGAAGGGGTATTCGGTAGCCGGGTCGCCATGAATCGACAGGAACAACACATCATCCCGCTGATAGAAAATATCCTGCGTGCCATTGCCGTGGTGATAGTCGACATCCAGGATGGCCACCCGCTTCGCACCCCGGTCCAGCAGGCTTTGTGCCGCAATGGCAGCATTATTGAAGAAGCAATAGCCACCGCAATAATCGCGAGCAGCATGATGACCCGGCGGCCGGGTGAGGGCGAACACCCCACGCTGGTCAGCTGCCAGCTGATCGATGGCAGTCAGTGCCACATCAGCCGCAGCAGTGATGGCCGGCCAGGTGCCGGCAGTCAGCGGCGTACCGCAGTCCATCGAGTAATAACAAAGCTGGCCTTCCACATGCTGGGGGATGGCCGCACGCAGACGGCGGATCTGCCACATCTTGGGCAAGGCATCGTAGTCACGCCCCATGGCGGACCAGCGTTGCCAGGCCGTTTGCAGAAATTCGACATAGCCGGCATCGTGCACCCGCAGCACCGGCTCCAGCCCATGTGCCAGCGGCTCGATCACCGGGCCCAGGCCACGTGACCTGACTTCCTGCAACACCATGTCGGCACGTGAGGGATTTTCGAAACAAGGCTTGAGGGTGCCATCGATCAGCTCGGCCTTGCCGTGCTGCAAACGGTGTTTGTCGCTATAGATGGTCAGCATGGGAATATCCGGCAAGAAAAAGCCCCATGCTGGCGCGATGGGGCGGTGGGGTCAACAGCGACCGGAGCATGATTTGCCCGGGCGCAAGACTGGTTGCTCAGCCTTCTTCGGCATCGCCATCCACATAGAACCAGCGGCCGTCTTCCTTGCGAAAGCGGCTGACTTCATGCAACCGCTGGGCACGGCCGTTGACTTTGTAGCGGGCGACAAACTCCACCACACCAGCATCGTCAGTGGCACTGCCTGCCTGCGTACTGAGCACGTCCAGTGCCAGCCATTTGACAAAGCGCTCTTCGCGCGACAGGTCCAGCTCTGCCGGACGGGTGGAGGAGTGCCAGCTAGCCAGCAGATAGTCACCATTATTCATGGTGTAGGCCGCATAGCGGGAGCGCATCAGGCTCTCGGCCGTCGGGGCCAGCAGTGCGCCATCAATGTAGCGGCCACAACAGTCGGCAAAGGGGGCAGTCAGGCCACAGGGGCAAGCACTGGAATGTTTCTTCTTGCTCATTGCTTTATCAGCCCAGGGCGGGCAATCCATAGAGTTTCAACAGAAAATTGGTAAATACCGGTGCGGGCGGCTTGGGCTGCAGCTTGGGCCAGCGACGCATCCATTCGCGCAAACGCATTTCCATCCGTGCCTGCGACTCTTCCTGAGTCAGCCGCCCGGCATCGCGCTCCACGGCCAGATAGCGATACATGGCAAAGCTATTGTCATCGACCTGGTTGGCACCGATCAGGCGCAGGCGATAGATGTTGAGCTGATCAGCCGCCGCCACACGATTCAGCTCACCGCTTTTCACCTTGCCGGCCAGGCGGTTGGCTTCCTTCAACAGCGCGTCTACCTTGCTGTCCGGCACAGGCTGGGCCTGCGGAGGATGAACCGGGCGTGTCCCGGTTTGCGGAGCGGCTGGCTGTTGCAGCAAGCTGCAGGCAGACAACAGCAGCGACAGGCCGGCTACCCGGCTAAGCACTTTGAGGGTGGAATGCATGGGCGGTAGTGTAGCGGATGTGGGGGCAGATTGGACAAAATACGCGGTCACGCAGTTCGCTGCCAGCAGGCACACAGACGACAAAACCGGCCGGGCAGAAGCTGCGCGGCCGGCGATACCGGTTTGGGCGGGTGGCCAGAAGCGATCAGGCCAGATGTTCGAACAGCGGTGTCGACAAGTAACGTTCGCCAAAAGAAGGAATGACCACCACGATCAGCTTGCCGGCGTTTTCCGGACGCTTGGCCAGCTGAATGGCCGACCAGACGGCTGCCCCGGACGAGATACCAACCAGCACCCCTTCCTGGGTCGCCACGGCCCGAGCCGTGGTAAAGGCATCATCATTCTTCACGCGAATGATTTCGTCGTAGACCTCGGTATTCAGGATGGGGGGGACAAAACCGGCACCAATACCCTGGATGGGGTGCGGACCCTTTGGCCCACCGGACAGCACCGGCGAAGCATCCGGCTCCACAGCGACAATCTGAACACCGGGCTTGCGGGCTTTCAATACTTCACCGACACCAGTAATGGTGCCACCAGTACCGACACCGGCCACAAAGATATCGACCTGGCCATCCGTATCGCGCCAGATTTCTTCCGCCGTGGTGTTGCGGTGAACTTCCGGGTTGGCTGCGTTTTCGAACTGCTGCGGCATAAACCAGCTGTCCGGGTTTTCTTCGACCAGCTGACGTGCCTTGGCGATGGCACCACCCATGCCATCCGGCCCCGGGGTCAGGATCAGCTCGGCACCGTAGGCTTTCAGCAGTTGGCGGCGTTCACGGCTCATGGTTTCCGGCATGGTGATCACCAGCTTGTAGCCACGAGCTGCGCAGACCATGGCCAGGCCAATGCCGGTATTGCCGGAAGTCGGTTCGACGATGGTGGTCTGCGGCCCTATCTTGCCAGCCTGCTCGGCAGCATCGATCATGGCCACCGCGATACGGTCCTTGACGCTGTGTGCCGGATTGAAAAACTCCAGCTTGGCTACCACGGTGGCGACGCAGCCATCGGTAACACGGTTCAGTTTGACCAGAGGGGTATTGCCGATCAGGTCGGTTACGGTCTTGGCGATACGCATCGTCTTATTCTCCCGGGCAACATTAATGCAAGATTTAATAACGCTTATAATATATGAGCGGCAAAAAAACTCTAATAGTGTTTACTTCTATTCAATGAACCAACAGATCCCACATTCATCATGCCGACCCAGGAAGAGCTGATTCCCTTGAGCGGCTGGCGCCGCAAGCTGTACATCATCATATTCGAGGCGGACACACGCACTGGCCGGCTGTTCGATCTCGCACTGATTGTCTGCATCGTGCTGTCGCTACTCACCGTGATTCTGGAGAGCGTGGCCAGTATTCGCCAGCAATGGGGCACTCAGCTAAAAGTATTGGACTGGCTGTTCACCATCCTTTTCACAGTCGAATACCTGCTGCGCCTGGCCTGCATCCACAAACCCTTGCGTTACGCCCGCAGCTTTTTCGGCGTGGTCGACCTCCTGTCCATCCTGCCGCTCTACCTTGGCCTGTTCATCCCGGAAAGCCGTTTCCTCGCCGATATCCGCGTGCTGCGACTGCTACGGATGTTCCGTATCCTCAAGCTCACCCGCTATATGGGCGAGGCACGTGAACTGAAACGAGCCATGCTGGCGAGCCGCCGCAAGATCATCGTTTTTCTCGGCACAGTGGTGCTGCTGGTGATCATTCTGGGGACGCTGATGTATGTCATCGAAGGCGAGGCCAATGGCTTTACCAGCATTCCGGTTGGCATCTATTGGGCCATTGTCACCCTCACCACGGTCGGCTTTGGCGACATCACCCCCAAAACCGCGCTCGGCCAGGGCTTGGCCAGCCTGGTGATGATTACCGGCTATGGCATCATCGCCGTGCCCACCGGCATCGTGACGGCAGAAATAGCCCGTGGCGCCTCCGCAACGCCAGCTGATGATCAGTCGGCTACCCGCCTCTGCCCCCACTGTTTCAGTGAAGGTCATGATTGGGATGCGCGCTTTTGCAAGCATTGCGGTGGCACGCTGCCCAGGCCAGCCAAGGGCGAGGTCAGCTAGCAGCCACAAACCGGCTCAAGGCAGACGACTACCCTGGGCCGCCAGAATGGTGCGCGCCAGTTGCTCGGCCAACTGGGCAAGGCGTTGCGGGGCTTCCTGCATCGCGCTATCCAGCGGCATTGGCCGGTTACAGAGGGAAAAGCAACCATCAAAACTGGCCGCCAAGGCGCCCTCCTCATCCACGATGACCGCACCGGACAACAAGCTGACTGGCACACCAGCCGCACGCGCCAGCGCAGCCACGCAGGCTGGTGCCTTGCCCGCCAGCGTTTGACTGTCGCTGCGTCCTTCCCCGGTCAGCACCCAGTCAACCGTCTGCAGTGCTGCTTCCAGGCGGAGGTGGCGCGCCACGGCCTGGGCTCCCGATTGCATGCGCCCGCCCAGCAACAGCATGGCATAGCCCAGTCCACCGGCAGCACCACTACCGGGCAAGTGCCGGGTATCTTGCTGCAAACGGGCATCCAGCAGTTGTGCAAAGTGGGTGATCTCACCATCGATACGGGCGATATCCACCGCAGCCACCCCCTTTTGTGGACCAAATACCGCCGTTGCACCGCGTGGGCCACTCAGCGGATTATCCACGTCAGACCAGATTTCCAGCTCGACACCGGCAAAGGCGTCCAGCAAGCCATCGGCATCAAGCGTAAACAGCTGCGGCAAATCCTGTAGCGCGCCGACCAATTGCTGCCCCTGAGCATTCAGCAACTGCAGACCGAGGGCGGCCAGACAGCCAGCCCCGCCATCATTGGTACTGGAACCACCCAAGGCCACCGCGATACGCCGCTGCCCCGACTGCAACAAGGCAGCCAGCATCTGACCAACACCACGGCTGCTGCGCTGTGCCACCGGGCTGTCCCCGGCTTCAGGCAAACCGATGATGCGCGCCACCTCCAATACGGCGGTTCCATCTGGCAACAGCAGGCAAGGCGCCATGATGGTTTCACCCGTGGCATTGCAAACAGGAAACTGCAGCCACTGGCCGCCAACAGCGGCATGCAAGGCATCCAGCGTCCCCTCGCCGCCATCAGCCATCGGCCGCCGCATACATTCCGCCTGCGGGTCGGCACGTTCAATGCCACGCTGCATCGCCTCTGCCACCGCAGCAGCATCCAGCGAGCCTTTATAGGAATCCGGTGCAAGTAGCCAACGCATAGGTCATCCTCCAGCCGAAAACGGACAACATAAATGCAAAACCCCTCCTTGCCAAGGCAAGGAGGGGTTGGTAACGGGGGCGAGTTAACGCTTATTCTGCAGACTGGCCTTCCGGCGTAAGCGGAGCTGCACTGGCTTCTGGCACAGCGCTGGCTTCGACTGCTGCTTTGGGTGCCGACATCAGTTGGGCAGCCTTTTTCTCTTCAGCAGTCACTTCACCGGTGGGCTTGCCCGCCAGGTCGAAGCGCTTGCCGCCGCGCGCCAGGGATTTGACATAGCGCGGCTTGCGGCAGTGATTGGCCACCACACGGGAAATCAGCGTGGGCTCAAATTGCGGCAGGGCAGCAATCAGGCTCTCATGGATGCCCAGAGCCAGCGGACGGAACTGACGAAACACTTCGAACTTGCTGTAAACATGTTCCGCAATCATTTCAGTCTGTTTTTTCTTCGACAGACTCTGCACTGCGGACTTGAGAGCAGCACCCAGTGCCGTTTCGGTATTTGGCTTCATGAACTTCTATCTAGATCCAGTGATGCTTTTCAATGACAGGCAAGCCTGCCAGACGGGGTGACGGTGTACAACCCGTCGCTAGCACAGCATATCGTCATCTGCATGACGCTGCTGCGCCCTGTATGGTAATGCAGCTTACCAGCGCATGCCAGCAAAAGCCGGCGTATACCAACTGGTCTGCTAGCCATGTGGCTCGAACAGTGTAACGGTGTTGGTGCGCCCAGCCGGGGTCGAACCGGCACAACCGAAGTCGAGGGATTTTAAGTCCCTTGCGTCTACCAATTTCGCCATGGGCGCACCGAGTGGCGGATTATGCCAGCACTCGGCCGCAGAGTCACCCTTTGCACACGCAATTTGCCCTATCCTGCGGCAGCAAGCCGTACATGACTTGCTGCTGTCGACTGCTTTGCGCGAAGATGCATGACTTGTGCATCGCTGCCGCCCTGTCTTTCGACTGGCCGCTGCCGACTACTTATCATGATCGCTTCCAAGGAATTGCCGTCTCATGTTCGAACATGTCGAAGCCTACCCCGGCGACCCCATCCTGACCCTGGTGGAAACCTTCCATGCCGACACCCGTAGCCAGAAAGTAAACCTGGGCATCGGCCTGTACTATGACGAAGAAGGTCGCATCCCGCTGCTAAATTCCGTGCAGCAAGCGGAAGCCGCACGCGCAGCCGCGCCCTCGCCACGCCCCTACCTGCCGATGGAAGGCGCAGCCAACTATCGCAGCGCCGTACAAAAGCTGTTGTTTGGTGCAGTACACCCTGCCGTGCAGCAACAGCGCATTGCCACCATCCAGACCATAGGCGGCTCTGGTGCGCTGAAAGTGGGGGCGGACTTCATCAAGCGCTATTTCCCGCAGAGCGAAGCCTGGATCAGCAATCCCAGCTGGGATAACCACCGCGCCATCTTTGAAGGCGCCGGCATCCAGGTACATGACTACCCTTACTATGATGCCCACAGCGGTGGCCTCCTGTTCGATGAGATGCTGGCCACCCTCAAGCAATTGCCGGCGCGCAGCGTGGTTCTGCTACACCCCTGCTGCCACAACCCGACCGGTGTCGACCTGAGCACTGCACAGTGGGATGCACTGATTCCCGTGTTGAAGGACGGCAATCTGCTGCCTTTCCTCGATATCGCCTATCAGGGCTTTGGCCAGGGGCTGGATGAAGATGCGTACGCCATCCGTGCACTGGCCAATGCCGGAATCAGTTTCTTTGTCAGCAATTCCTTTTCCAAGAATCTTTCCTTCTATGGTGAACGCTGTGGTGGCCTGTCCATCATCTGCCAAAGCAAGGAAGAAGCGGAGCGCGTACTGGGGCAGATGAAAGCCACCGTGCGTCGCAACTACTCCAGCCCACCCACCCACGGTGGCCAGATTACCGCCGCCGTCATGAACGATCCGGCACTATTTGCCCAATGGGAAACCGAAGTGACGCAGATGCGAGTCCGCATCAAGGCCATGCGCCAGCAATTGTTTGCCGTGCTCAGCGCCCGCTTGCCTGGCCGCGACTTCAGCTACTTCACCTCCCAGCAAGGCATGTTCAGCTATACCGGACTCAGCCCGGCGCAGGTGGATCGCCTGCGTGATGAATTTGCCGTCTATCTGGTGCGCTCCGGTCGCATGTGCGTAGCTGGCCTGAACAGCCGCAACGTGGACTATGTCGCACAAGCCATGGCCAGCGTGCTGGAAGACTGAGATTGTCTTTACCACGCCAAGTAAAAAGCCCGTCATCACTGACGGGCTTTTTTTGTCACAACAGCACGACTCAGTCGCGCTTGTGCAGTTTCAAGGTCAGGCTTAACTCACCCTCTCCATCATTCACTGACTGGATATTTTTCAGGGTAATGCCTGTAGGCAACAGCACGCTGATGCCATGACCAATACCATATTTCGATAGCGACTTTTCCAATCGCTTGGCCATGTTCTGCGCAGGCAGCCGTGCCTCCTCATCCAACGCAAAGCCATATGTCTCGGCCGCGCTGTCAAAGGCCTGGCTCACCTGCTCCTTGCCAACAAATTTTTCAGCGATGGAGCTGACCTGTCCAGTAGACATCTCCTCTTCCGCACCACATACCGCCAGGAACTCATCCTTGAAGCGGGCCTGCTCAAGCGGGTCGGCGATCTCTTCCGATAGCTGCTCGACCACGCTGGCCACCATACGGCTACTGCTATTGGCATCCGGCACCCGCATGGCTTTGAGAAAATCATCCAGCCAGAACTTGGCTTGCTGCCCACCCCGGTCCACGGCATACACCAGCGGGCTGCTCTCCAGAATCAATGCTCCCTTGTCGATCAAGCGCGGATTGATCCCGGAAGCATGGCGAATATCAAATACTTCACCAGCCTCGATCACCGACAGAAAGTCATCACGCACTTCCGACTTGAACACCCCCAAAGCACGCAGCTCACGCTCACCATCAGACAAACCAGCAAACAGAATGACAAACAAATCGCCGGCACTGATATTCCGATGCTGTGAACGCGCATACAGATGCTTGGCAATACGCTGTGACAGCGTGAGGAAGTCCAGTTCATCACGGAAAAATTGCCGCGTGTAGTGGTAGATCTCGTTCAGATTGAGATCGGACTCATGAAAAAACTGGTGCTTTTTCTTGTCAGAAACCACACCTCTTAAGTAGCCACTCAAAATGAGCGAAGAAACGCCGTCATCGACATCACAGGCCCGCTCAGACAGTTGCAAGCCTTCGCCTCTGGCCTGATTGCCTACCCGATGCACCACCAAGCGTTCAACACGCGATTCACCAATCAACATACGCAGCCTTTGACATCTAAAACCAGATTATTGCCGCGCCGCAACGGGCTGACAATCGCAATACGCTTACCCCACACCCAAACCGCATAATTCCGGACCCACAGCCTCATCATCCCTGCGTGATCGGCCCCACCGACCAACGACCAACACAGCAGCCTCAAGCGCCAAAGCTAGCTTCAAGACACCTCATTAATAAACATGGCACAACTCAATGCGTTTCATTAATTAGAAATTGCATCAAGTGGATTACCACACCCAATCCTTAGGAATTTTCCTAGCTTCAAAAAAGATTGCTCTCAATTACTTAGCGTCCGCGATCGTTGATAGTGCCATCTAAGCAATCACTGCTTGTTGTTAACACACCTTCATCAAGGACTTAAGCCATGAAAAAACTGCTCACCACCGCATCCGCCACCTTGCTGCTCGCAGGCATTGCCACCCAAGCTCAAGCCGCTGATGGCACCATCAATTTCACCGGTACCGTATCTGCGGTTACTTGCACCATCAGCGCCGCTGGTGGCACCACGACCGGCACCGTTACGCTGCCGACCGTAGCGAAAAGCAGCTTGGCAACATCTGGTGCCACCGCAGGCACCACGCAATTTGCCATCAACTTGACCGGTTGTACCGGCGGCTCCCCAGCCCCGACTCAAGCCGCGGCCTGGTTCGAAAACAGTGGCGATGTTAATGCTGCTGGCCGTCTGATCAATTCTGCTGCCGGTGGTGCATCAAATGTGGAAATCGCGCTCTACAACCTGACCTCCACTAGTCCTATTGCGATTGGTGCCGGCAGTGGCGCAATTGGCAGCAGTGGTACTGCCTACCCAATCACCAGCGGCTCGGCTACATTGAATTATCAAGCTAAATACTACGCCACCGGTGCCGCAGGTGCAGGTCCTGTAGCCGGCAAGGTCAACTACACCATTCAATACCAATAATAATATCAGTAGTAACTAACTAGATTTAGTAACACAGACAAGGAGGCTGATAAAGGCCTCCTTGTTTAAATTAAAATACCTCGGGGAGGACCATATGAAAAAATTCATTACTTATTGCACCTTCATTTCCATTACTGGCTGGCTAGCACCAGCTAGTGCCGATACTTCTATCAATGGCACCCGCATCATCTACCCTGCAGACAAGCGAGAAATTACTTTCACAATAAATAATAATGGTAAAAAAGCATCGCTAGTACAAAGCTGGGTCGATGAAGGCAATCCGAAAGATACGCCAGACAATACTACAGCACCATTCATCCTCACCCCCCCTATTTCAGTTATTTCACCTGAAAAAAGTCAAAATATCCGCGTGCGTTACACTGCAGAGAAAAAATTACCAGAAGAGAAGGAGTCACTTTTCTGGGTAAATGTATTGGAAATCCCCCAAAACATCGATGCACCAAATCAACTACGAATCGGTTTACGCACCAGAATAAAATTCTTCTTTCGACCAAATAACCTAACAATAAAACCAGAAAATGCCACCGAAAAGCTCAATTGGCAAGTTGAAAAGAAAAATGGAAAATGGGTTGCCATTATTAAAAATAATAGCCCCTACTATATTACATTCAGCGTAATAAATATTAAAACAAAAGATATAAATAGCACCGTAGAGCTAGCCCCCCAAAACTCCATGCTGGCACCGAATAGCGATACAGAATATGAGCTAAAATCTTCCAAGTCAGAATTAAAACAAGGTATTAATTTCAGCATTATCAATGACTACGGTGGCCAAAGCAGCTTTACTGCAAATACCGGGGAATAAAACAATATGCATTAATTATAAAATGCATACTACAGAGCAATCAACGTGAACACGACCACTCCATTCAATAGAAATCCAACTTACCTTCTTATCGCTGCCATACTAGCAACAATGAGTCGATCAGTTCAGGCCGAGGATAACACTCAAGCGCCGGCTTTTGACAAAAGTATGCTATGGGGTGAGTCGTTAAAAAACCTTGATTTTAGCAAATATGGCACTTCAAACACCTTACCCGATGGTACATATAGTATTGACTTGAGCATCAATGGAATTGTAAAGGGCCGGCGTGACTTAACAGTCATCAAAAAATCCAGCAAAAATACTGCAATACCCTGCGTGCCTCGTGAGCTTCTTTTAGAATTTGGCGTCAAACCAGAAAGCCTACCTATCGCAGCAGAACCTGGTGACGACGAATGTGTGGATATTGCTGACCGTATAAAAAATGCCTTCTACGAATTCAACAGCAATGATCTGCAACTAAACATTAGCGCTCCACAAATAGATATGTCACAGCAGTTACAAGGCTATGTACCACCCGAAAGATGGGAAAGTGGCTTACCTGCATTTCTATTGGATTACAACAGCAATTTCTACTATGCAAAAAATAGTGGAGATACAGCACAAAATGCCTATTTGCTAGCAAAATCAGGCGTAAATATTGGCAGCTGGCAATTCCGCAACACCACATCAGCCAGCTGGAACAATACATCCGGAAGATCCATCACTCCCATTGAAAGTTATCTAAAACGTGATATCGACTCGTTAAAATCCCAGCTGATTATTGGGGATAATTTTACCGATGGTGACCTGTTTGATTCCGTTTCATTACGCGGGATGCGCTTGGTTAGTGATGAGCGAATGAAACCGATCAATGACACAGGCTATGCCCCTGTCGTACGTGGTATTGCCAATAGCAATGCAAAAGTAACGATAAAACAAAATGGCTATATTATTGCAGAAACAACTGTTGCACCAGGTGCATTTGAAATAAAAGACATTGCACCTTCAAGCTATAATGGCGACTTGCAAGTAACCGTTACCGAAGCGGATGGCCGGAGTTCGACATTTTTTGTTCCATTTTCAGCAGTACCACGCTCCTTGCGAGAAGGATCTGATCGTTACAGTTTCAGCTTAGGCAAAGTACGCCAATTGACCAACAACCAGCCATGGCTAGGGCAATTGACTTACCAGCGAGGCCTATCCAATCTGTTAACCATGAATAGCGGCCTGACTGCTAGTGATAGCTATACAGCATTGCAATTAGGAAGTGTATTCAATACAAGTGCCGGTGCAATCGGTCTTGACATGACTACATCAAATACACAACTAGGTAGCCAATCATTAACTGGTCAATCCTATCGCATCAGTTTTAACAAATTATTCTACAATACAGGAACAAATGTTACATTAGCCGCTTATCGCTACTCTACTTCCGGTTATTTAAATATACAAGATGCATTAAATGCGCGAGATAAGATTGAGAACTATAGTAACTCACAAGGTTTCATTGATGGCTATGCACGCGTACGTAGCCGTGCAGAAATAAACATCAATCAAACATTTGGTACGAATAGTTCGGCTTACATCAGTGGCTCGACACAAAGCTACTGGGCGGCACAGCGCAGTAACAGCCAATTCCAGGCGGGGATAAGACAAGGATATCGCTGGGGAAATATAGGATTAAATGCCGGAAGACAAACTGACTTTAACGGAAAAAACATTGATACTATTATGTTCACTGTAAACTTCAATCTGGACAAAGGAAAAACATTCAGTACGTCTTTTCAGCATGACTCAAATGGTAATAATAGTAGCCAACTGAATATGAACGGAACGCTTGGAGAGGAAAGGAAACTCAGCTACGGCGTTAACATTATCAATAATAAAAATCAGCAAAATGAAAACAATAATATTGCTGGAAACTTGAACTATCAGGGAAGTAATGGAATTCTCAGCGCCAGCGCTAGCAGCAGTAACAACTCCAGTCAAATGTCACTGGGATTGACCGGCTCAGTCGTAGGCGCAGCAGGAACTGTTCTATTTGGTCAGCCACTTGGAGATAGCACCGCTATTATTCAAGCCAAAGATGCTGAAGGAGCACAAGTCGCTCCTAGCATTGGCGTTAAAATCAACCCTGATGGATATGCTCTATTACCATCATTGTCTTCATATCGAATTAATAGCGTACTCCTGGAAACTGGCAGCATGAGCGACGGGGTCGAGCTTGACTATACCAGTACCGAAGTCGTTCCACGTAGTGGCTCTGTGGTATTGGCAAAATTCAAAACAAAAAAAGGAATACCATTACTTTTCAAAACCAGTTTTTCCAATGGGCAGCCGCTACCATTTGGTGCCAGTGTATATGACAAGGATGGAAATACCGTTGGTGAAATTGGCCAGGCAGGCAAACTATTTGCCCGAGTGAAATATAGCTCTGGTCAGTTAGTAGTTAAATACTCAGAAAACAGAACATGTAACCTTGCTTACGACATAGAAAAACAAAAGAAAGATGAAATAAAAATAGTCGAATGCACTGTACTGAATACTGGGAAATAAAGGATTGTCGTACAGTAGGTAGATATTCCTACCACCTACTCCACGGTCTGCACAAAAATATCAAGACTGACTGCAGGTTTGTGTAGAAGTAAAGATGATGGCCAAGCTTGCCTAAACAGCCCAACGGACTAAATCTCTGTTGGGCTATTTTTCTGCATAGGTGAAAACCAGGGCAATCACAGTATGATCTATTTACGCTGGCAATAAAGTCATATCGGAATGCGTTTCAGGAAGATAAATAGAAAACGCCCAGACTAAGCTGGGCGTTTACAACCTTGATTTACAAGGATTTATTTGGAGGCGCGGGCCGGAGTCGAACCGACCTACACGGATTTGCAATCCGGTGCATAACCGCTTTGCTACCGCGCCGTAGCTTGTATTCAGACAGCGTTATATCTGCCTGATGAATTGTGGAGCGGGAAACGAGGCTCGAACTCGCGACCTCAACCTTGGCAAGGTTGCGCTCTACCAACTGAGCTATTCCCGCGTCGCATGGTACTGCTTGAACTGTAATGGAGCGGGAAACGAGGCTCGAACTCGCGACCTCAACCTTGGCAAGGTTGCGCTCTACCAACTGAGCTATTCCCGCGTCGCATGGTACTGCTTAAACTGTAGTGGAGCGGGAAACGAGGCTCGAACTCGCGACCTCAACCTTGGCAAGGTTGCGCTCTACCAACTGAGCTATTCCCGCGTCGCATTTACAGCGGCAAAAGTGATGCTGGAGCGGGAAACGAGGCTCGAACTCGCGACCTCAACCTTGGCAAGGTTGCGCTCTACCAACTGAGCTATTCCCGCACTCACACTACTTTTGCTTCTCTTGTCTGCCACCGAAGTGGCGTCGAGAGAGTGCGAATTATAAGGGTTTCTCGGACCCTGTCAACACTTCACACATCAATTTTTTTACCGGAAAACTCGCGTGCAGCCATGCGCAGATAATAAACCATTGACCACAAAGTCAAAATTACTGCGATCACCATGAAAATATTTCCAAGCAGCAGGCTGTCTAGCCCCGGCAACAGCGGACCGGCATACAGCAATAGCAGAATAGCCAGCATCTGCGCCGCAGTTTTCAGCTTGCCGATATAGGCCACTGCCACGCTGCCACGGCTGCCCATCCCCGCCATCCACTCACGCAAGGCAGAGATGGTGATTTCACGACCGATGATGATCATGGCCATCCAGCCGGGGGTGCGCCCCATCTCGACCAGCAGGATCAGCGCGGCAGCAACGATTAGCTTGTCGGCGACCGGATCCAGAAAGGCACCAAAGGCAGAGGTTTGGCCCAGCTTGCGCGCCAGGAACCCGTCCAGCCAGTCGGTCCAGGCCGCGAGGAAAAAGATCATGGCCCCTACATTATTGCGGTCACTGGCATGCAGCACGGTATCCGGCAGGAAAAACACGGCAACGCAGAGCGGTATCAGGGCGACTCTGAGCCAGGTAAGGAAGATCGGCAAATTGAAGGGCATCTGGATTATCTGGTTATGTTTTGTTCAATGCAGCGCGTGGTAAATCTTTTCTGCCAGCGTACGGCTGATACCATCCACCAGCGCCAGTTCATCCACACTGGCCGCCACCACACCACGCAAGCCGCCAAACCTCAGCAGCAGTTGCTGACGACGCTTGGCGCCAATCCCCGGAATATCCTCCAGCGTGGAGGCGGTCCGGGCCTTGGCACGGCGGGCACGATGGCCGGTGATGGCAAAGCGGTGTGCTTCATCGCGTATGGTCTGGATCAGATGCAAGGCAGGATGATCACTGCGCAATTGTAGCGTCTTTTGCTGATAAGGGAGGATGAGCGTTTCCAGACCGGGTTTGCGTTCTTCCCCTTTGGCCACCCCGATGATGGGCAGGGTCAGCCCCAGTTCGGCAAATACTTCTACGGCAACCCCGACCTGGCCCTTGCCACCATCAATCAGCACGGCATCAGGCAACAGGCCCTCGCCTGCCGCCAGCTTGCTGTAACGCCGCGTCAGGACTTCGCGCATGGCGGCATAGTCGTCACCGGCCTTGGCGGTTTCAATATTGAAACGGCGATACTGACTGGGCTGCATGCTTTCCTTGTCATACACCACACAGGAAGCCACCGTGGCTTCGCCCATGGTGTGGCTGATATCGAAGCATTCCAGCCGCTCTACCCCCTCCAGCCCAAGCGCTTCGTTAAGCTGTGCCACGCGATGCTGCTGGGTGGCCTTGCTGCTGTGGCGCTGCTGAATGGTCAGCATGGCATTTTTCTCGGCCATTTCCAGCCATACACGGCGCTCGCTGATGGGATTGCTGACCAGATGTACTTTGCGTTCGGATTGTTCTTCCAGCGTTTGGCACAGCGCCGCTGACACGTCGCCATTGAAGATGATGACCGGCGGCATGGGCGCGCCCAGATAGTGCTGGGCGAGGAAGGCATCCAGGTTGGCCCCGGCATCTTCCTCTTGCGCGCCCTGCGGGAAGAAACTCTTGTCCCCCAGGTGACGGCCGCCACGAATCATCACCAGATTGATGCACACCAGCCCGCCCTCCGCCGCCACGGCCACCACATCGCAATCGAGCTGGCTGGAGTTGCTGGAGACAAACTGTTTTTCCTGCACCCGGCTCAGCGCCTGTACCTGATCGCGCAACTCTGCCGCCTGTTCGAACTCCAGCTGCTCGGCAGCCTGCTCCATGCGGGCAGTCAGGGTGTCGATCAGTTCGCTTTGCCTGCCTTGCAGAAAAGCCACTGCACTTTGCACATCGCTGCGGTAATCCTCGGCCGAAACATGTTCGACACAGGGGCCAGAGCAGCGCTTGATCTGGTAGAGCAGACAGGGGCGGGAGCGATTGGCGAAGACCGCATCTTCACAGGTACGCAAGCGGAATACTTTTTGCAGGATCTGTATGCTTTCCCGCACCGCATAGCCATTGGGATAAGGACCAAAGTACTGATGTGGCTTTTTCAGCTCGCCACGGTAATAAGCCATTTGCGGGTAGTCATGGCCGGTCAGCATCAGGTAGGGATAGGACTTGTCATCCCGAAACAGGATGTTGTACTTGGGGGCCAGCGCCTTGATCAGGTTGTTTTCCAGAATCAGCGCTTCGGCTTCCGAACGGGTCACCGTGGTTTCGATGTTGGCGATCTGCCGCACCATCAACTGGATGCGCGGTGACAGATCGCTTTTCTGGAAGTAGGAACTGACCCGCTTTTTCAGATCGATGGCCTTGCCCACATAAAGCACATTGCCCGACGTATCGAACATGCGATAGACGCCGGGCAAATTCGGAAGGCTGGCCAGTACCGACTTGTAATCGAATACGCTGGCAGACACTACTTGTTACACCAGCTGGCTACATTTTGCTGGGCTGCTTGCAATAATTCGCTGCGCTGGCTGTCCGTTGCCAGGGCATTACTACCCGGCATCTTGACCCGGCCGCCTTGCTGCAGCGCAGCCAGGTTATTGCGTGCGTTCTTGCAATTTTCCTGCGCTGTTTTTTTGTTCTGCTCTTTTACCTTGGCGTTTTCAGCATCAATCTCGGCGTTTTTCTTTTCAACATCGCTCAGTGCGGTCGTCTTGGAGGCTTTGACTGGCGCAGACGCGGCTGCCGATGCCCGTACATTCAGCTGCTTGGCCCTGGCTCCCGGCGGCGGCTGATCGGAAAACACGGTTTTGCCGTTGGCATCGACATACTGGTAGACCTCGGCCATGGCCGGGGCCGGGGCCGGGGCCGATAGCAAAAATGCAACAAGCACACTCAGAATCGCGCGGGTTTTCATTCTTTGGTGTCCTAAGCTGAAACACGCTGATTGTACGGTGTCGGCACGCTGATCGCAAAAACAAGCGACAGCATTTTTTGCAACACTTCTATAGTCTCGGTATAATGCCGCTTTGCCGCAAAGGAAACGCCAGATGCGTATCATCGAGAAAGCCTATACTTTCGACGACGTTCTCCTCGTCCCGGCCCATTCTGAAGTTCTGCCGCGCGACGTAGTCCTCTCTACCAAACTCTCCCGCAATATCACGCTGAACCTGCCGCTGGTTTCTGCTGCCATGGATACGGTTACCGAATCCGGGCTGGCCATTGCCATGGCGCAGGAAGGTGGTATTGGCATCATTCACAAGAATATGTCGGCCGACAAACAGGCTGCGGAAGTGTCCAAGGTAAAACGCCACGAAAGCGGCGTGGTCAAAGACCCGATCACCATCGCACCTGACATGCTGGTGCGCGATCTGGTGCTGCTGACCCGCCAACACAAGATTTCCGGCCTGCCGGTGATCGAAAACGGCAAGGTTGTGGGTATCGTCACCAACCGTGACCTGCGTTTCGAAACCCGTCTGGAACAGACTGTCGGCTCGATCATGACGCCGCGTGAGCGCCTGATTACCGTCAAGGAAGGTGCCAGCATCGACGAAGCCCGCGAGCTGATGCATACCCACCGCCTGGAGCGTGTGCTGGTCATCAACGACCAGTGGGAGCTGAAGGGTCTGATCACCGTCAAGGACATCATCAAGACCAGCGAACACCCGAGCGCCAACAAGGACAATCAGGGTCGTCTGCGTGTGGGTGCTGCAGTTGGCACCGGTGGCGATACCGAACAGCGCGTTGCCGCGCTGGTGGCTGCCGGCGTGGACGTGATCGTGGTGGATACGGCTCACGGCCACAGCCAGGGCGTGATCGACCGCGTACGCTGGGTCAAGCAGACCTACCCGCAGGTGGACGTGATTGGCGGCAACATCGCCACCGCCGCTGCCGCGCGTGCACTGGTTGAAGCCGGTGCCGATGGCGTGAAAGTGGGCATTGGCCCCGGCTCCATCTGCACCACCCGTATCGTGGCTGGCGTAGGTGTTCCGCAACTGACCGCCATCCATAATGTTTCCGAAGAACTGAAAGGCACTGGCGTGCCGATGATCGCCGACGGCGGCATCCGCTTCTCCGGTGACATTTCCAAGGCGCTGGCCGCGGGTGGCAACTGCGTGATGCTGGGTGGCATGTTCGCCGGTACCGAAGAAGCACCGGGCGAAGTCGAGCTGTATCAGGGCCGTTCCTACAAGTCCTACCGTGGTATGGGCTCGCTGGGTGCGATGAGCCAGGGTTCAGCTGACCGCTACTTCCAGGACAGCTCCAACGCTGCCGACAAGTTCGTGCCGGAAGGCATTGAAGGTCGCGTACCGTACAAGGGCCCGATCGCTGCCGTCATCCATCAGTTGATGGGCGGCCTGCGCTCCTCCATGGGTTACCTGGGCTGCGCCAACATCGATGAAATGCATGAAAAGGCTGGCTTCGTGGAAATCACCTCCGCCGGCATGCAGGAATCGCATGTGCATGATGTGCAAATCACCAAGGAAGCGCCGAACTACCACGTTTCGCGTTAATCCTCAGTCAAAGCCGGTCCTCGACCGCTTGACGATCAAAAGCCCGCGTCGCAAGACACGGGCTTTTTTGTGGCCAACGCTCAGGCCAGCGGCAGTAGCAAGCGCGTGCGCAACAGCGCTGGCGGCGTGTTGAATGGCGCATTCAGTGCCTCGTCCAACAGGGGCCGCAGGCCAAACTGCTCACCACTGGCGGGCAGCCACTCTTGCAGCAGCCAGTTCCAGCCCTCTGCCAGTCCCTGATAAGGCCCCTGATGCACAATGCTGGCATAGCGCCCTGCCGCCAGCTCTCCATGGACAAATCCCATTGCACCCAGCTCTTCCTCTGACAAGCGCAAAACCGGTGGCGGCGTGAGGCAAGCCGCCGCACGCAGCGTCTGCGGTGCAACGGTGGCCGGGTCATCCAGATATTGACCGAATGCCCGCAAGGTTTGCGGGCCAGCCGCATGCTGCTGCAACAGCGTGCGCAAGGCGGCAAAAGCAGCAGCAATGCCAGAATAAGGCCCCAGATGCGGTTTCATCAGCACCGGCAGCGGCTGTTGGTAATGGATGATTTCTACCTGATACATGGCGGGCTCCGGTTTAATCTTGCAAGGCCAGCAGCAGACGGCTGCGCAGCTGAGTGGGCGGCGTATTGTAAGGGGAGTTCAGATACTGCTCGAGGCAAGGCAGGTCGGCGGGCTCCTCGCCGCTTTGCGGCAACCAGTGGCGATACAACTGATCCCATGCCGTTTTCAGCTCGGCATACGGGCCCACATGCTCCAGGCAAGCATAACGGCTGGCCGGGATTTCACCATGGGAAAATCCCTGGGCCGCCAGCGCTGCATCACTCAGGCTGAATCCGGCAGGCAGGCTGACACTGGCGATGGAACGCAAATCGGCCGCTGCCACCTCATCCGGATCATCCAGATACTGGCCGAACACCTGCAAGGGTTCACCTCCAGCCGGCATGGGCCCCACCAAGGCATGCAGGGCATCGAAAGCCTGCCCTATCCCCATATACGGCCCCCGATGATGCCGCTGCAATACTGGCATGGCGGGTAACAAGATGATGCTGACGCTGTGCATGACACGCTCCTGTGAAGTGGCGGAAATGAGCAAACGGCGCTGGCGATAACGCCCGGGCGTCTCGCCGTAGTGCTTGCCAAAGGCCCGCACAAAAGCGGCACTGCTGCCATAACCGGCGCGGCTGGAAATCACCGGAAGTGCTCGCCGGCCCGCAGCCAGTTCGCCAGCAGCACGGTGCAACAGCATGCGCTGCCGGCTCTGGCTTAGCGTCTCGCCCATCAGCGCATGAAACAAGCGATGAAAGTGGTAGGGCGAGAAGCAGGCCTCCTCGGCCAGCCGCTCCAGCGAGACAGGCTGATCCAGATGCCGCCACAGATAATCCAGTGCGCGCATCAAGCGTTGCGAATACAGGGTACCGGGGCCGTGCTGGCGATAGGGTTTGCTCATGACGGACAGTCTAGGTGAGATGCATTGATCGATTTTGCGATTCTAGCCTGCCTCGCCAGCACGATGCACATTCCGCCCGAATGTCTCCTGCAGCCCCTCCCCTGTCATGCAGGCGGCAGCGCCCTTCGTCTACCGTTGATGGTGAGTACGCCCTGCTTTTTCCGTACACTAAGCCCCTGCCCAACCCAGACGATTAGCTCGCCATGCCCCTTGTTCAACCCAGCCGTAGCCAATTCATCAGCCTGAACCAGCACCGTTACCATCTGCGCCACTGGGGTGAGCCTGCGGCCCCCTTGCTGATCATGCTGCATGGCTGGATGGATAGCTCGGCCACTTTCCAGTTCCTCATCGATGCCCTGCCCGGGCACTGGCATGTCGTAGCGCCTGACTGGCGCGGCTTTGGCGACAGCGACTGGAATAGCGGCAGCTATTACTTTCCCGACTACCTGGCCGATCTGGATGCCCTGCTGCAGCATCTCTCCCCCGGCCAGCCGGTCCGGCTACTGGGACACAGCATGGGGGCGATGATTGCCGGCATCTATGCCGGTGTACGCCCGGAACGCATCGAACGCCTGTCGCTGGTGGAAGGCTTTGGCTTGAATGCCACCCGTCCGGCCGAAGCACCCGGCCGCTATGCCCGCTGGTTGCGCGAGCGGCGTGACGCTCCCGCATTCAACCCACTGGGCCAGCTGGAAGCTGTTGCCAGCAAGCTGATTGAACGCAACCCGCGCCTGGATGCATCGCGGGCGCACTGGCTGGCCTCCATGCTGACGCGTGAGCAGGATGACGGCCAGCTGGTCTACCGTGCTGATCCACGCCACAAGATGGTCAACCCGGTGCTGTACCGGCTGGAAGAAGCCAAGTGCTGTTGGCAGCGCATCAGCGCGCCGGTGCAATGGGTCATGGGCGGCGATATGTGGGACCATCCCATGGCCAAAGGTGTGCTGGACACCCTGCCGGAGCGGCGTGCCTGCTTTGCCCGGCTGCAGGAAAACGTGATTGCCAACGCCGGCCACATGATCCAGTGGGAGCAACCGACAGCGCTGGCAGAGGTGATTCAGCCTTTCCTGATTTAAGCTGAAACCAGGCCCGATTGAAGACCTGGTCCATACGCGTTTGCGTGCGGTCAAAATTTAGCGGATAGCCTATAAGATGGCCTAACGCTTGGCAGGAAGGCTGATAAACTGAACGCAAATTATCTCCTGATAGCATCCAGCATGACGCCACTGATCAGTACCGACGAGCGTGACGAGCTCCTGAAAAATTTGGTTATTCCCCCGCGTCCGGATGTGCTGGACAAGCTGTTGGGACTGCGCAATGACCCGGATGTCACGCTGCAAAAGCTGGACGACATCATCAGCGAAGACCTGGCCCTGTGCGTCGCCATGCTCAAGGCGGCCAACACCCCCATTCTTGGCCGTGGCCGCCACATTACCTCCATCCATCAGGCCATCAGCCTGCTGGGCGTGAAAAATGTGATCAGCCTGGTCAGCGGTCTGGTACTGCGTACCCGGCTGACAGCAGAAACACCACCGGCGCTAGAGCAATTCTGGGATAACACCTTGCAGATTGCCGCGATCAGCGCCGCACTATGCGACAAGATCGTGCATGTACCGGATGACTGCCAGAGCTTTGCCCTGTTTCACAGCTGCGGCATAGCCCTCATGCTGATGCGCTACCCCACTTACCATCGCACCCTGCGGCTGACAGAAATGGCCAGCGACGACCGGGTTGGCCTGGTTGAGCAAGAGCTGCATGGCACTCGCCATGACGTGGTTGGCTACCTGGTGGCCCGCAGCTGGAACATGCCGGAGAACTTTGCCAAAGCGATCCTGATGCAGAACGACGACACGGTCATGAGCACCGGGCCGGATGCACCACTGGATCATGATGGCCGCATGATGGTGGCGGTCACCCGGGCGGCGCGCCATGTCTGGCGCACGCTGACACCGGGCAAGGAAGATGCCGGCTGGGAGGCACGCAAGGACGAAGTGCTGAACTATCTGGGCATGTCGGACGTGGAATTTGAAGACTGGGTGGATGCCATGCATCTGGAGCTGGCCGTCGCTGGCTAAACGCCCGGCCTCTCGCCATAAAAAAACCGCGCGCCACAATGGCCGCGGTTTTTTCATGTCAGCAGCCGGGCACTAACCCAGATAGCGCGCCTGCAAATGGGCATGGAAGTAAGCCGGATTCAAGCTTTCTCCGGTGGCACGCTGCACCAGCTCGTTGGTGTCATGCAAGCTGGCCTGGCTCCAGATATGCTGCTGCAGCCAGTCAAACACCACCGCCAGATCACCTGCGGCAATGCGCTGATCCAGATCCGGCGTGTCACGCCGCATCACGGCGAAATACTGCGCCGCATACATGGCACCCAGCGTATAGCTGGGGAAGTAGCCAAAGCTGCCATCCGTCCAGTGAATATCCTGCAAACAACCCTGACGGTAATTACCACGGGTATCCACCCCCAGATAAGCCTGCATTTTCTCGTCCCACAGCGCCGGAATATCCTCGGCCTCGATCTCGCCTTCCATCAGGGCTTTTTCGATTTCATAGCGCAGGATGACGTGTGCCGGGTAGCACAGTTCGTCGGCATCGACCCGGATAAAACCCGGATGGACCCGGCTGTACAGCCCAGCGAGGTTTTCGGCGAACAAGGCCGGCTGCTCGCCCAGATATTGGCCGACCAGCGGTGCAATCAGGCTGAGGAAGGCCGGGCTGCGCCCCAGCTGCATCTCGAAAGACAGACTCTGGCTTTCATGAATGCCCATGGAGCGAGCACGCCCTACTGGCAAATGCAGTATGTCACGCGGCAAGCCCTGTTCGTAACGGGCATGGCCGGTTTCATGGATGATACCCATCAGGCTTTGCATGAAATCGTCTTCGCGATAGCGCGTGGTGATGCGCACGTCTTCCGCGACACCACCGCAGAAAGGATGAACGCTGACATCCAGCCGCCCCCCGTCAAAATCGAAACCCAAGCGTTGCATCACGGCCAGCCCCAGCTGACGCTGCTGCTCCACTGGAAAACTGCCCTGCGGCAAGAGCAGGGGTTCGCTGCCCTGCTTGGCCATGACCTGCGCAATCAAGCCCGGCAGCCACTGCTTCACCTCGCCGAATATGCGGTCGATATCGGCACTCTGCATACCCGGCTCGTATTTGTTCATCAAGGCATCGTAGGGGCTGCAACCTTGCGCCTCGGCCAGTAGCCGGGCTTCCTGGCGCGACAGCGCCACCACTTCGCGGAAATTCTGCAGAAATCCAGCCCAGTCATTGGCTGTGCGCTGGCTGCGCCAGGCATGTTCGCAACGCGCCCCTGCCAGTGCTTGTGCCTCCACCAGCGTGGCGGGCAGCAGATTGGCACGTTGCCATTCCCGGCGCATTTCGCGCAGGCTGGCGCGCTCTTGCAGGCTGAGGTCTTCCTGCTCAGTCCGCTGCAATTGCTCGGCCAGTGCGGGGTCGGTCAGGGTGGCGTGCATCAGCACATCCAGCTCGGCCTGCGCCGCGGCCCGCGCGTCATTCCCCTTGGGCGGCATCATGGTGGCCTGATCCCAGCTGACCATGGCGGAAAGATGTTCGTAACGGTAAAGCCGGGTAAAGCTGGCAACGAGGGACTGGTAGGCCGAAGGCTGGGACATGCGTGCTCCTGCAAGAGATGAGTGGGAGCATGATGCCACGCCGCTGCCCGGCAAATCCAGCCGGGGACAGCAAAAGTGGTGTGCGCTCAGCGCTGGCGCGTGGTACTGCCCGGCTGGAGCAGGCTGATGGGTTGAGCTGCCTCCTCTGCCAGATGTATACGTTCGTGCGCCGGCGGGAAAGACAGCCAATAGTAGAAGTATTCGCGCGCCAGTTGCACGAAGGCTTTTTTGTTGCGGCTATCGTTCAGGTGCAACAGCATGGCATCGACCACCATGCGGAAGCTGTCTGGCCGGTAAGGTTGCCCGGACAGCAGGAACAGCATGCCCTTGAGCAGCATTTCGCGTTCGTGAATGTCGGCTTCCGCCATGCCATCCTCGAACAGTTTGCCCAGATAGATTTCCAGCGAGGGCGGAAAGGCATCGAAGCCCTGGCGCTGCATGCGCTCCAGCAGCGAGGCCAGTGAGTCGGCCATCTCCAGCCGGACATTGCGCGTGGTAAAGCCGGAGCGGGCGGTAATTTCCACCAGCTTTTTCACATCACCCAGCCAGAAATAATAGAACTCGCGCGCGCAGGTTAACGCCGTGACGCGGTCGATCACGGCACAGCTGCCGACAAAGCGCTCCACCACGCGCCGGAAGGAATGGGCATCGCGTGTTACCCCTTCCAATAGTGGCAGCAGTTGATCCAGCAATTGCCGCCGCTCGTCCAGCACCTGTTCGGCCGCCCCCTGGCGCATGATAAGGCGCAGATAGGCATCCAGCGCCTGCTGCAAGCCGACCGTGTCCATGGCGGGAAGTGATGAGGCTGAGTCAGTCATTGTTGTCTACTCATGCTAGCAGCCCAGGCCGATACTGGCGGCTACCGCCAGTCTTGTGTTTCACCACACCCGTGCCAGGCGGCAGCCGGAGCAATGAATACACTGCTTCATTGTGGAACAAGCCAGCCTGTTCAGCCAGCCTGATATCCGCTGCAGCCTTGCCTGTGCGGGTCACAGAGGCGCGGCAAATGTCATGTTGATGCGGATATCCGCCCCTACCATGCGTACATCCTGAATTTTTACCTGCTGCTTGTCGGCAAGGTCTTCCAGCGCCGGCCAGGCAAACAGGCCCTGTGCCGTACTGCCGACCAGCGCTGGAGCGAGATACAGAATGGCTTCGTCAACCAGACCAGCCCGCACCAGGGCACCGTTCAGACCAGCACCCGCTTCTATCATCAATTCATTGATGCCGCGCTCAGCCAGATGGCGCATCAACATCGGCAGATTGGCATGACCGGCATCTTCCGGCAGCACCATCAGCTCGGCACCACGCTGCAGATAAGGCTGATGACGGGCCAGGTCGGCACTGCTGGTGACCAGCAGGGTATTGCCACCATGGAATATGCGCCGATCCGGCGGGGTGACCAGCCGGCTATCCAGCACCACGCGCAAGGGCTGCTGCGGCAGGATGAAATCGCGTACCGTCAGCTGCGGATTGTCGACCAGTACCGTACCGCTACCGGTGAGGATGGCACAGTGGCGGGCGCGCAGCTTTTGCACATCATGACGGGCCGCCGGGCCGGTAATCCATTGGCTTTTGCCATTGAGCAAGGCCGTCTTGCCATCCAGCGTGGCCGCTGCTTTCAGCGTGACCCAGGGGCGTTGGCGCTCCACCCGCGACAGAAAACCGCGATGCACCCGGCGCGCCTCGGTTTCCAGCAGTCCGGCACGGGCATCGATGCCGGCTGCACGCAGCATGGCCAGGCCGCGGCCGGACACTTCATGGTAAGGATCGACCATGGCCGCCA
This sequence comes from Aquitalea sp. FJL05, assembly GCF_003852595.1. Taxonomy (NCBI): domain Bacteria; kingdom Pseudomonadati; phylum Pseudomonadota; class Betaproteobacteria; order Neisseriales; family Chromobacteriaceae; genus Aquitalea; species Aquitalea sp. FJL05. Next base: position 106,021 of record NZ_QAJS01000006.1, read on the forward strand.
CCACCCGCGCCAACCCTTCCTGTATCAGCCGTTCGGCACAAGGCGGGGTGCGGCCGTGATGACTGCAGGGTTCCAGTGTCACGTAGGCGGTAGCGCCGCGAGGGGTGTTACCGCGCGCCAGACAATCCTTGATTGCCTGAATTTCGGCATGATCCCCACCGACCTGCAAGGTTGCCCCTTCACCGATGATCTGGCCATCACGTACCAGTACACAACCTACGCCGGGATTGGGTGCGGCACGGCGGGTTGCGGCTTCGGCCAGGCGCAGGGCCTGCTGCATGAACACATGATCTTGCGGGGAAAACGACGACATCAAGCAACCTTCCAGCGGAATGAGTATGGCCGCGCCACGCCGTATAGCGCCAGCGACCGGCAACGGAAAACAGGCCCGCCGCAGCGGGCTGGCCTGTCCTTGTTCAATGATTGGACTTCTGGATTTCCTTGATGGCGTCGGAAAACTCGGAGATATCCTGGAAGCTGCGATAAACCGAGGCAAAACGCACGTAGGCGACCTTGTCCAGTTTGGCCAGTTCGTTCATCACCATTTCGCCGATCTGGCGGCTGGAGACTTCGCGCTCGCCCAGTTGCAGCAGCTTGTGACAGATGCGGTCGATGGCATCATCTACCAGTGCAGTAGGCACCGGACGCTTGTGCAGGGCGCGCAGGAAACTGGTGCGCACCTTCTCGATATCGAACTCGGAACGATGGCCGCCGGATTTCACCACCTGCGGCATGCGCACATCAGCGGTTTCAAATGTCGTGAAGCGCTTTTCGCAGGCCAGGCAACGACGACGGCGACGAATGCTGGCACCGTCCTCGCTGACTCTGGAGTCGATGACCTGAGTATCGGCATTGCCACAGAAAGGACATTTCATGACGTGTCAATCCAGTATGTTTGATGAGGTCTGATGGTATCAGCAAAGATCAGACAGGTTAATGCCTGCAACAGTAAAGCCGCCTTGATTTGCCGCAGATAAGAAAAAAGGCAGCCCACAGGCTGCCTTTCTGGCAATCAGTGTTGCGCTTACTTGGCGTAAACCGGGAAACGGTGGCACAGCGCGGTTGCTTGTTCGGCAACACGGGCGATGGCTGCATCGTCAGTCGGATTATCCAGTACATCGGCAACCAGATTAGCCACCATGACCGCCTCGGCTTCCTTGAAGCCACGGGTGGTGATGGCCGGCGAACCGATACGGATGCCGGAGGTCACGAACGGGCTTTCCGGGTCATTCGGAATGGCGTTCTTGTTGACCGTGATGTGACCACGGCCCAGCAGCGCGTCGGCAGCCTTGCCGGTCAGGCCCTTGGGACGTAGGTCCACCAGGAAGACATGGCTTTCGGTACGACCGGAGATGATGCGCAGACCGCGCTCGGCCAGGGCACGGGCCATGGCATCGGCGTTCTTCAGCACTTGTTCCTGATACACCTTGAATTCCGGTTGCAGCGCTTCCTTGAAAGCGATGGCCTTGCCGGCAATCACATGCATCAGCGGGCCGCCCTGCAGGGTCGGGAAGACGTTGCTGTTGATGCTCTTCTCGAACTCGGCCTTGGCCAGGATGATGCCGCCACGCGGACCACGCAGGGTCTTGTGGGTGGTGGAGGTCACGAAGTCGGCGTACGGCACCGGATTCGGGTACACACCAGCGGCGATCAGGCCGGCATAGTGCGCCATGTCGACCATGAAGTAAGCACCGCACTTCTTGGCGATCTGACCCATGCGTTCGAAATCGAAGCGCAGGGCGTAGGCAGAAGCACCGCCAATGATCAGCTTGGGCTTGGTTTCCATCGCTACGCGTTCCATGTCGTCGTAGTCGATTTCTTCCTGCTCGTTCAGACCGTAGGCCACGATGTTGAACATCTTGCCGGACAGGTTGGCCGGGGAGCCGTGGGTCAGGTGACCACCATGGCCCAGGTTCATGCCCATTACGGTATCGCCTGGTTTCAGGATGGAGAAGTACACCGCCTGGTTGGCCTGGCTGCCGGAGTGCGGCTGCACGTTGGCGTATTCGGCACCGAACAGTTGCTTCACACGGTCGATGGCCAGTTGCTCGACCACATCCACGTGTTCACAGCCACCGTAGAAACGCTTGGCCGGGTAGCCTTCGGCGTACTTGTTGGTCAGCTGGGAGCCCTGGGCTTCCATGACTGCGGGGCTGGTATAGTTTTCGGAAGCGATCAGTTCAATATGATCTTCCTGGCGTTGGCACTCGGCCTTGATAGCGGCGGCCAATTCCGGGTCGAACTTGGCAATCGTCTGGTCAGCTGCAAACATCTTTGACTCTTCCATCAAAGGGTTAACGATGAGGCCATTCTACACGAATCGCCCTCTGAAACATTTTCACATGAAGCGTTTTTACCAGCGCCGCTTCAGGCCTGCCCGTTCAACTGCGGCAAGTCGTCTGCGGTAAAGAACAGCGGAATGCCATCACGACTTTCCGGGTAAACCGCCGGCAGCACATGCACATCGCGCACCCGGCATTCCGCCATCAGTTCGCGGAAGTTCGATTCAATCAGTGCCACATTGTCCATGGCCGCCAGCGGCCAGACAAAGGCTTCCCAGTTACGCTCGTCGCCTTCGGCCGACAGCGTGATATGCAGCTCACCGTTATCATGAGCGGACAGAATCGCCACCGGGTCTTTCGACAGCTCGCGCAAACGACGGATCTGGCTGCTGGCAAATACCTGCAAAGCCACCTCGAAACGGGCGAAATTGCCAGCCACCAGCGCCTGCATCACCGGCAGGGGCGGACGGGCGATGGGGAACAGCGTCACGCCATCGGTGTGCAGCTGCTCGCCCAGGAATTTCATCAAGAGCATGCCCCAGGCTCCCACGGCACCTCCCAGCTGGACCGGTGCGGCATCGCCCGGCTGCTGAATCGCCACACCCAGCAGGTAGCGCAGGAATACGCCCTCTTCCTTCAGGGTAATGGCCGCACCCTCCAGCGCTTCGCCAGCCAGGGGGGCAGCCGAATCCAGTTCGCGGGTCAGGCGGTAGAGCTTGGCCGCATCCATGGCCACCACACTGTCCGGATGCAAGAGCTGGCCGAACACGCGGGCCTCGCCGTCCGAACTCAGCACGCCGTGCTGGCGCAACAAGGCATTCAGGCCATCTTCATCAGCAATCTGCGCCGGCAGCGTCGCCTGATTCTTGCTGCCAGCCACCAGCACCAGCGGCAGGGCAAACAGGTGAGCACGACGGCCATCCGGCTGTTCCACCGCAGCACGCAACGCATCCCAGACAATCTTATAAGTGTCTTGCGACGGCACCATCGCCAATGCGACCGAAATGGAGAGCAATTCGCCACGCTGCAGCATTTGCGCCATGGCATCGCGAATGGCGACAAACCACAGCTCGCGGTCGGCATCGCTCGTGGCGTTTTGCACCGACAGCGCGTTGTGGATCAGCATATTGGTCAGCGACACCGGCGGGTGGTACTGGCGCGGGTCCGGAAGAGTGAGAAGCGGCTGCGACATCATGTCATCCTGCTGAAATCGGGAAAGGCCATATTGTCGCACAATCAGCCGCACCCGGCTCACCAAGCAAGCGCTTGACTTTCACTTTCAAACATAAGCATGTGCTAATTAGCGACAGAAACGGATATTTTTTAGCTTTTCGAAAATACGGATGTTGACACCCGAGCGCGACATCCGGATAATCCGTACTCGTTGAGATGCAGCAATTGCTTCTTGATAGTTTCTCCTCTATTTCTCCTTTGTAGACTTGGCGCGGGCCTCACGGCACCGCGCATTTTTTTGTCCATTCGTCAGCCAAGCCCAGGAAAAATCTACATAACACAATGTTATTAAAGATTTTTTATACTGGCGATACTATTCCCCTTCTTATTAAGAATCACGCTGGCAGCCATGACGGCCCTGTCATGCCCCACACTGCACACGCGCAAAGCCACTGCGATGCCAGGACATTGGAATGCACATTGGCATGTTCGAATTTGCGCAATCTGCTGCAGCAAATGAAACATACACTGTATACAAGTTCAAATTGTGACAAAAAAGAAAAACCGAACATGCGGAAATGTTCGGTCTTGCTGAGCTAGCAAGGTAAAACAGCGGGAATTGCGCTGTTGATCGGGGAATCCAGCCTGGGGACCAAACTGGAAATGTTGAGACTGAGGCAAAGAAATTAAGTTCTGACTTGTAGAAAATTCCACACAGCGCATTTCCCGCATGTGGCAAGCAGTACACAGCACGCCTGCTGCGCACCATTAGGCCAGCGCCGGACGCTCCAGCTCCAGCCACTGCCGTACGGATGGCCGCTGCCACTGCAAGGCCGCATAGTCTGCCAGCCGCTGCGGCAGGGCGTCGCCATTGAGCCGCAGACGGTTGAGCATCAGCGACAGATCCACATCGACAATACTCCATTGCGCAAACAGATGATCTCGCCCCGGCAACAGCAACTGTTCGGCGACACGCAGCAGCTTGTGGGCGGCGCGCTGGCCGCTATCCGACAAGGGCTTGCTCACAGGCCGATAAAACACCACCAGCGTGTCGCGCTCTTGTCTGAGTGCCAGCAAATCACTGCGCAACCAGGCCTGGATTTGCCGCGCCCGCGCCTTGTCCTGGGCCTGCTGCGGATACAGCGCCGGACCGGTGAAGTTGTCCTGCAGATACTCGGTGATGGCAGTGGATTCACTCAGCACAAAATCTCCATGCTGCAGGGCGGGAACCCGTGCGGTCAGCGAGCTGAAGGCATAGGCCGGCGCATGGTTGGCCCCGGCATCCAGATCCAGCGTCGACAGGGTAAAGGGCAGCTGCTTTTCCTGCAGCGCCACATACACCGACATGGCATACGGGCTGCAGTACTGGGCATCAACGGTAAGATGCAGTGCAGCGTGGCTGTTCATCGGTGATCTCCTCCGGCGGTGGCGTCAAGCAGGTTGGGCCTGGTCTAGTTGCACAGGCCCCGCGACAAAGCTGGCGCTGCTTATCTTGCCTTCTTCCACGGTATACAGGCACAGCAGCTCGATATAGCCTGGGCCTTCGGCAAAATTGCGCCTGACCATTTCGTGGTCAATCACCACCTGACCCAGTACCTGACGATGCAGCAGCTGCGCATGCAGATCGGGCTCGGCGAAACGGGCGATGGCTCGCTGGCGAATCTCGGCATGACCACGTGCCAGCAAGGTGGCCGGGTGCTGATACTGACAGGCATCTGCCGCATAGGTAGCCAGCCAGGCCTCCAGATCATGCGCGTTATAGGCATCCAGCTGTTGCTGGACTACCATTTCCGGGGATGAATGCAGTGTTTCGGCCATGCCGGGTATTTTCCTGTTAGTGGTTGGCGCTAAAAAAACGGCAGCCGTGGCTGCCGTTTCTGTCCAATGTAGCGGGCAGTCCGCTTATTTTTCTACCTGGGTCACGTCGCGCACTGCACCGGTATCCGCGCTGGTCGTCATGGCGGCGTAGGCACGCAGGGCGGCGCTGACCGGGCGCTGGCGATCAACCGGCTTCCAGGCATCGCGGCCACAGGCTTCCATGGCGGCGCGGCGGGCAGCCAGTGCCTCGTCGCTGATGGCCAGACGGATGCCGCGGTTGGGGATGTCGATCTCGATGGTGTCGCCCTCTTCCACCAGACCAATCGCACCGCCTTCGGCTGCCTCTGGCGACACATGGCCAATGGACAGGCCGGAAGTGCCACCGGAGAAACGGCCATCGGTCAGCAGGGCGCAGGCCTTGCCCATGCCCTTGGACTTGAGATAGCTGGTGGGATAGAGCATTTCCTGCATGCCCGGGCCACCCTTCGGGCCTTCATAGCGGATCACCACCACATCACCGGCTACGATCTGGTCATCCAGAATGGCGGCAACGGCGTCATCCTGGCTTTCAAAGATGCGGGCACGACCGGTGAACTTGAGGATGGAGTCATCCACACCGGCGGTTTTCACGATACAGCCACGCTCGGCGATATTGCCGTAGAGCACGGCCAGGCCGCCATCCTGCGAGTAGGCATTGGCCTTGTCGCGGATGCAGCCCTCGGCACGGTCATCATCCACGCCGGGATAGCGCATGGATTGCGAGAAGGCGATGGTGGTCGGCACGCCACCCGGTGCGGCACGGTAGAAGCGGCGGGCTTCGCTGTCTTCGCCATGGCGCATGATGTCCCAGGCTTCCAGCCCCTCGGCCAGCGTCTTGCTATGGATGGTGGGCACATCGCGGTGGATCAGGCCAGCACGGTCCAGCTCGGACAGAATGGCCACCACGCCACCGGCGCGGTGCACATCTTCCATATGATATTTCTGTGTGGCCGGGGCCACCTTGGACAGGCAGGGCACCGAGCGCGAAATGCGGTCGATGTCGGCCATCTTGAAGTCGACACCCGCTTCGCTGGCAGCAGCCAGCAGGTGCAGCACGGTATTGGTGGAACCGCCCATGGCCACGTCCAGGCTCATGGCGTTTTCAAAGGCCTGCTTGGTGCCGATGGCACGCGGCAGCACACTGGCGTCGTCCTGCTCGTAATAACGCTTGGTGATGTCAACGATCATGCGGCCGGCGCGCAGGAACAGCTCCTTGCGGTCGGCATGGGTGGCCACCAGGCTGCCGTTACCCGGCAGCGACAAACCCAGTGCCTCGGTCAGACAGTTCATCGAGTTGGCGGTAAACATGCCGGAGCAGGAACCGCAGGTCGGGCAGGCCGAGCGCTCCACCCGTTCCACGTCTTCATTGGAAATGGCGCTGTTGGCCGCTTCCACCATGGCGTCGACCAGGTCGAGCTTGCGGATGTCGTTGCCCCACTGCACCTTGCCGGCTTCCATCGGGCCGCCGGAGACGAAGATCACCGGGATGTTCAGGCGCATGGCGGCCATCAGCATGCCGGGGGTGATCTTGTCGCAGTTGGAGATGCACACCAGCGCGTCCGCACAGTGGGCATTCACCATGTATTCCACGCTGTCGGCGATCAGGTCGCGGCTGGGCAGGCTGTACAGCATGCCGCCATGGCCCATGGCGATGCCGTCATCGATGGCGATGGTGTTGAATTCCTTGGCCACACCGCCGGCGCGTTCGATTTCACGTGCAACCAACTGCCCCATATTGTGCAGGTGGACATGACCGGGCACAAACTGGGTGAAACTGTTGGCGATGGCGATGATGGGCTTGCCAAAATCCTCGTCTTTCATGCCGGTGGCGCGCCACAGGGCGCGGGCACCCGCCATGTTGCGACCGGCGGTAGAGGTTTTGGAACGGTATTGGGGCATGTCTTGTTTCCTTGATGATCAGATGCTTGCAGAGCACATTGCCGCTGACCGTGCCTGTGTTGCAGGCAGGTCTGCCCTCTCCGGGGTGCCGCAGGATCGGGCTGGCCACATTCTGTCACGGTAATGACAGGACGCGGCGGAACGCATTCCGTATAATTTCGTCCATATTCTTTTACCGCAAACGCACCGACCTGACAAATGATCGTTCATCCGCAGTTTGACCCCGTCGCCATTCACCTGGGCCCGCTGGCCATTCACTGGTATGGCCTGATGTACCTGCTGGGCTTTGGCCTGTTCCTGCTGCTGGGCAATTACCGCATCCGCCAGGGCCATGCTTTTCTTACCGCAAAACTGCTGGATGACCTGCTGATGTATGGCGTGCTCGGCGTGGTCATCGGCGGCCGGCTGGGCGAGGTGCTGTTTTACGAGCCTGCCTATTACTTCAGCCATCCGGCGGAAATCTTCATGGTGTGGAAGGGTGGCATGTCCTTCCACGGCGGTTTCCTGGGGGTCCTGATAGGCATGGCGCTGTTTGCCCGCAAACAGCAGCGCAGCTTCTGGGAGCTGACCGACTTCATCGCCCCGCTGGTACCACTGGGGCTGGCGGCCGGGCGTATCGGCAACTTCATCAATGGCGAGCTGTGGGGCCGCGTGGCCAGCCCCGACCTGCCGTGGGCCATGCTCTTCCCTTCCGCCAGGGCCAATGATCTGGCCGAGGGCCAGACTTCGTCCGACCTGCTGAACATGCTGATGCAGTACGGCGCGCTGCCGCGCCATCCCTCGCAGCTGTATGAGTTTTTGCTGGAAGGCATCGCCCTGTTTGCCGTGCTGTGGATCTACAGCAGCAAGCCGCGCGCCCGTGGCCAGGTGTCGGCGGTGTTCCTGATTGGTTACGGTCTGGCGCGTTTTGTCAGCGAGTTTTTCCGCAACCCGGATGCCGGGATTTTTGGCCACTCCTACACCATCAGCATGGGCCAGTGGCTGAGCCTGCCGATGATCGTCATCGGCGTGGCTTTGCTGCTGTTGTTCGGCAAGCGCCAGCCACGCTAGGCTATAATTGCCGCTGGCAGCTTTTCGTCTGCCACCATCGCTTTATCCAGAAAGCCAGTCATCGACTGGCTTTTCAGGCTGCTGACACCATGATTTGATGCGATGGTACAGGCCCCGGCAAAGCCGGGCCTTGCGGCCAGATTATTGCTTCCGCAGCCTTCCCGTTTATTCCCAATCCCCCGCCCTTGCCCTGCAAGGGAGCCTCGCTTTCTTTGCAGAAAGCGAGAGGGGGTTTGTCAACAGTCTGCTTTATTGATCCTGCGGCCTTTTGCCCGCACAGATAAGGAATACCAGGCATGAAAACCCTCAAGCTCACGCTGGCCACTGCCCTGCTGGCCGTCTCCGCTCTGGCCTCGGCCGAAGAAGCCGTGCTGAAAGTCTCCGCCATTCCGGATGAAGCCCCTACCGAACTGCAACGCAAGTTTGCGCCGCTGGGCCAGTATCTGGAAAAGGAGCTGGGCATGAAGGTGCAATTCGTGCCGGTGACCGACTACGCCGCAGTGGTGACTGCGCTCAACAGCGACAAGATCGACCTGGCCTGGCTAGGTGGCTTTACCTTTGTGCAGGCCAGCCTGCATGGCAAGGTGGTGCCGCTGGTGCAGCGCGAGGAGGACAGCAAGTTCACCTCCAAATTCATCGTCAATGCGGCAGTGGGGGCCAAATCGCTGCAAGACCTCAAGGGCAAGAGCTTTGCTTTCGGCTCGGCCTCGTCAACCTCCGGTCACCTGATGCCGCGTTACTTCCTGCAAAAGGAAGGCATCAAGCCGGAAACCTTCTTCAAGAACGTCGCCTACTCCGGCGCACATGACGCCACCGTGGCCTGGGTAGCCTCCGGCAAGGTGGATGCCGGTGCGCTCAATGCCTCGGTATGGGAAAAGCTGGTGCAAAGCGGCAAGGTGGATGGCAGCAAGGTGAAACTGCTGGCCACCACCCCGGCCTTCTACGACTACAACTGGACGGTGCGTGGCAATCTGGACAAGAAGCTGCAGGCCAGAATCAGCGCCGCTTTCCTCAAGCTGGACTCGAAAAATCCGCAAGACAAAGCCATTCTCGATCTGCAACGTGCCAGCCGCTTCATTCCCACCAAGGCTGACAACTACAAGGGCATCGAAGCAGCGGCAGAAGCGGCAGGCCTGCTCAAGTGAGCCTGCAGTTTGACAGCGTCGGCCTGCAACTGGGCGGCACGGACATCCTGCGCGATATCAGTCTGAGCCTGGCCCAGGGTGAGCAGGCGGCGCTGATTGGACCGTCCGGTGCCGGCAAGACCTCGTTGTTATTGCTGGCCGCCACGCGCTACCGCCCCAGCCACGGCAGCCTCAATCTGCTGGGCGACAATCCCTGGCACTTGTCGCCGCGCTGGCTGGCCGGTTTGCGCAGCCGCATCGGCATGATCTATCAGGCGGCACCGCTGCCTGCACGCCAGCGGGTGGTGCATGCGGTGGCAGCCGGACGACTGGGCCAGATGTCCGGCTGGAGCGCGCTGCGCCAGCTGCTGTGGCCAGACGACACCGCAGCCATTCTGGACAGCCTGCAGCGGGTGGCGCTGGCCGACAAGCTGTGGCAACGCTGCGACCAGCTCTCCGGCGGGCAACGCCAGCGTGTCGGCATTGCCCGGGTGCTGCATCAACGTCCCGCGCTGATGCTGGCGGACGAGCCGGTCGCGGCGCTCGACCCCCGGCTGGCTGAGGACACCATCCGCCTGCTGTGCGACGAAGCCGCCGCACAGCAGTCCAGCCTGCTGGTCAGCCTGCATTCGGTTGAACTGGCACTGGCCTATTTCCCGCGCATCATCGGTGTGCGCGCCGGCCAGATCATGTTCGACCTGCCACGCGAACAGGTACACCCCGGCGTGGTCAGCGCCCTGTATGCCGGTGAAAGGCTGCGCGAGGCAGTTGAACCGCTCGCCGCAGCCAACAGCCGTCAGGGCCTGCGATGCTGAGCAGCCATCCACGCGATCCGGCGCGCTGGCCGCGCCTGCTCACCCTGCTGCTGTGCCTGGCCTTGCTGGCCCCCAGCTTCAGCCTGACCCAGTTCAACCCCGCCACCCTGGCCAACCCGGATAGCTGGCGCACCATGGCCGGCTTTGTCGCCGGTTTCTTTCCCATGGCGCTGCAGGCGGATTTTCTGCGCGATGTGGCACGCGAAACCCTGACCACCCTGGCCAGTGCCACCGCCGGCATCGCCCTGGCCATGCTGCTGGGCGCACCGCTGGCCTTTGTCACCAGCCACGCCTTGCAGCGCCATGTGCTGGGCGGCGAGCGCCCGGCCCGCCTGGCCTGCTGGCTCGCCAGCGTGCTGCGCGGGCTGATGGTGATATTGCGCGGCATTCCGGAAATCGTCTGGGCGCTGCTCTTGGTGCGGGCGGTTGGCCTGGGCAGCCTGCCTGCCGTGCTGGCCATCGGCCTCGCTTATGGCGGCATGCTGGCCAAGGTGTATGCCGAGATTCTGGAATCACAAACACGCGAGCTGGCTTCTGCCCTGTATCTGCAAGGCGCCAGCCGCTGGCAGTGCCTGTTGTACGGCCTGTGGCCACAAGCCCTGCCCGAGCTGCTGAGCTATAGCGTGTATCGCTGGGAGTGCGCCATCCGCGCTTCGGCAGTGATGGGCTTTGTCGGTGCCGGTGGCGTGGGCCAGTTGCTGGACACCAGCCTGAAAATGCTCAATGGCGGCGAAGTCAGCACCCTGTTGCTGGTTTTCCTGCTACTGGTCAGCTTGAGCGAAGGCATCAGCCTGTTGTCGCGCCGTGCCCTTGGCAGTGCGGCCGCTACCCGCATGCTGCCGGCGCTGGGCCTGCTGGCCGTGGCTGCCAGCGTGTTGTGGCTGTGGCCTGGCTGGCGTGATAGTGGTTTCGACACCAGCGCCATCGCGCGCTTTGCCCGGGACTTCTTCCCCCCGGACAGCGACATGCTCAACGAAATTGCCCACGGCATTGTGGAAACACTGGCCATGTCGGGGCTGGGCAGCATGCTCGCCTTGGTGCTTGGCGCGCTGCTGGCCATGCCGGCAGCCGGCCGCTTTGGCTGGGTCGCAAAATGGCTGAGCCGGCTCTTGCTGAATCTGCTGCGCGGCGTGCCTGACCTGCTGTGGGCTTCCATTGCCGTACTGGCGGTCGGCCTTGGCCCGGCCGCCGGGGTGCTGGCACTGGCACTGCACACCACCGGCGTGCTGGGGCGGCTGTTTGCCGAAACGCTGGAAAACGCCGACCTGGAGCCGGAGCTGGCCTTGCAACAGGCCGGGGCCGGCAGGCTGCTGGCCTTTGCCTATGGCCAGTTGCCCACGGTATTCAGCCAATGGCTGGCCTATACCCTGTACCGCTGGGAAAACAATATTCGCAGCGCCACCGTGCTGGGCATCGTAGGTGCTGGTGGCCTGGGGCAGCAGCTGTATCTGGCCTTGTCCTTGTTCCAGCAGCATCGGGCGGCCAGCCTGATCATCGCCATGCTGCTGCTGTCGTGGGCGGTGGAGCAGCTCAGTCGTTATTGCCGGCAGCGCATGGGCTGAGCCCGCTTCAGCGCTGGCTTGCCAAGCCCGTTCACTCGCTCGCTTATTCCAAATGCAGATATAAAACGCTGTTTTAATCGTTTTACCTCATGACAAGCCTCGCCTAGCATGGCTCTCATTCACAGCAGCACTTACCGGTGCCCGCTGTCACTGCGATCCAACTCCACAAGAGGCTTACTCATGAAGACTACCTCCCTGCTGCTGGCACTCACCCTGCTGGGTAACGCCGGCCACGCCTTGGCCGACCGTCTGGACGACATCAAGAAAGCCGGCGTACTGCGCGTCGCCGCTTTCGACAGCAACCCGCCCTTCGGCTTCCTGGATGCCCAGACCCACCAGATCAGCGGTCTGGATGTGGAAGTAGCCCAGGCCATTGCCAAGAAACTCCAGGTGAAACTGGAACTGGTTGCTACCAACCCGGCCAACCGCATTCCGCTGCTGGTCGCTGGCAAGGCCGATCTGGTTGCCGCCAACTTTACCGTGACCGACGAACGCAAGAAGCAGGTGGACTTCAGCCTGCCCTACTTTGCCTCCGGCCAGCAGTTCATTGCCCGCAAGGGCAGCCTGAGCAAGCCGGAACAACTGGCCGGCCTGCGCGTGGGTGTGGACAAGGGCACCACCCAGGAAATCTATCTGCGCGAGAAATACAGCAAGACCACCGTGGTTGCCTACGATGACACCCCGCTGGCCTTTACCGCCTTGCGTAACGGCAATGTGCAGGCCATTTCGCAGGACGGCTCCAAGCTGGCTGCGCTGCTGGCCAACGCACCGGACAAGGCCAAGTACGAGCTGGCCCCGTTCACCCTGACCCGCGAATACCAGGCCATCGGCCTGCCCAAGGGTGAAGCCCGCCTGAGCAAGGCCGTGAATGACACGCTGGTGGAGCTGGAAAAATCTGGCCAGGCCCGCAAGATCTACGACCGCTGGTTTGGCCCCAAGACCAAGGCCCCGCTGCCGCGTGATTTCAAGATCGGCGACGCCGCCTGATTTTTCCCGGATCAGCCAACCGGCCTGCGCCTCTGTCGCACAGGCCGGTTTTCTGCATTTTCATCTCCCTTACTGAAAGAATGGACCGATGACTCCGCCTTCCTGGCTGGGACAAGGCTGGCTGGCGCCGCACTATCTGGGCTGGCTGCTCAAAGGTGCGGCCATGACTGCCGCACTGGCACTGTGCATCTGCCTCAGTGCCACCGTGCTGGGTGTGCTGCTGACCGCTGCACAGGACAGCAAGCAGCGCTGGCTGCAATGGCCGGCGCGACTGTTTTGCAGCCTGCATCGCAACAGCCCGCTGCTGGTGCAGGTCTTGCTGTGGTATTTCGGCGTGGGCGGCCTGTTGCCGGATCAGGCCATGCAATGGCTGAACAGCCCGCACCAGCTGCAGCTACCGCTGGGCTTGAGCCTGTCCTGGCCCTCGTTTGAATGGCTGGCCGCCTGGATTGCCCTGTCCTTGTATTCGGCCTGCTTCATCAGCGGCGAACTGGCTGCCGGGCTGCGTACTGTAGGCAGTGGGCAGCGGCTGGCCGGCCGGGCCCTGGGCATGAGCGAGTGGCAGATTTTCCGCTTTGTCGTGCTGCCGCAGGCATTGCGCCACATCCGCCAGCCCCTGCTCGGCCAGTACACCGCCATCATCAAGAATACTTCGCTGACCATGGCCATTGGCGTGGCGGAGCTGTCCTATACCTCGCGCCAGGTGGAAAGTGAAACCCTGCTGGCCTTTCAGGCCTTTGCCGTGGCCACCTTGCTCTATCTCTTGCTGGTGGTGCTGACACAAGTCATCGGCAGCCAGCGTCGCCCGGGAGTGAAAGCACCATGATGCTGAGCTTGCTGCATGACAATCTGGACTATTTGCTGTGGGGGAATCTCACCCGTGGTCAGCCGGGCGGCCTGCTGCTGACACTGGGCATCAGCCTGGCTGCCGGCGTGCTGGCCACGCTGGGCGGGCTGGTCGGGGGTATTGCGCTGTGCATGGGTGGGCCGCGCCTGTGCCGGGTACTCAACACGCTGGTGCAGATTCTGCGGGCCATCCCGGTGCTGATGCTGATTTTCTGGTGCTATTTTTTGCTGCCGATTTTGTTCGGCATTGATATTCCCGGCGTATTGACGGTGATTGCCGCCCTGGCCGTGATCAATGCCGCCTATCTGAGCCAGTCGGTCAAGGCCGGCATTGACGCCATCGGCGACGGGCAATGGCGCGCGGCGCAGGCTCTGGGCATGACCCGCTGGCAGACATTGCGCTACATCATCCTGCCACCGGCCTTGCGTGCCATGTTGCCGTCTTTCGTCAACCAGTGGATCACCTTGCTGAAAGACAGCTCGCTGGCCTATGTGGTGGGTGTGGCGGAATTCACCTTTGTCGCCACCCAGATCAACAATCGCGAGCAGGTCTATCCCTTGCAAATCTTCGGCCTGTTGGCCATCGGCTATCTGCTGCTGTGCAGTACGCTGGAATGGCTGGGACGGCGCGCCGGCCGCATGCCCGCCTGAGGCCATCCGGTTTGATGGCTGCGGCGCAATGCTGCGCCATCGACTACACTGGCTACAGGTTGATCCGGCTGATGAGCGAGGTGTTCCACATGCATGTCAAGGTTCTGGGTGCGTCCGCCGGTATCGGACAAGCGGCGCGTACCACCAGCTTTCTGGTTGATGGCAATTGCCTGATCGACTGCGGCAGCGGCGTCGCCGACCTCGATACCGACGCCCTGTTGCAGATCGATACCGTGCTGCTGACCCACAGTCACCTCGATCACAGCGGCAGCCTGCCGCTGCTGGCTGATGCCCATGTGACACACGGCGGCAGGGGGCTGGACGTCTATACCCAGCAGGAAACCATCAGCGCGCTGCAGCAGCACATGTTCAACGGCCTGCTGTGGCCGGACTATACCAAGTCGGCCCCGGGGAATATGCCGTGGGTCAGGCTGCATGCACTGGAAGTGGGTGACTCGATTCCCTTGCCCGATGGCATGGCCACCGCGCTGCCGGCCGAGCACAGCGTGCCGGCACTGGGCTGGCTGCTGGAAGGCCCATGGCGGGCGCTGGCCTTTACCGGTGACTCCGGCCCCTGCCTGGCCTTCTGGCACTGGATCAGCCATGTCCCGTCATTGACGGATGTGATTTGCGAATTGAGTTATCTGAACGAACAATCGGCGCAGGCGATGAAAGGCGGCCACATGTCGCCGGCGCTGCTGCTGCCGCTGCTGGAAATCCTGCCACCCAATGTCCATGTGTGGATTACCCACACCGAACACAGCCTGCGCAGCCAGCTGCTGGAGCAGGTACGCAAGGAGCTGCCCTCGCTGCTGCACCTGCACCCACTGGAGCAAGGCATCACCATCGAGCTATGAGCGCCGCTTAGCGCCGCTAACAAAAACCCTGCGGCTGCGTTGCGCCTCCTTGCCCGACTATTTGTACTGTCTGCGTCGGCAGGCCTTGCCCCAGGGACGCTACGCTATTTTGTTAGCCGCTCTTACTCGCTCATGCCATAAATGCGGTTAAGCGGTTCCATGATGCGTGCCAGCCTGCCGCTACGCCGGATGCGCTCAAAACCATCCCGCACCTGCTGCACCAGCGCGTCGCTGGTATCACGGTTGAACACCATGTACAGGCCGGACTCCAGCTCGCTCAACACATAAACCGGCTCGATCTGGCTGCAATCCAGGCCGTGCGGCGCACACTTGGCCAGCCCCAGCGGCACCAGATCAATACGACCAGCCTGCAGCATGGGCAGCAACAGATCGCTGGAACTCACCACCATCAAGGTCTTGTCACCGCCATCGGCAAAGCCCTTGCGCCGCAGGTACTCCTCGCGGAAATCCATATTGACCACGCCGATGCGATAGCGTCGGGCATCATCCAGGCTGTGGACCACCACGTCGCCGCGCCCTTTCTTGCGAAACAGGGCAATGCGGTTGCTCACCAGCGGGCCTATCCACTTGAACTTGTTCTCACGCTCCGGTGTTCTGGCCACCGGATACATCAGCGTGCCCGGCCGGGCCAGCGTGGTGGTGTAGATTCTGGCCCAGGGCTGGATGTCCACCTGGTAGGGCAAACGGGCGGCGCCCAGGGTGGCACGCACGATGTCGGTGCAATAGCCCTGTATTGCCCCATCCTGCCAATAGGAAAAAGGCACATTACTCTCGGCCAGCACGGGCAGTGCCGCCGCCATGACCGGCCCGCTGCAGACCGCCAGCCAACACCATACTGCTACCCACTTGATCGAAAAGCGCATCATCGCGTCATCTGCGGCCTGTAGCCGTCTGCTTGTAAACGACTGATGCCGGTCAAGAGCCTGTCCAGCGTCTCGCGAGCTAGAGTGAGACAAGGCGAAAACGGCTAAGGAAGCGGAGTTTACCTGGAGTAAATGAGCATTCCGCAGACGTTTTTAACGCAGTATCACCGACGCGCAGCAGACGATGAACAGGTTCTGAGGGACCGGCATCTGCAATGACAGCAGTATAAGTGTTTATACCAGTGGCCGGTACCTATTCATTCGCTGGCAAGCACCTCAAAACCGGCATCCACCACGGCTGCCGCCAGTTCTTCCGGTGAGACAGTGGCCGCATCGTAAACGATGTGTGCCTGCTTGGTTTCCAGGCTGACTTCGGCGCTGCTGACACCCGCCATGGTGGACAATACCTTGCTGATGCTGTTGGAGCAGCCGCCGCAGGTCATGCCTTCGATATTCAGTTTCAGTTCGCTCATGTTTGTTCCTTTCAGTTTATTTCCAGCGGCGCAGCAGCAGCGAATTGCTGACTACCGACACCGAACTCATGGCCATGGCAGCACCTGCCAGCACCGGATTCAACAGCCCCAATGCCGCCAGCGGAATGCCCAGTACATTGTAGATAAAGGCAAAAAACAGGTTCTGCCGGATCTTGCCCAAGGTAGCACGCGACAGGCGGATGGCATCGGCCACCTGCTGTACATCGCCGCGCATCAGGGTGATGTCGGCAGTTTCCAGCGCCACATCCGAGCCAGCCCCCATGGCGAAGCTGACATCCGCCACCGCCAGCGCCGGCGCATCGTTGATGCCATCGCCCAGCATGGCCACCTTCAGGCCCGTCGCCTGGATTTGGCGCAGGGCATCCGCCTTGTCCTGTGGCCGCAAGCTGGCGCGGTAGTCGTCGATGCCGACCTCGGCGGCAATGGCAGCCGCCGTCGATGGATTATCGCCGGTCAGCATGATGACCCGCACCCCCATTTGCTGCAAGCTGCGTACGGCAGCAGCCGAGGTGGGACGCAAACGGTCGGCAATGGCCAGCAGGCCGAGCAAGACGCCATCGCGGGCAACGGCAATCACGCTTTGCCCCGGCGCACTCCACTGCGGCGGCAGGGCCTGACTGCTGGCCCACTCCGGTCGCCCGACCCGTATTTCGCCATAACCGGCGAGATCGGCAATCACCCCCTGCCCCACTTCAGCACGGAAGGACTGCACCGGTAGCAAGGACAGCTGGCGCGCAGCCGCCTGTTGCAGCAGGGCCAGCGCCAGTGGGTGCTCCGAACCGCTCTCGGCACTCGCCGCCAGGCGCAGCAGCTGGTCCTGATCGCCATCGGCCGCCCAGAGGCTGCTCAGCTGCGGCCGGCCTTCGGTCAGCGTACCGGTCTTGTCCACCACCAGCAGCTGGATGCGGCCAGCGGTTTCCAGTGCCGCCGCATTGCGAAACAGCATGCCGCGGCTAGCCCCCTTGCCTACGCCCACCATGACGGCAGTCGGTGTCGCCAGCCCCAGCGCGCAGGGGCAGGCAATCACCAGCACCGCCACGGCATTGATCAGTGCCTGGCTCCAGTCGCCCAGCCACCAGCCATTCAGCAGCAGGGTGAGGGCAGCCAGGCCGGCCACCACCGGCACGAACACGCCGGCAATGCGGTCCGCCAGGCGCTGGATCGGTGCCTTGCTGCCCTGCGCCTGCCCGACCAGCCGAATGATTTCCGCCAACTGCGTATGAGCACCGACACTGCCCGCGCGTATTTTCAGCATGCCTTGCAGATTGCGCGTGGCGGCATAGACCTTGTCGCCCACCGTCTTGGCCACCGGCATGCTCTCGCCGGTCAGCATGCTTTCGTCGAGGCTGGCATGTCCTTCCAGTACCACACCATCCACCGGCAGGCTTTCACCGTGGCGCACCAGCACCACATCCCCCACTTGCAGCTGGTCAACCGCGATCTCCTGCAGGCTGCCATTACGCTCGATTCGCGCCGTGCGCGGTGCCAGCCGCAGCAGGCTGGCAATGGCCCCTGCGCTCTTGCCACGCGCCCGCGCTTCCAGCAGCTTGCCCAGCAACACCAGGGTAATCACGGCGGCACTGGCCTCGAAATACACATGTTGCTGCTGCCAGCCAGACAGGGTGACCACGGTGGACAGCAACCAGGCCATGCTGGTGCCCAGCGCCACCAGCACATCCATATTGGCCCCGCCGCTGCGCAGCGCATGCCAGGCTCCGCGATAAAAGCGCCAGCCAATGATGAACTGTACCGGCGTGGCCAGGGCCAGTTGCAGGCTGCGTGGCAACATCAGCTGATGCCAGCCGAACAGCATGGCCAGCATTTCCAGGAAAAATGGCAGGGTGAGCAGCGCCGAGGCGGCAAACCACAGCAGCTCGCGCCGGTATGACTGCGTCTGCGACGCGCCATCCTGGCCGGCATCTTGCTGCAGCGTGGCGGTGAAGCCAGCCTTGGCCACCGCGGCAATGGCATCAGCCGCGTGCAGCGTGCCCGGCGCAAACTGCAGGCGGGCGGTGGCCGTGGCGAAATTGACCTCGGCATTGAGCAGCGGCAGTTTGTTCAGCACTTTTTCCAGACGCACGGCGCAGGCGGCACAGCTCATGCCGGCAATATCCAGTTGCAGCTGCTGCTGCGGTACCCTGAAGCCAGCTTTGTCGATGGCGGCCTGCAACTGTGCGATGGAAGTGGTATCTGGCTGGTAACGGATGAGCGCCTGTTCGCTGGCAAAGCTGACGCTGGCACTGACACCTTCCAGTCGGTTCAATACCTTCTCCAAGCGGATGGCGCAGGCAGCGCAACTCATTCCGGCAATGGGCAGGGAAATGGCAGATTCATTCATGACGGCCTCCTCAGGTATTTCAGTATATACCCCCAAGGGGTATGTGAACACCATCATCAGCACATCGGCAGACGTGAAAAAGCCGCAGGGCCAATGGCGCTGCGGCAGTGGCTGCAACCGGATGTGGTTCAGATCCAGTTACGCTTCCAGAACAGCCAGACCAGCCCGCCGGCAATGGCGGCCATCAGGCCCAGCACGGCAAAATAGCCATAGTGCCAATGCAGTTCCGGCATGTTTTCAAAGTTCATGCCGTAGATGCCGGCAATCAACGTCAAGGGCATGAAGATCATGCTGAACACGGTCAACACACGCATTTGCAGGTTCAGCCGGTGCGACTGGGTGGACAGGTAGAGATCCAGCATGTCGGCCACCATTTCGCGTGACATTTCCAGTGACTCGATGACATGCATGGTGTGGTCGTAGGCATCGCGCAAATACACCTGGGTTTCCGGGCGGATCAGCCGATATTCGCCGCGCAGCATGGTCAGCAGCATCTCGCGCAGCGGCAGGATGGAGCGGCGCAGCTTGAGGCAATCGTGCTTCAGACGCTGCACCTTGTTGAGCACGCCCTGCTCCCGGCCATGCAGCAACAACTGGTCGGTGCGCTCGACATGCTCGGTAAACTGGCTGAGCACGCCGAAATAATCATCGATGATGGCATCCAGCAGTGAATAAGCCAGATAGTCCGCCCCCTTGCTGCGCAGCATGCTGTGCGGATTGCGCAGCCGCTCGCGCACCGGTTCGAATACCCCGGTCGGCCTTTCCTGAAAGCTCAGGACAAAGTTTTCTCCCACCACCAGATACATCTGGTCGTAGCTGAGCCGGCCGCCGTTTTTGGGAAAATCGAACACCCGCGTGGCGATGAACAGATAGTCGCCATAGTCTTCCAGCTTGGGACGCTGACGATTATTGAGAATATCTTCCTGCACCAGCGGGTGCAGCTGGAAACGCTCGCCGATGGCCTGCATCACGGCAGGGTCGTGCAGGCCATAGACATTGAGCCACAGTACCGGCTGCGCCGGCTGATACGCCAGCCCGGCCGCGATGCTGTCAAAACGGCTTTCATTCAGTTGCTGCGGGCCGAACTCCAGCAGGGCAATGCTGGCGGCCTCCACTTTGCGGGTCCCGACCGGCAACAGTGCGCCGGGCGCTTCGCCCAGCGTGGGTACCCGCTGTTTCACTTCGGCATGGCGCATGATTTAGAGCTGGCTGACGTCGAGTTCGAAACCGACATTCTTCCACTGCAACACTTCCTGGCGGAAGGCGCTGGCAGTCAGCGGATTATCATTCAGCCAATTCTGACTCATGGTCAGCACAAACCCTTTCACATCCAGCTTGAGGTCGAGCAATTCCGGCAGCGTGATCGCCATGCGGCTGCGGTAGAACAATACTGCCAGCCGCAGCGCCACCACCGCCTGCCACAAGGCGGGGTCGTTCACAACCTGCTGCATCTTGCCCATATCACCGCGATGGCCCAGCACGATGGTGGCCAGCATGGCCTGTTCGCGCTTGGAGAAACCCGGCATGTCGGCATTCTGCAGGATATAAGCCGAATGCTTGTGGTAAGCGGTGTGGGCAATGGTCAGGCCGATTTCATGCAGCTTGGCCGCCCAGATCAGCCGCTTGAGCATGTCCTGGTCCACATCTTCGCCCGCCACCATGCGATACAGCCGTTCGGCCAGCACTTGCACGCGCTCGCTCTGCGGCACATCCACGTGATAACGGCGCTTGAACAGCTGCACCGTGCTTTCGCGCATGTCCTTTTCGCGCTGGCGGCCCAGCAGGTCGTACAGCACGCCATCACGCAGCGCGCCTTCGGCCACGGTCATCTTGCTGATGCCCAGCTCTTCGAAGATGGCGATCATGATGGCCAGCCCGCCCGGCAGCACCGGCAGGCGATCCACCTTCAGGCCGTTCAGGCTGACGTTTTTCAGGGACTCTCGCTTGATCAGTTCGGCACGCAATTGCAACATGCCTTCCAGCGTGATGTCGGAAGCCGACCACTCATTGATTTCCAGAATATCGCGCAGCGAACGGGCCGTGCCGGAGGTGCCCACCGCCAGTTGCCACTCTTCCGGACGGTATTCGGTGGTAATGCGCTGGATTTCATTGCGTGCCGCCAGCGTGGCATCGGCGAAATTGCTGCGACTGAGCTTGCCATCGGCAAAATAGCGCATGCTGTAGCTGACACAGCCCAGCGGCAGGCTTTCGGTTACATGGGCCTTGAACTGGCTGCCGATGACAAACTCGGTCGAGCCGCCGCCGATGTCTACCACCAGCCGTTTTTCCTTGGTGGCGGGCAGGGAGTGCGCCGCGCCGATATACACCAGCCGGGCCTCTTCGCGCCCGGCGATGATTTCAATGGGAAAGCCCAGCAGCGCTTCGGCCCGCTGGATGAAATCGGCCGAGTTTTTTGCCACGCGCAGGGTATTGGTACCGACGATACGTACCTGGGCCGGGTTGAAGCCGCGCAGACGCTCGCCAAAACGGGCCATGCAGGCCAGGGCTTTTTCCTGGGTGGCGTCGTCCAGGTATTTGTCGGCAGTCAGGCCGGCCCCCAGACGCACGGTTTCTTTCATGGCGTCCAGCGGGTAAAGCTGGTCTTCTACAACGCGGGAGACTTGCAGACGGAAGGTGTTGGACCCCAGGTCGACCGTGGCCAGCACATCCGGGGTGGGCAGGGTTGTGGTCAAAGGCTAGCCTTTTCCAATATGGTTTGCTGCGCAGCCATGTTCAGGGCTCAGCCTGTACCCGGCTACGCCATGGATTATTCAATAAAAAATGGCAGTAACATGCGCGATGTTACCGCCATTCATGCCCTTGCGTCATTGCGCTTGATCAGTGGCCCAGGGTTTCCCGCTTGATGGTTTCCAGCGAGGTGTGGCGAATATCCTTGCCCTTGACCAGATAGACCACGTATTCCGAGATGTTCTTGGAGTGGTCGCCAATACGTTCGATGGCCTTGGAAATGAACAGGGTATCGATGGACATGCTGATGGTGCGCGGGTCTTCCATCATGAAGGTGATCAGCTGGCGCAGCTCGGCAGCGAAGTCGTCGTCCAGCCGCATGTCTTCTTCTGCCAGTTCCAGTGCAGCACTGGCGTCCAGCCGGGCAAAGGCATCCAGTGCGCGGCGCAGCATGGCCAGGGCGACTTCCGCCATTTTGCGGATTTCGCGGAAACGCGGCATCTGGTAGCGCTCGGACTGGTAGATGGTTTTGCCCATGCGGGCGATTTTCTGCGCCTCGTCACCGATGCGCTCCAGATCGGTAATGGTCTTGATCACGGTGATGATGATGCGCAGGTCGCTGGCGGCTGGCTGGCGGCGCGCGATGATGTGCTGGCAATCATCGTCGATGGTGACTTCCATCGAGTTGACCAGCGCATCTTCGGCAATCACCTTGTCAAACTTGGCGATGTCACCGGACATGAGCGCATCGATAGCAGAGAGGATCTGTTGTTCCACCAGACCGCCCATTTGCAGGACGCGGGTGCGGATGGTTTCCAGTTCCATGTCAAACTGCTTGGAGATGTGTTCTGCCATGTCTGCCTCTTAAACGAATCCGGATTTCAAAGAATGGATGATGGTAAGCCCGCTGGATGACAGGCTGATGACATTTAATCAAAACGGGCCTGTCAGGCTGCTGACAGGGTAAGTTGGTGCGATTGCACTGGCCCCGGCAAAGCCGGGCCTTTCGACTTACTTATTTCTTCCGCAACCTTCCTGTCTATTCCCCTTTCCCCCCGCCCTTGCCCTGCCAATTGAAGAAGGGTGCCTCGCTTTCCTATCAGAAAGCGAGATGGGGTTGGTCAATAAACTGAACAGGTCCACAGCGGCCCGGTGTTAGCGGATCACTTCCACGCCGTTCTGGCGGCCCAGCACCAGCACATCGGCACGACGGCGGGCGAACAGGCCGCAGGTCACGACACCGGCGATATGGTTGATGGCTTCTTCCAGCTCGACCGGGGTGTTGATGGTGAGGCCATGCACATCAAGAATCAGGTTGCCGTTGTCGGTCACCACGCCCTGGCGCAGTTCCGGGTGGCCACCGAGTGCCACCAGCTGGCGCGCCACCGAGCTGCGGGCCATCGGGATGACTTCGACCGGCAGCGGGAACTTGCCCAGCTGCAGCACATACTTGCTTTCATCGGCGATGCAGATGAACTGCTCGGCCACGCTGGCCACGATTTTCTCGCGCGTCAGCGCCGCGCCGCCGCCCTTGATCATGTGCAGGTGATGGTTGATCTCGTCGGCACCGTCGATATACACCTCCAGCTTTTCCACCTCGTTCAGCTCGAATACCTCGATGTGGTGAGCTTTCAGACGGGCGGTGGAGGCCTCGGAGCTGGATACCGCGCCTTTGATACGGCCTTTGATGGCGGCCAGTTCTTCAATGAAGAGATTGACCGTGCTGCCAGTGCCCACACCGACGATACAGTCGTCCGGCACGAATTCCAGCGCCTTTTGGGCCACGGCCAGCTTGAGTTGGTCTTGGGTCAGCATGTTGATACCTCCATCAGGTGAGTTCGATTCCGCATTCAGAACGGGATTATCCCACATCGGCTGGCTTCTGTCGGTGCGCCAACCATCACTACGCCGGCATCAGCAGACAAATGGCCTGCGCTTCGATCGCCTCACCACGTCCCAGATAGCCCAGTTTTTCATTGGTCTTGCCCTTGACGTTGACCGCACCGGCAGCCAGCCCCAGGTCGGCGGCGATGCAGGCACACATGGCATCGATGTGCGGTGCCAGCTTGGGGCGCTGCACGATCAGCGTGGCATCCACATTCACCACTTGCCAGCCCGCCGCACGCACCCGTGCCGCGGCCTCGCGCAGCAGCACCCGGCTATCGGCACCCTTGAAGCGCTCGTCGGTATCCGGAAAGTGGCGGCCGATATCGCCCAACGCAGCCGCACCCAAAATCGCATCGGTAATGGCATGCAGCAGGGCATCGGCATCGGAATGCCCCAGCAGGCCATGGCTGTGCGGGATGGTCACCCCCCCCAGAATCAGCGGGCGGCCTTCCACCAGTTGATGCACGTCGTAACCTTGTCCAACTCGGAACATGCTGTTCAATCCTTTCTTGCGGCCAGAATGGCGCGCGCCAGCGCCAGATCGCGTGGGTAGGTCACCTTGAAATTCTGCGCATCGCCCTCCACCAGACGGGGCTTGTGGCCATATTGCTCCACGGCAGACGCTTCATCGGTGATATCCGCCACAGCAGCAGCGGCTAGTGCCTGGCCCAGCAGCCCGGCACGGAACATCTGCGGCGTCTGCGCCAGCCACAGCCCCTGACGCGGCACGGTGGCGCTGATGCGGCCTTCTCCATCCGCCCGCTTCACCGTATCCGGCACCGGCAAGGCCAGCAGGCCGCCCACCGGGTCATCGGCCAGCGTGGCAATCAGCCGCTCCACGGCAGCGACAGACAGGCAGCAGCGCGCGGCATCATGCACCAGCACCCAGTCCTGCTCGGCGGCTTCCATGGCCTGCAAACCGTTGCGCACGCTTTCGGCGCGGCTGGCACCGCCCACGCGCTGCACGCTGAGCTTGGGCAGATCCCATTCAAAATCATCAAACCATTCGTCGCCCGGCGAAATCACCACCACCACCTGGCTGATGGCTTCCACCTGACACAGTACCTGCAAGGTGTGCCACATCAGCGGACGATTGTTCAGTTGCAAGTACTGCTTGGGACTGGGGCCGCCAAAACGGCTGCCGGAACCAGCGGCCGGCACCAGGGCAAGATAACGGCTCATGCAGCATCCCCCGCCGGCGGGTTCTCCAGCGTGCGCCACAGGCAACTGCCCTTGACCGCCTTGTCCAGATCGCCCAGATAGCTCTGGTGCGCAGCCAGTTCGTCCTCGCTGGCCCGGCGCACCGACAAGGGCTTGCGCTCGAACTGGATGTCGCCAGCCTGCTGGCTGCCATTGTCGACATCGATATCCATGACCAGGCTTTCCTGGCCACGGGTCATCCACAAGTAAACTTCCGACAGCAGTTCGCAGTCGATCAGCGCGCCGTGCAGCGTACGGTTGGAGCGGTCGATTTCAAAGCGGTCACACAAGGCATCCAGGCTGTTACGCTTGCCGGGAAACTGGTCACGCGCCATGGCCAGGGTGTCGGTCACCTGCTCGGCCACATCCTTGATGCGCGGCAGGCCCATGCGGTCGAATTCGGCATTGAGGAATTTGACGTCAAACGGCGCGTTATGAATGATCAGCTCGGCCCCACGCATGAAGTCGGCCAGCTCGGCCGCCACCTGGGCAAAGCGCGGCTTGCCCTCCAGCGAGGCCAGTGAAATACCGTGCACCCGTTCGGCATCCGGGTCGATATCACGCTCAGGGTGAATGTAAACGTGCAGATGCTTGCCGGTCAGCTTGCGGTTCACCATCTCCAGACCGGCGAATTCAATAATGCGATGGCCCTGATCAGGGTCGAGGCCGGTGGTTTCAGTATCGAGAATGATCTGTCTCATGCTGCTGCTTTCGGACGGACCGGACGGAGCCGGTCGCAATCAATAAATCTGTCAGGGGGTTTACAGCGTGTCGACGCCACGGTTGGCCAGCTGATCGGCGCGTTCGTTGAACTCATGGCCGGCGTGGCCCTTCACCCAGCGCCACTCGACATGGGCATGGCGGTTGCGTTCGGCATCCAGCGCCTGCCACAAGTCGGCATTCTTGACGGGTTCCTTGGCGGCGGTTTTCCAGCCACGTGCCTTCCAGCCGTGGATCCACTCGGAAATGCCTTTCTGTACATATTGCGAGTCGGTGTAGACCACCACACTGCAAGGCCGGTTCAATGCCTCCAGCGCGCGAATCACCGCCAGCAGCTCCATGCGGTTATTGGTGGTACCACGCTCGCCACCAAACAATTCCTTTTCCTTGCCTTTGAAACGCAGCAGCGCACCCCAGCCACCAGGGCCAGGATTACCCTTGCAGGCACCATCGGTATAAATCTCAACGCGATCTTCAGTTGTCATGTGTCTCTGTCAGTTCCGCCCCGTCCTGCCGACCGGGCATGGTCATGTTGGCTGTCTCCGTACACCGGCTGGGGGTGGCAGCTTGCTTGTGCGTAGGGTGGCGCTCGTTGCCACCGGCCACCACCAGCCCCTGTGGCGACTTGGCGGTTTTCCATTTTGGGGTAATCAGCCGCATGCCGCGCTGACGCTTGATGGCTTCAATGCCATACACGCCGGCGGCCAGCGGCCACCACTTGTCACCAGCCCGCTCCAGAAAACCAAAGCGGTCCAGCCAGTCTCGCTGCGAAACGGGGGGAGCATAAGCCATGAAACAGCCAGCGACCGGCTCCAGATCCAGCAGTTTCAGCCAGTCGCGAATGCGGATCAGCGGGAAAAAATTGCCACGCCACGGTGTATCTGCCCGGCCCTGTATCAAGCGGCGCACGCCCCACAAGGACACCGGATTGAAACCGGTCATCAGCAGACGCCCTTCCGGCACCAGCACTCTTTCCACCTCACGCAGTACCTGGTGCGGCTCGGTGGTAAAATCCAGCAAATGTGGCATCACCAGCAGATCGAGGCTGCGCGATTCGAAAGGCAGTTGTGCCGGGTGACAGATGATCTGCGCCGTCTGGCCGCTTTCGGCCGCCCGACATTGCCAGGGGATGCGGTTAGCCGCCAGAAAATCCACCTCCGGCAAGCCCATCTGCACCGCATGAAAACCGAAAATATCGGCGACAGCCCGATCGAAAAACGCCTGTTCGCACTCCAGCAGGTAATGTCCCAGTTCGGTCGTGGCCAGCCACGTGGAAAACGCTTGCATCATTGAAGGAGTCCGATCCGACCATGTTTACCATTACCCCCGTTCGGGCATTTGCCGACAATTATATCTGGGTTTTGCAGCAGGGCACCGGCGCACTTGCAGTTGATCCGGGCGACGCGGCACCACTGATCGCCTTTCTGGAGCACGGCGGTCTGGCGCTGCAAGGCATTCTGATCACCCATCACCATGCCGACCACTGTGGCGGACTGACCGAGCTGTTGCAGCGCTGGCCACAGGCAAAGGTGTACGGCCCGGCCAGCATCAGCGGCGTCAATCAGCCAGTCGCAGAAGGCGACCGGATTGACTGGCAGGGCTACCAATTCGAAGTATTGGCCCTGCCGGGCCACACGCTGGACCACCTGGGTTATTACGGCCATGGCCAGTTGTTCTGCGGTGACACCCTGTTCGGAGCGGGCTGTGGCCGGCTGTTTGAAGGCAGCCCGGCGCAGATGCTGGCCTCGCTGGACAAGCTGGCCGCGCTGCCAGATACCACCCGTTTTTATCCGGCACACGAATACACCTTGTCCAACCTCAAGTTTGCGCTGGCAGTAGAGCCGGACAATGACGAAATACAGCTGCGCCAGCTGCTGGACCAAAAGCAGATCGCCATGGGTTTGCCCACGCTGCCAACCGAGCTGGGACTGGAGAAAACCACCAACCCCTTCATGCGTTGCAACAAACCGGCCGTGCAACAGCAGGCCAGCCGGCAGGCCGGACATGCGCTGCAAGACCGCCTGCAGGTGTTCACGGTGTTGCGCGAATGGAAGAACAGCTTCCGCTGACATGCATTCCGGGTAGATCATTCTTGCCAAAAGGCTGGCTGCCAACCTTTATTAAATATATCGACTCATTCAAGCAAAGCTCATGAAATGATTTGCCTTTTTCGATTGACACACCCTTGGGGGGTGTTTAGCATCGGCCGAGATCAGAATTCCGGGCTGGCCAAATGAAAAGAATTACACCATTGGCACTTTCGTTGTCATTTGCATTTTCCGTTTCATCCCTGGCACATGCCGATTCAGGGGCATTCCGGCAATCCGTCGGTGTCGACGAAGCTCAGGCCGCTGGCCTGGACATGATGCTGCTGAACTCCACCCTGCTACGCAATGGCGACAATGTGTGGGAACGCGCACGCGAAGGTTTCCAGCTGACCGAAGTCAACGCCGACATCGTGCACAAGCAGGAACGCCTCTACAGCAGCAAGCCCGAATACTTCAAACGCATGCTGGACCGCAGCCACAAATACCTGTTTCACATCATGAATGAAGTGGAACGCCGTGGCATGCCGACCGAAATCGCCTTCCTGCCGGTAGTGGAAAGCGCCTTTGTCCCCACCGCCAATTCGCCAGTGGGCGCGGCCGGGCTGTGGCAGTTCATGCCCGCCACCGGCCGTCATTACGGTCTGGAACAGACCTGGTGGTACGACGGCCGCCGCGATGTCATGGAAGCCACCCGCGCCGCGCTGGATTATCTGCAGAATCTGTACGCGCAGTTTGGCGACTGGAATCTGGCCCTGGCCGCCTACAACTGGGGCGAGGGCAATCTGGCACGCGCCATTGCCCGCGCCCAGGCCGCAGGTCTTGAACCGACCTACGAAAACATCAAGATGCCGAATGAAACGCGCAATTACGCTCCCAAGCTGATTGCCGTGCGCAACATTCTCAGCCAGCCGGAAAAATTCGGCGTCAAGCTGGATAAATTCCCGAACAAGCCTTACTTCATCGCGGTGTCCACCGGTCGTCACATGGACATCGACGTCGCAGCCAAGATGGCGGGCATTTCCGTTGCCGAATTCAAGGAACTGAACCCCGCCTTCAATCTGCCGGTATACGCGCACAAGCCGGGCCGGCAGATGCTGATTCCGCTATCCAAGGCCGACAAGTTCGATTACAACCTGTCGCACTGGAACAAACCCTTGCTCAGTTGGCAGGTATATACCCCAAGCAGCGAAGAAAACGTGGCCAGCGTTGCCGAGCGCTATGGCATGACCTCGGCAGAACTGCAGAACGTCAACAAGGTAGGTTCACGTAATCTGACTGCCGGCCGCCCGGTACTGGTTGCCTTGCGCGGCAAGAGTGATGGTGCCAGCCCGCTGGATGGTGGCGATGGCAACCTGGGCGATAGCAGCAGCCTGATCGCCGCGGCTCCGGCCCCGGTGACAAGCTCGCCGGTCCTGGCCAGCAGGATCGAGACTCAAACGGTTGCCAGTGCTGCACCTGCCAGCGTGGCCAAACCCTTGCCTGTCAGCAATTCGGTAGCAGTAGCAGCGGCCAGCGTGGCCACGCCGCCAGTTGCCAACACGGTTGCCACAGTTGAGCCAACCATCATTGCCGACAGCACACCGGCCAAACCCGCAGTAATTGCACCGCCAGTGCTTGCTGCCAAACCGGTATTGCTGGCCAAGGCTGAAGCACCCAACCTGCCCTCCAGCACCACGCCGCCGCCCAAGCCGCTGGAAGCCCGTCTGGCCAGCGTCAACCCCGCCGCCAGCCAGCACACTGTCGCCAGTGGCGATACCTTGTTCAATATTGCGCGCCGCTACAATGTCAGCGTGTCAGACCTGAAAGCCTTCAACAATATGGCGGATAACACCGTCAAGCTGGGTCAGGTCATCAAGGTGAAGGGCAACCCGCTGGCTGCCAACACCATGCTGGCCGAAGCCGTACCGGTTCCCAGTGCGCAGGATGAAGCGATGGTCAAAGTCAGTGGCAGCATGGCTCAGGCCACCGGAGCAGTACCGGCCGAATACGTGGTGCAACGCGGCGATACCGTTTACAGCATTGCCCGCCGCTTTGGTGTCAACCACGCTGATATCCAGCGCTGGAACGATGCCAACCAGCTGACCCGCCTGCAACCGGGCCAGCGCGTACGCATCGAGACCCAGGGCCTGTAATTCACCTGCTCCTGCCAATGAAAAACCCGCTGCCGCGGGTTTTTTCTTGTCTGCCATCAGCCACTGCGGCGCTCACTCAGGGTCGCGGCTGTCCAGCAAAATGGTCACGGGCCCGTCATTGACCAGCGCAACCTGCATGTCCGCCCCAAAAATTCCCGTCGGCACTGCACGGCCAATCGCCTGGCCCAGGCTGACAACAAACTGGTCGAATACGGGCCGGGAAATATCACCACGCGCAGCCCGGCTATAGGAAGGCCGATTACCTTTGCGAGTTGAGGCAAACAGGGTGAACTGACTGACCGCCAGCACCTCGCCACCACCTTCCAGCAGGGAAAGATTCATCACGCCGGCGGCATCATTGAAAATGCGCAATTGGCTGATCTTGCGTACCAGCCAGTCGATATCCTGCTGGCCATCCACCTCCTCCACCCCCACCAGCAATAGCAGCCCTGCGCCAATCTGGCCGCACACCTCGCCGGCAACCGTCACGCTTGCTTCGCTTACCCGTTGAACAACGACCCGCATGCCCACATCTCCTAGAATCTGACGTGCCATTCTACCCGGCAGGAGCCTGTGATGAATATTCTGAAGATTGCCGCATTTTCCGATGGCGACAACGGTGGCAACCCGGCCGGTGTTGTGATCCAGCCCAGCTTGCCCAGTGACAGTGAAATGCAAAGGATTGCCGCCGAGCTAGGCTTCTCGGAAACCGTATTTGCCATGCCGCAGGGCGAGGGCTGGCGCGTACGCTATTTTTCACCGGAAGCAGAAGTCCCGTTTTGCGGCCATGCCACCATTGCCCTGGGTGCGGCGCTGGCCATGCAATACGGTAATGGGGATTTCCCCCTGCAACTGAATCAGGCCAACATCAGCGTCAGTGGCCAATTCCAGGCAGACCAGCTCAGTGCCGCCCTGCAGTCACCACCGACACGCAGTGCGCCGGCACCGGCAGCATTGCTGCAAGAGGCACTCACCTTATTTGGGCTAAGCCCCGACCAACTCTCTCCAGAGCTGCCCCCGGCCCTGATCCATGCCGGAGCCGAGCACCTGCTACTGGCCTTGCAAGAGCGCGCCACCCTGTCCGCCATGCGCTATTCGCTGGAAGCAGGCCGCGACTTGATGCGCCGTGCCGGGCTCACCACCATCCTGCTGCTGTGGGCAGAAGACCGGCAACGCTTTCACAGCCGTAATGCCTTCGCTGCGGGCGGTGTCTATGAAGACCCGGCCACCGGCGCCGCCACGGCAGCTCTAGCCGGTTATCTGCGCGATATTGGCTGGGAGCATGGCGGCCATATCGAAGTAGTACAGGGTGAAGACATGGGCCAGCGTTCTTGCTTGCAGGCCATGATCCCGGCTGAAAAAGGCAGCTCAATCCGCGTATCCGGCACCGCCAGACTCATGGAGCCGGCGCGCTAGGCGGCCGGCTCCGCTACAATCCCACCCTACCCCGCTGCAAGGATTCGCCTCATGTTGATGGTACTCTCCCCGGCCAAAACGCTGGACTACACCACGCCACCGCACACCACGCGCTACAGTCAGCCCGACTTTCTGGCCGACAGCCAGCAACTGATCACGGTGCTGCGCGAAAAAAGCCCGGCAGATATTGCCCGCCTGATGAGCATCAGCGACGCGCTGGCCACACTGAATGTGGGCCGCTATCACGACTGGACTCCCGATTTCACGCCTGGCAATGCCAAGCAGGCCGTACTGGCCTTCATGGGTGATGTTTACGAGGGGCTGGATGCAGCCAGCCTGAACGAAACGCAATTGGACTATTTGCAAAACCACCTGCGCGTCCTCTCCGGGCTATATGGCCTGCTGCGGCCGCTGGACCTGATGCAAGCCTATCGGCTGGAGATGGGAACACGGCTGGCCAATCCGCGCGGTGCCAACTTGTATGCATTCTGGGGAGAACGCATTACCCAGGCGCTGAATCAGCTGCTGGATGCAAAAGACAACCCGACACTGGTCAACCTGGCTTCCGACGAATATTTCAAATCGGTCAAACCGGCCCAATTGCATGGCCGGCTGATTACCCCGGTATTCCAGGACTTCAAAAACGGCCAGTACAAGATCATCAGCTTCTACGCCAAACAGGCGCGTGGCCTGATGGCGCGCTGGGCCGCCCTGCATGCAGTAGACACCCCAGAAGCACTGCAGGACTTCAATCTGGGCGGCTACCGGTTTGATACAGCCGAATCAGACAGCCAGCGCTGGGTATTCCGCCGCCAGCTTGCCTGAACCCGGCCTAGCAGCCACCAGACCCTCAGCTTCCCACCTTGTTGGCCAGCGCCAGCCCCTGCTCGAATGCCGTGGCGTTGGCCAGCGTGGTTTCCGCGATATTGTCCAGCGCCTCGCGAGTGAGAAAGCCCTGGTGCGCAGTGACCAGCACATTGGGGAAGGTCAGCAAGCGCGCCAGCTGGTCATCCTGCAGGCCGACTTCAGAGTGGTTTTCAAAAAACACCCCCTCCTCCATCTCATACACATCCAGCCCAACCCCGGCCAGCCGGCCATCCTTCAAGGCAGCAATCAAGGCCGTGGTTTCCACCAGCGCACCACGGCTGGTATTGATCAACACCGCACCGCTTTTCATGCCGGCCAGCGCATCGGCATTGATCATGTGCTGGGTTTGCGGCGTCAGCGGCAAATGCAGGCTGACCACATCGCACTCCTGCAGCAAACGCGCCATCGACACATATTCAAAACCAAGCTGCTGGTCCAGCCCGGCCTGGGGATAGACATCAAAAGCCAGCACCCGCATGCCAAAGCCCTTGGCAATGGCAATGGTTGCCTGACCGATGCGCCCGGTGCCCACCACACCGATAGTCTTGCGATACAGGTCGAAACCCACCAGACCATCCAGTGAAAAATCCATTTCGCGCACCCGCACATAGGATTTGTGGATGCGACGCACCACGGCCAATAGCAAGGCAAAGGCATGCTCAGCCACCGCGTGCGGCGAATAGGCCGGCACCCGCGTAACCACGATGCCGTGCTGCTGACACGCCGCCAGATCCACTCCATTGAAGCCAGCACAGCGTAAGGTAATCAAACGCACGCCTCGCTGCGCCAGGCGGGCAATGACCTCGGCATCCAGCCGGTCATTGACAAAGGGGCAGACCGCATCGACGTCATGCACCAGCTCCAGCGTGTCCTGATTGAGTCGGGGTTCGAAATAGCTCAACTGATGGCCAAACTGCTGATTGGCGAGATCCAGGCTTTGCCGGTCGTAGTTTTTGGTATCGAAAACAGCGATGCGCATGGTGGTTGTCGCCTGAAAGTGGGAGGACTTTCAGTATAACGCGGGCACAACACAGCCCCGAGGCATGAATGCAGCAGCGCAGCTGCCCGCGATATTGGCATCACTATAGACAGCGCGACAATGCAAAAACCCCGTCAAGCATCGCTTGATCGGGGTTTTTACTACCGTGCAGCAAGCTGCAGGGAATTGGTTGCGGGAGCAGGATTCGAACCTACGACCTTCGGGTTATGAGCCCGACGAGCTACCAGACTGCTCCATCCCGCGTCAGTGTTCTGTCGCTGTCTTCTGCGCTGTTTCTTCAGAAGAGGAGTGCATAGTACCTGCCATCATGGGCAGCGTCAATACTTTCTTAAAATAAATTTAATATGCTGCCGGAATCATTTGTAAAACTTATTAACATTTAGCCGCTTGCCTGACACATCTCCTCAATACCGCTGGCCTAAAGTAGGACCTGTGTTACCGCCAGTCACTTCTGCCCCATGAGTGGCTGGCCGCTTGCGGCACACCCCGTCGACTTCCCCGAGAGGCGAACGTGTTGCAGACAGGTAGCCAGTGCAGTTTGAATCGTACTGCGCCAGCTCAGGCGAAGTGCAGCGCGTATTCTCCTAAGTGTTCATCACGGAAATTTTGGGCCGCCTGTTGGCGGCCCCTTTTTTTGTCCTCAGAATGGCAATGCGCTACCCAGGCTGCGCAAACGCTGCCGCCCAAGCCAGGTCAGCCCAATCAGCAAGGCCATGATGGCATAGCTGACAAAGGGCGAAAGCAACAGAAAGCGCTCTACCGACAGCTGCGAGATCATGGCGGCACGAATCACGGCTTCCAGTGTCAGCCCCCAGCCCCACAAACCGGTCATGCGGCGGATTGCCTGACGAAAGGCCGGCTCTTGCCAGCGCCGGATAAAACGCGCTTTCCCATCTGCTGACTCGCGCGCAAGCATGGCAAGTGCCAGATGGTAAACCAGCGGCCTCCCCATCAGCAGCGACAGCAGGAAAACCACGCCAAACAAGCCCGACAGCAAGGATTCCCGCATCAGCAATACGCGCGGACTTCCCCCCAGCAACATGACCAGCAGTGACAATACGATACCGCCAACAACCAGCAAACTAAGGGTGTCTACCCGGCGAAAACGCAGCAACTCGACCACACTCCAGACAATGGGAGGGAGCGAGGAAGCCATCAGCGCGGTGGTTTCTCCCCACTGCGGCAGCGCCCAGCGGTAGCACAGCCACGGCAGCAGGAAATTGCAGACCAATTCAGGCAGCAGTTTGAAAAAACGGGACATGAGCAAGTGGAAGGGGAAAAAATCGATGATAGGGCAGAAACCATGCCTGCTACCAGCCAACTGCAGCATGACAGGAGGCCCACAAAGCAAAACCCCGCCGGCGGCGGGGTTTTGTTGTCTGTGTACTGACCGGCTTGTGCGGTCAGCAGGTACTGCAATTATGCGGCGGCGTGGATAAAACCGTTGGCCGGATAAAAGGCGCTGGCAAGACCCAGCACGGATTGGAAAGTGACTTCGAACATCTTGCCAACCTGGCGAATGCTGACGACGGTGTAGTGGACGATATCGCCACTGTCTTTATGCTCAAGAACGGTATAACCCGGTTGCAATTGAGAGATTTTCATTTAGGTATTTCCTTATTTTTTTTATCATTGCGACAAAATTTTTAGTTTGATCTAAAGGTTTAACACGTTATTGACAAATTAGCCAACAATAAAGTTCCGTATCGCACTGATGAAGCACTGTAACAGTGGCAAATGACACATTCGTGACGATTTTCCGGCAAAAATGCTACAAAAAACAAAGCCCTGCCGATACGGGATCGGCAGGGCTTTGAGCTGGGTATTGGTGTAGGGCTTAACCGATACGCATGCCAGGTGCAGCGCCCTGGTCCACATCCAGCAGGAACAGACCGCTATTGTCGTCAGCACCAGAGGCGCAGACGATCATGCCTTGCGACACGCCAAAGCGCATCTTGCGCTCGGCCAGATTGGCCACCACCACCACATTGCGCCCTACCAGTTTTTCCGGCTCCTGATAGGCAGAGCGGATGCCGGAGAAGATATTGCGCTGTTCAAAACCCAGATCCACGGTGAACTGTAGCAACTTGTCCGAACCTTCCACGAAATTGCAGGCCAGTACCTTGCCGATACGCAGGTCTATTTTGGCAAAGTCGTCGATCTTGATGGTGTCGGCCAGCGGTTCGTGGGCGGCAGCCGCCGGGGTGTTGGCAGTAGCTTGCATATTCTGTTTGTTCGCTTCGATCAGTTTGTCGATCAGCACCGGGTCGATGCGCTGCATCAGGTGCTGATAGGTGTTGATGGTCTTGCCCAAGAGCAGGCTGTCGGCATCGGCCCAGGTCAGCGGCGCCACGCCAAGGAAGGATTCCACGTCTTTGGCCAGCTTGGGCAGTACCGGCTTCAGGTAAATGGTGAGCAGGCGGAAGGCATTGAGCAGCACGGTGCAGACTTCCTGCAAACGCGCATCCTGCCCTTCCTGCTTGGCCAGTTCCCACGGCTTGTTGGCATCGACATAGGCGTTGACTTCATCGGCCAGCGCCATCACGTCGCGCAGGGCCTTGGCGTATTCGCGTGCTTCAAACGCAGCGGCCAGCTCGGCGGCGGCGGCCTGCAGCTTGTGCAGGATGGCAGTGTCGGCCACGCTGTCGGCCAGCTTGCCGGCAAAGCGCTTGCTGATGAAACCGGCAGAGCGGCTGGCGATGTTGATGTACTTGCCTACCAGATCAGAATTGACGCGGGCAACGAAGTCATTGAGGTTGAGGTCGATGTCTTCGATGCGGCCGTTCAACTTGGCGGCCATGTAATAGCGCATCCATTCCGGATTCAGGCCGCACTCCAGGTAGCTCTTGGCCTGGATGAAGGTGCCGCGCGACTTGGACATCTTCTGCCCGTCCACGGTGAGGAAGCCGTGGGCAAACACGCCGGTGGGCACACGCAGGCCGGAGTACTGCAGCATGGCCGGCCAGAACAGGGCGTGGAAATACAGGATGTCCTTGCCGATGAAGTGGTACATCTCGGCATCCGAGCCCGGCTTGAACCAGGCATCAAAGTCGATGCCCTTGCTGTCGCACAGGTTCTTGAAGCTGGCCATGTAGCCAATCGGCGCGTCCAGCCAGACATAGAAGTACTTGCCCGGTGCATCTGGAATCTCAAAGCCGAAATACGGTGCATCACGGCTGATGTCCCAATCCTGCAGGCCGCCTTCGATCCACTCGTTCATCTTGTTGAGCGATTCCGGCTGCAGATGCGGCTGGCTCACGCCATCGGCACGGGTGGTGCTGCCGCTGGTCCAGCCTTTGAGGAAGTCGGCACACTCGCCCAGACGGAAGAAATAGTGCTCGGAGGTTTTCAGCACCGGCTTGGCACCGGACACGGCCGAGTAGGGGTTCTTCAGTTCGGTCGGGTTATAAGTGGCACCGCACACTTCACAGTTGTCACCGTACTGGTCTTTGGCCGCGCACTTGGGGCATTCGCCCTTGACGAAGCGGTCCGGCAGGAACATCTGCTTTTCCGGATCGAACAGCTGCTCGATGGTGCGGCTGGAAATCTTGTCATCGGCGCGCAGGGCTTTGTACACCTGCTCGGCAAAGGCCTTGTTTTCCGGGCTGTTGGTACTGTAGTAGTTGTCGTGACCGATCAGGAAACCCTGCGAATCGGCCAGATGCAGTTCGCGCACGGCATCCACCAGCTGAGTGGGGGTGATGCCCTGCTTTTCGGCGGCCAGCATGATGGGCGCACCGTGGGTGTCGTCGGCGCACACGTAATAGCACTCGTGGCCGCGCATTTTCTGGAAGCGTACCCAGACGTCGGTCTGGATCTGTTCCAGCATATGGCCCAGATGCAGCCCCGCGTTGGCGTAAGGCAGTGCGCTGGTCACCAGAATCTTGCGTTTGCTCATTGGGTGTTCCTGAAGGTAAGCGATCTCAAGCGGACGATTATAGAGCCGGATGCCGCTGCCGGTCACGGCGCAGATCGGCAAAAACCCGGCGGACCGCGGCAAAGGCGGGCCAACCGGGCTGATTGGGGGAAACGTCGCGGAAAATCAGCTGTTCTGGGTTTGCAGTTCCGGCGGCAGATAATCTGCCGGTGCAGCGCGCTCGGCCATGGCCTGCGGCACGGTACTGCGTGCCAGCTGGACAAACAGCAGCGCCGTGAGCACCGAGCACGCGGCAAAGCCGGCCATGCCGCCCAGCATGTAGGCCAGACGGAAGATTTCGATGCCCAAGGCGTAGCCGGCCATCGACAGCATGCTCATGGAAGCCGATACCGTGCCCTTGGCCACCGGGGAAGACATCAGGGCAAAGCGGTACAGCACACCAAAACTGAGGCCTTCGCCAAAGCTCATCAAACTCATGCCGGCCACCATCAGCCATACCGGCTCTGCGGCAAACAGCACGCCAGCCAGCATCAATAGCAGGCCACTGACGATGGGCCCCATGCCAACAAACACCGAACGACCCAGCGGCCAGCGGTCGGCCAGCAACACCAGCGCGAAATTACCGGCGATCAGGCCACCAAACACCGGCAGCTGCATCATGCCGTATTGCAGGGTGCTCATGCCCAGGTCCTGCACCAGCAGCACTGGCGACAAGGCAATCCAGCCCATCAAGGGCAAAGCCAGCAAGGGAATGCACAGGGCAGACAGCACAAAGCGGCGTTGGCTGAACAGGCGCAGGTAATCGCGGCCCATTTGCGACAGCGGCAGCTTGTCATGACTGGGCTTGACGGTTTCCGGCATCTTCCAGATCAGGCCCAGCAGCGCGATAAAGGACATGGCGGCAATCACCAGGAAGCAGCTGCGCCACGGGGCGATTTCCACCAGCGCGGCACCAGCCAGCGGGCCAACCAGCGGCGCAATCAGCGCCACATTGGCCATCAGCGCCGTTACCTTGACCGCTGCGGTTTCTTCAAAAGCCTCTTGCACGGCGGCATAGCCCACGGCATTGATAAAGCACAGCCCCATGCCCTGCAACACACGCAGGGCAATAAAGCTTTCGATGGAATGCACCAGATAACTGGCCAGGCAGGCCAGGACGAAATACGCCACGCCAAACAGCAGCACCGGGCGACGGCCGATACGGTCCGACAGCGGGCCGGTCAGCCAGGGCAGCACGGCTCCGCCGATCAGAAAAGCGGTCATCGAGGTGGGAACCCACGAGGTATTCACCATGAATTCACGGGTAACCTGCAGCATGGCGGGCTGCACCATGTCATTGGCGATATAAACGGCAAATTCGAACAAGACCAGCGCGAGGGGAAACAGCAGATTGGCCGGACTGAGAGAAACATGTTTGGACTGCAATGCAACAACCTTTCTTGATGACAAAGAGCAAAGCCATGGCCTGACAGGGCCGAGCCGGTGCCGGACGACACGCGAAATACGTACCGTGGCGTGAAAAAAAAGGGGCTAATTCTACGCTTATCAAGCGCTTACGGCAAAATCTTTCGAGATGAAGCAATCAATAACAGCCAGCGA
This sequence comes from Aquitalea sp. FJL05, assembly GCF_003852595.1. NCBI lineage: Bacteria > Pseudomonadati > Pseudomonadota > Betaproteobacteria > Neisseriales > Chromobacteriaceae > Aquitalea > Aquitalea sp. FJL05. Next base: position 144,274 of record NZ_QAJS01000006.1, read on the forward strand.
CCGGCCACCAAGCGATGGCCATAGCCACTCGGGCAAGGCGGGAGTAACATGCCAGCTGGCGCAACGGGAGCAACGCACCCGTGCTAAAACATAGTAAAATTGTCGGGTATTCCACCCATCCCTATTGCCCCCATGCTCTCCAAACTGACCAAGCTGTTCGGTGCCAAACCGGACGCAGATAGCGCAGCCGACACCATGACCCTGACCGATGCCCAAGTACTGGAGGCCGTTGCCGGCCTGCTCGATGCCAATACCGGCAAACCCTATGTTGCCGCCAAGGCGGTAAAGAACATCAGGATCAGTGCCGAGCAACTGGCACTGGACGTGGTACTTGCCTACCCGGCGGCCAGCCAGTTTGCGCTGGTACGCAGCCAGTTCGAAACCGCCCTGCAAACCATTGCAGCAGGCCGTACGCTGCAGGTCACGGTGCGCAGCCAGATCACCAGCCATGCCGCACAGCGCGGCGTGCCGCTACTGCCCGGGGTCAAGAATGTCATCGCCGTGGCCTCCGGCAAGGGTGGCGTGGGCAAATCCACCACCGCCGTGAATCTGGCCCTGGCGCTGCAAGCCGAAGGCGCACGCGTGGGGATTCTGGATGCCGACATCTACGGCCCCTCGCAGCCGCTGATGCTGGGCCTGCAAGGCCAGCGCCCGGAAACGCCGGATGGCAAAAGCCTGCAGCCCATCGTCAATTACGGCATCCAGACCATGTCCATCGGTTATCTGGTGGATGCCGACCAGGCCATGGTGTGGCGCGGCCCGATGGTGAGCCAAGCGCTGCAGCAATTGCTCAACGACACCCGCTGGGACAATCTGGATTACTTGGTCATCGACATGCCGCCGGGTACCGGCGACATCCAGCTGACGCTGTCGCAAAAAGTGCCGGTTACCGGCGCGCTGATCGTCACCACCCCGCAGGACATCGCCCTGCTGGATGCGCGCAAGGGCGTCACCATGTTCCAGAAAGTAGGCGTGCCGATCCTGGGCATGGTGGAAAACATGGCCATTCACATCTGCAGCAACTGCGGCCACGCCGAACACATCTTTGGTGAGGGCGGTGCCGCGCGCATGGCTGCCGACTTTGGTGTGGAAGTGCTGGGCTCGCTGCCGCTGGACATGGGCATTCGCCTGGCGGTGGATGAAGGCAAGCCGACGGTTGCGGCCGACCCCGATGGAGCCATCGCCACCCTGTACAAGGACATTGCGCGCAAGCTGGCAGTCAAGGTGGGTGAAAAGGCGCAGGACTTCTCCGGCAAGTTTCCCAAGATCGTCATCCAGAACAACTAAGCACAGCATGATTGCGATGTTCGACTCCGGCCTGGGCGGGCTATCCATCTGGCGCGCCGTGCAAACAGCGCTGCCTGCCTGGCCGATTACCTATCTGGCTGATCAGGCCTACTGCCCCTATGGCGGCCGCAGCAAGACCGAAATCATCGAGCGCAGCCTGAAAATCGGCCACTACCTGCACCAGCAGGGGGCCAGCCTGCTGGTGGTGGCCTGCAACACCGCCACCACGGCAGCCGTGGCGGCACTGCGCCAGCAGCTGCCCATTCCCATCGTCGGGGTCGAGCCGGCGATCAAGCCGGCAGCGGCAGCCAGCCGCACCGGCCGCATTGCCGTACTGGCCACCGCGGCTACGCTGGCCAGCGAGCGGGTACAGGCACTGCTGGACAAACATGCCGGCGAGGTAGAAGTCCTGCGCCGGCCGGGGCTGGGCTGGGTGGAACAGGTGGAAGCAGGCCAACTGGACAGCACCCTCACCCGCCGCCGCGTGGCTGAGGTTGTCCGCCCGCTCTTGCAGGAAAACATCGACCACATCGCGCTGGGCTGTACCCATTACCCCTTCCTGTCACCGCTGATTCGCGAACTCACCGGCGACAGCATCGCCCTGTACGACCCGGCCGAGGCCATCGCCCGCCGTGTCGATTCGCTGTTGCAACTGCACGGCAGTGACAGCGTCGGTGATCATTGCTACCGTTTCATCACCACAGCGGAAGACCCGCACGCGATGGCAACCATGCTGCCGCTGCTGATCGGCCATGGCTACGCTGTCGAATCCCTGAACCTGGAGTAAATCATGTTGCTACGCCGTGCCATCCCGAGCCTGCTGCTCAGCGCCCTGCTCGCCCCTGCCGCCTGGGCCTTGCCGCAATGCGCCAGCGTTGCCAGCAGTGTCAATCAGCAAGCCGGCAACCGGCTGGACGCACGGGAACTGACCACCGTGCTGCAAACACTGGGACAAAGCGGCAGGCTGCCGGATCAATTCCTCACCAAGCGCCAGGCGCAACAGGCTGGCTGGCAACCCGGCCGCAGCCTGTGGGCCGTTCCCGGACTGCAAGGCAAGTCGATAGGCGGCGACCGCTTTGGCAATTATGAAAAGCAGCTGCCCAAGGGGCAGTGGCAGGAAGCCGATCTGAACTATAAAGGAGGCAAGCGCGGTGCCTATCGACTGGTGTTTTCGCGCGCCGGCCAGCGTTTTGTCTCTCTCGACCATTACCAGCGCTTTATCGAGGTGCCAGCATGTCAGTAAGCATTTGCGAACTTCATCACATCACTTCGCTGGAACAGTTCTATGACGAGCTGACCCGCCAGCTGCATCTGCCTGCGCATTTCGGCCGCAATCTGGATGCGCTGTACGACAGCCTGAGTGCAGATGTCAGCGGCCCCTTCGAAATCATCTGGCGCGATACCGAACAGTCCCGCCAGCAACTGGGTGCCGACCTCTACGCCACCCTGCTGGAAATCCTGCAATCGGTAGCGGAAGAACGCGGCGATGTCACCCTGGATATTCATCACTGACATCACCTGCACCATGCAAAAGGCTGCCACAAAGGCAGCCTTTTTCACGTCTGACACACGCAGCGCCAAGAGCGGCGAACAAACCCTCGCACAGTATCTGGGCCAAGGCGCACGGATGCCGACAGAACACCCAGTACGGCAATCAAGGTGCCCTCAGAAGAAGCTTTGCCGGCGGTCTAAGCCAAGCTAGCAATACGCGCCACCGCCTCAGTCAGTCGCTCAATACTGGTGGTATAAGCTACCCGCACATGCTGTGCGGCACGATAACAGCCAAAATCCGCCCCTGGCGTAATGGCGACATTCACCTCCTCCAGTAGCCGTGCGCAGTAGGCGAAGCTGTCATCGGTAACGTCACTCACATCCGCATACAGATAGAAAGCCCCCTCCGGCTGCACTGGCAGCTTCCAGCCCAGCGACGGCAATGCCTGCAACAGGAAATCGCACCGCCGGCCAAATTCGGCACGACGCTGCTCCAGCTCCGCAATCACCTGCGGCTGAAAAGCCGCCAGTGCCGCATGCTGCGCCATCGTCGGCGGACACAGAAACAGGTTCTGCGCCAGCCGCAGCGCCGGTTCGACATAAGCATCCGGCACCACCAGCCAGCCCAGCCGCCAGCCGGTCATCTGGAAATACTTGGAAAAACTGTTGATCACGAACACATCCGGGTCCACCGCCAACGCCGTGGCTGCATCACAGCCATAGGTCAGACCATGATAAATCTCGTCCACGATCAGGCTGCCACCATGGCGCTTGCAGCTGGCGCTCAGGGCGGCCAGTTCTGCCGCCGTCAACAAGGTGCCAGTCGGATTGGCCGGGCTGGCCACCATCGCCGCCACCGTGCGCTCGGCCCAGGCCTCATCCACATCCCCGGCCAGCAACTGGTAACGGGATTCCGGTCCCACGGCAAGACAGACCGGCTCACCACCCAGCAGGCTGACAAAATGCCTGTTGCACGGATAAGTCGGATCCGCCATCAGCACCTGGTCGCCCTGGTCCACCAGCAAGGACAAGGCAATCTGCAGCGCACCTGACGCACCCGGCGTCACGATGATGCGGCGCGCATCCACCTCCACGCCATAACGCTGCAGATAAAATGCCGCAATCGCCTCACGCAAGGCGGGCAAGCCCTGCGCGGCAGTATAAAAAGTATGGCCCTCGCTCAATGCTTGCCGGCCAGCCTCGACAATGGCTGCCGGCGTGGCAAAGTCCGGCTCGCCCACTTCCAGATGAATCACATCCCTGCCCGCCGCCTGCAAGGCCCGGGCCCGCTCCAGAATGGCCATCACCTGAAACGGCGCAATGTCATTCAGTCTTGTTGATAGTCGCACCACAATCCCCTGTTATGTCGCCAGCGGCAGCACCCGGCACGCGATGGCGGTTGTGCCCAGTGTAACAAGCCCGCCACGCCCCCTCCAGCACAGCCCTTCACCAGCCGGCACAGTGATACTCGCCAGCCAATCCGCAGCTCAAGCCGGACCCGGTGGCATCACTGTCAAAAACAATGCGCAGCCAAGCGATCAAGCTATTGACAGCCGGCCCGACTAACCATAGAATTCGTCGCTCTGAGTCGGAGAGGTGGCAGAGTGGTCGAATGTACCTGACTCGAAATCAGGCGTACGTGCGAGCGTACCGAGGGTTCGAATCCCTCCCTCTCCGCCAGACCAAACAGCTAAGCCCTTGAGAAATCAAGGGCTTTTTTGTTTTTTACTTCAGTCAGTATGCCATCAGGTATGCCATTAACCATTTGCTTTCTCGGCACAACATTGCACCATTTTGGCTAGATGATGAGACATAGCTTCAACTGCTAATCCCGGCTACTGGTAACCAAACCAGTGTTTTAGCACACAGGCATCATCTGATAGCAGTGCGCATGAGTACTCTGCCTCAGCGATCTCATTGACGAAACGCACATAAAGCACCTTCACCAGCATGAACGTGCTTGAATCAATTAGCACCAGCACATCCATCAACGCGGTGCCGCCGACAAACGGCGGGCCGCTCTACTGACTGATCTGCTTGTTGTTCCACAAGGAGGCGGGTTGTCGGCCAAAGCAGACACTCACCAACTTGGCGGAAAAAGTCCGCTATTAGCTAATAGCGGTCATCATGCCAGCGGTAACAGGCAGCGCCTCGCCTTGGGAGCTGTACAGTCATACAGTCAATAGTTTCGCACAGGCGGCAATGTGCTAGGTTGCTGCTATTCACCAAGGCGAGGGTTTGAACTGCGGCTTTCCGTTCCGAGGCCATCACGCATCTGCCCCATGGCTAAAGCCAAGTGACCCTGCGCACGCCTGCCTCCGTATTTCTTGCCAACGTATCCCAAAATTGACCAGCACTCTCGTGTAGCGCGCAATAAACCCTTTCCTTGATTGCCGGGCGGCAGCCTGACTCTTTGCGTTCCAACATAGGTGAAAGTGGAAATGTGACGTTAGATGAGCATACGGAGTTGCTCCGACTTGGTGATCAGCCACAAACGTAATTGAGTACTGCGTTGTCGACGAGCAGGCCAAGGTCAAGTGGGTGATGAGCTGTAGCTAGTCACATTAGAGCACAGATTAATGCCAATGGCATAAAACTAAGCTGCTGAATTCGCGATTACCAGGGCAAGCTCGCTAAGGTATGATGAAAAAATACTTAAACACCCAATCGCAGACGTCATGGATAACAGCATTATCGAGATCGACCTGAGCTCAAGCAACTACAACCATCCTATCGACCGAGCAAAGCTGATTCAGCGCGAAGCCTTTGAAAAGCTACAACAGCAGATCCGCGAGGATCTAGGGCACGCAAATGCCAAAGTTCGTCAAGCAGCAGGACAAACCCCGGATGCATACACAAACGACCTTTACCCACCCGGCAGCGGCCTGACCTACTTCATTGACGGCACACGGGGCGCAGGCAAATCCACCTTTCTGGATTTCACGTACAAGTATCTGGAGGCAAAGCCGGCGAGCGATGCCGCGTCCGTGAAGCCCTTGTTGTATCTGGATCCAAGCCGCATTGAAGCCAGCGAAATCGTGCTGCTACATATCCTAAAGCATCTGAAATACTTGATGGAGGAGTGTTCCCACCGTGGGCCAGATTGGAGCAGCCAGCAAGAAAAATTCAGGGATCTCTTCAAGCAGATGGCGGGGGGGCTGCAGCTATTCGTTTCCAAAACGGACAACCTCAAAGACCTGGATGCCGAACTGTTCCTGGATTACGGCCTGGATCGCGCAGCCGACAGCCAACAGCTGCGCCGACTGCTGCACCAGACCATCGATCTGGTCTGCAAGGCTTATAACACCCGTGCATTGCTGGTGGCCATCGATGACGCGGACACCAAATTTACCAATGCCATTGAGGTGCTTGAATGCATACGCAAGTATCTGGATACCCCCCAATTGCTGCTGCTCGTCACCGGCGACATGGAAATGTACTCGCTACTGGTACAAAACCACTTCCAGCAAGACTTTGCCAATGACAGCAAAGGTTTTACCGATGACCGCAAGACACAGCAAACCCGTATGGTGGCGCATCTGGAAGAGCAGTACCTGCTCAAACTTTTCCCCGTCCAGCGGCGGGTGCAACTGAGAACCTTGCACACCCTGATTGAAAGAAAGCGAAAAGGCGACAAGCCAGAAGGCTCCAGCACTCCGGCTTTCATCGTCAAAAAATCAGGAGATGGAGACGCAGCCCCCCTGCTGGAAGCTATTGATGCCATCGCCACAGAGGGATTGCGCCTTCGGGATGGACACGACCTGGACTTGTTCCGCGAGCATGTATTGAAGCAGCCTGTTCGTTCCGTGCTGCAACTATTGGCTTATTACTACCAGTTGCGCAGCGACATTAAGACCACAGCGCGTGAAGCCGCTGCCGAAGCCTTGCGCGCGACAGCGCTGAGCAGCCTTTATCGGCAGAACATCGATGTTGAAAGCATTGCGGAAGGCGACCTGCATGCCCTCATCGATGCCGCCTTTGACTTGTGCCAATCGGATGGCGAACCGGATACCGCCATCTACCTGCGGCCACAGTCGCGCGATGCCACGCTACGCCATGCCTATCCATCGCTGGCGGCGGATGTGGCCAGGTTGTGCGAGAACGATCCGGCCAAGGCCATCACTTACATGGTGAGCATGGCCGGCAGTAGCAAGATCCTGCATCTGGTAACAGTCAAGGGCAACAAGGCCAGTGAAGGCGAACTGCAGCGCAAGGTCAAACAGTATCTATCGGTCGGTCGTCAGGACAACGCACTCAATTGGGCCTGGCATGCTACGGCAGCGCTGATTGGCGCGAATACCAATAAAAGCCTGCCGTTACGGCAAGGCATCATCGGTGTGCGGGTCTCAAAAAAGAACGACGCTGTCTCTTTCGACTACTGTCTTAACCAGGCACTTAAAGAGTGTTCTAAAGACACCTACCCTGCCATCGCTTTCACCCAGTCGGCTGTGAAATACCCTGACAACACCCGACGTTATCTTTCAATTTTTAATACTTTAGGCCTGATTGCCAACCTTTTGGGGATACACGATAGCGAAAAAGGTGAAGATGAGATTCGCAGGCAATTGAACAAGATATTAAGCATTCCGACTGTCTCTATGCCCAAGTGGGACACTGAGACTTCCATGGTTGCAGATATAGACGATGGAGAGACCAACGATGACGACCAAGACCTTCCGCAGGGATTCACAAATCTGGTAGGTCAGATCAAAGCTTGGCTGACAGCCTGCCAAGAGATAAAACGGCATTTCTACCCTTCCGCCATGCTGATGGGGAAGATCTGGAATCGCCTGCACTTCAGTCTGGACAATATTTCGGCAGCCATGCGTTCGAGTTCACATGAGGAAGAGCGTAGCACCAAGGCCATGGAATTGTTTGCATGGGCGCTAATCAACGCATGCCTCGTTGAAGAAGTCGATTATCACTACCAGTCTGAACCATCTGCCCGGGGCGAATTGAACAGGAAGAACCCAAGGACGGCGGGCGCTCTGGTAATGGCAAAATTCCAACATTCTGAAGACGCCCCCCCCTCCGCAGAGGAAGCACAAAAAAAGGCAGAAGACGTAACCCCGTCTATGGCACCGCTGACCTTCATGATCGCCGCGTGTCCCCTCGTGTTAGGCTTGATCAAGAGCGACAAAGCCACACAGGACTTCATCAAGCTCCTCAATGCCAGTTTGAAAACAGCCAATATTTCTCTAGTAATTCCTGGGTCAGCCTTGTGCAGCGCCGAGGTCTGGGTGGAAATGGCGAAGACGACGTTACTAAAGCAGGGATGATGACTAGGCCCAATCCATCCAGCCACAAGGTGCTTGCCTGCATTTCATTGATCGCGGGGGCGTGCTAAGCGATGCATACTGCAGCCTCCCAGCTATCCCTGCTGTGCTGCCGCACGTTAAGCAGCCCGTTGCTCAGGCAGCATCTGCTAAGCCACGACTGGTCCACCTCACTGGACGAGCGCGATCTACGCCAGCACCTTTACCTTGGCAACCAGCCCTGGCAGGCGCGCTTGCCGGACCATGTGTTCGACCTGAGCTTCAAGGCGGCGCAAGCGCAAGAACTCAAAGATGGAAAGCTAGCCGCTACCGCGCTACGTCTGCTAGCCGAACGATATCTAGAAGTTCAACACGGCCACGTGCATGTGCGACTGGCTCAGTTCGGCGAATGGCAACAAAGCGTATTGAGCCGTGTAAGCGGCCTGCCCATTATCGCGGCCATGCAGGCCATGCACATGCGGCGGGGCGGTCACCTCGCTGCTGACCTGCTCACACAGCGACTACCTGGGCGCGCCCAGCAGCCGCCCTTGCCTTGCATCACACCGCGCGATGGTGCGGTGGAAGATTACATCAGCCGGGAAGGCTTGCATGAAAGCCATTTGCACCTGAACGGCAGCAGCTTTGCGGAACAGTGCTGGCTAAGTGCCATGGCCCGGCCTGATAAGGCCACCAAGCAATTCAGCGACCTGTGGCAAACAGCCCAGCGCAGCGCTGCCGGCGACAAGGTGCTTGAACTGGCACGCCTGCACGACGCAAACTTCACTCCGACTCAGTTTCGGCACGACCTGATGCTGGCGCGCCAGCTGCGCGGCTGGTTGGTGCACTTTGCACAAAATCCTTCGTCGGAAGCCTCTCCGGTACCATGGAGCGCAGACGACCTGCGTGGCCGGCAGAAACGGGCTCCCGCTCCCTCGCTGCCCCGAGCATTCAATCCGCTTCACAACCCCCTCGGCGCGGAAACCCTGGCTGCCGAGTTGGAATGGATGACACTGTTGCTGTGCCAGCACAAACTACCCTCTCAGGTAGATCGCATGCTGCACCTGTACCTACTGCTGCAGCACCAGTACCGCGCCCTGATGGTGCAAGGCGAAGAACTGTATGGCTTTGACCAGTTCCAGAAGTACACCCACACCGAGCTGCGAAACCCTGCCGAAGAACGCTATTGCCAGCGGCTCAATGATATGCACGGGTCTCACCCACAGCGCAGCCAGAGCGCTTATCTGGAAGGACGATTCGCGCCCAAGCCTACTGCCGACAAAAATTCCCAGTTACTGCTTGCTATCCTGCGGGACTATCTGGAATACCTGCAGGAAGACCTGCCCACCAAAGTAGGGGCTAAAAAAACCTCCCTTACAAGTGTTCTCGAAGCCTTGGATAGCGTGTGCGAAAGTGCCGATGCGCGATGGCCACGACGCCAACAACTAGCCTTGGTGGCGCATTTCATTAAAGAGGACTGGAACTGGGACGCCAAGAAAGCTGGTTCCTACCGCCATTACCCGCTACGTCGCAAGCTGGAGGCCCAGATGGCCCAGATGCGCTTGACGCTGAAAAACTATCCAAGGCTGCTCCGCTGGATCCGCGGCGTTGATGGGGCAGCCAACGAGCTGCATGCACCGCCGGAAGTGTTTGCCAGCATTTTCCGCCAAGCTGAACGCGCCGGACTTGGACATCGCAGCTTTCACGTCGGTGAGGATTTTCCACACCTGCTGACCGGTCTGCGCCACATGCTGGACGCGCTTGAACTGTTGGAGCTTCGCGATGGGGCACGTATTGGCCACGGTACCGCCCTAGGCATCAAGCCCGAACTCTGGCTGGAGCGCATGCCCGGCACACTGTACCTGAAGCGCAGTGAGCGGCTGCTGGATCTTCTGGCCGCCTGGCAGTTGTTGCGCAAGTTGCCAGATACCACCGCTCAGGCCTATCAGGTCGAGTGCGAACTTGAACGCTTGTTACCACTGATTTTCAAGGATTCCATCTCGGCTAGGCTATTCGAGCGAGCCATGGCCCTGCGTGGGCTGCATATGGGGTTCGTGGCCTCGCTGCAGCGCGACCAGCACTGGGACTGGACTTCTGCCTCGCTGGTAGACAGCTTGCGAGAAGAAGCACGCTTGGTCAGTGAAGCAAATGAGCAAGACAAAGAGGCCCTGTCGCTACTCTGGAAGTGGCAGAGTGACCGTGAGCTCTGGCAGCGCAGCGAATCACTCATCAGCATCGACACGCAAGACGCACTATTCACGCCAAACCTGTATCTGCGACTGCAGCAAGCCTTGATGAGGCATGTGGCCGAGCGGCGGGTCATCATCGAAACCCTGCCAAGCAGCAATGTACGCATCAGCCAGTACCAGCGCTTTGAGGAGCACCACGCCCTGCGCTGGATGGGCGTTCCCGGCCATGTGCAGGCAGGAGACACGCCTATCATGGTATCCCTCGGCTCAGACGATCCTGGCATTTTCGCCGGTAACCTCAAAGGCGAGTTCTACCAGCTGTATGCCGTCCTCAGGCAGCAAGGCTGTTCAGACGCTGACGCTTTGCGCTTTGTCGGCACCATCAATGAGCGGGGGCGGCAGTATCGCTTCCATGATCCTGCACTTTGACTATGGTGGGATAAGTTGCAACGAATTTTCTAGCTACTCCCCAGTTAACAGGTAAGTCAGTAATCTGATTGCTGCAACCTCCAATGACCGGTTTGTTACCAGAATCGGCTATTTTCTTGGACTAGATCACCGACCGGTTTGGCCGATGAACTGCCCGTAGAGAATGCCTGACGCGACCCCTTCCATCCCTTTTCCTGTATCGACGGCCATCCGTAGAACTACGCATTCATGCCATTCCACCTTGTTCGGCGCATGTTAGGCGCATAAACTGTTGAACTTTCAACAGAATGTGAAGATTCACGTCAGCAGACGTGATGAGACGCCATGGACTTTTCCGCTCTGCTCGCCAGCTTCGCCGCCGCCTTTTCCCAGCACCAGCGTCTGCTTACCTTGCAGCTGGATGGCGGGCAGATCGCCGCCGAGCAGCTGTTGCCGCACACGCTGGATGGCAGCGAGGGCGTGTCGGAAGCCTATCGCTATCAGCTCACCTGTCTGTCACCCGACGGCAATATCGAACTCAAGTCGTTGTTGGGCGTCGCCGCCCGTCTCGGCGTGCTGGATGCCGCTGGCAGCGAGGTGGTGCGTTGTGGCGTGGTGTCGCGCGCCGAGCTATTAGGCTCTGATGGCGGTTTTGCCAAGTATGGCCTCACCATCGAGCCACCGTTTGCCCTGCTGCGCCTGCGTCGCACCTCGCGGGTGTTTCAGGACCTGTCCGTCCCCGACATCGTCAAACAAATCCTGGCTGAACATCAGGCCAATAATCCGGTGTTTGCCCAGGTGCAGACGCTGGAATTCCACACCGCCACGGCCAGCCCGCGCAGTTACTGTCTGCAATATCGCGAGAGCGATTTCGACTTCATCGTGCGGCTGCTGCACGAAGAGGGTTATGCCTGGCGTTTCGAGCACATTGATGGCGAGCACCCGCAGGTCAAGCTGGTGGTGTTCGACGACGCCTTCAGCCTGCCGCCGGCGGCCAGCGAGCGGGTGCGCTTTCACCGCAGCGATGCAACAGAAGAAGAAGACGGCCTCACCGATTGGAGCACCGCCCGCCAGGTGGTATCGGGCAATGTGGCACTGGCCAGTTTCGATTACCAGCCGGTGAGCACCCAGCATACCGGCGACCAGACCCGCATTCAGCAAGGCCGTAGCGGTGATGCCTTGCAATCCACCTTGCAGGATTACGACCCGCAGTCGCTGTACTACGCCAGCGATGCCGAGCAGCTCAGCCAGTATGCCCAGCTGCGCCAGCAGGCGCACGATGTGCAGGCCAAACAATTTAGCGGCAGTGGTTCGGTACGCAGCCTGCTCGCTGGCCAATGGTTCCGGCTGGACGAACACCCGGCGCACGAGGGCGACAGCAGCGAACAGCGTGAATTCGTGGTCACCGGCCAAACCTTCCGCGCCAACAATAATCTGCCCGGCGATCTGGCCAGCAGCCTGCGTGGCTTGCTGGGCAAGGACAGCACTGCCGATTCGCAGAACAGCAGCCCCTTCCAGACCAACATCACCGCCCAGCGCCGCGGCATTCCGCTTACCCCGGCCTATGCCCATAGCGCCCAGGCCAAGCCCACCTCCAAAGGCGTGCAGACCGCCACTGTGGTCGGCCCCGCTGGCGAGGAAGTCCATACCGACGAACTGGGCCGCATCAAGGTGCAATTCCACTGGCAGCGGCCAGACGAACACCCCAGCATCGGGGCCAAGCTCGACGACACCTCCTCCTGCTGGCTGCGCGTGGCCATGCCCAGCGCCGGTGCCGGCTGGGGCCACCAGTTCATCCCGCGCATCGGTCAGGAAGTGCTGGTGGACTTTATCGAAGGTGATATCGACCGCCCGGTGATCGTCGGCGTGCTGTACAACGGCAGCCACGCCACCCCGGCCTTTAGCGGTGCCGGTGCGCTCCCGGCCAACAAGACGCTGTCCGGCATCAAGTCAAAAGAGCATCAGGGCGGCCAGTACAACGAGCTGCTGTTCGACGACACCCCCGGCGAAGTGCGGGCAAAACTGTCCAGCGAACCGGGCAAAACCCAGCTCAACCAAGGCTTCCTGACTCACCCGCGCAGCAATGGCAAAGCCCAGCCACGCGGCGAAGGTTTCGAACTGCGCACCGACCAGCACGGTGCCATCCGCGCCGGCCATGGCCTGCTGCTCAGCACCGAAGCACAAAGCGGCGCTGGGGGCAAACAACTGGCGCGCGAACACGCACAAAGCCAGCTCGACGCCGCGCTCAGCCTCAGCCAAAGCTTGGGCGACACCGCCGCTGCGCAACTGGCCGACAGCATGGAAACCGGCCCGGACAGTATTGGTGAAGACAATGCCAAAGCAGGCAAAAAGACCAAGGGTCACATGCAGCATCAACTGGATGCCTTGGCGGCCTGGGAAGCCGGCAGCAATACCGACAAGGAGGGCAAGACAGCAAAAGACCAAGCAGGTCAGCAGCCCCAACTCGTTTTGTCAGGCCCTGCAGGCATCGTCAGTGTCACTGAACAAAGCCAGACAGTGAACGCCGGAACCAATTTGAATCTTGTTGCACAGCGCGATGCTAACCACATTACAAGCCGCCGTTGGATTCACAACGTCGGCCAGCACATCAGTTTGTTCGTGGTCGGGGTACAAAACAAAATCGCCATGAAACTCATTGCAGCCAAGGGCAAAGTGCAGATCCAGGCGCAGAGCGATGCGATGGAGCTGACGGCTGATAAGGATGTGACGATTACCTCCTGCAAGGAGCGCATCACCATTGCAGCCAAAGAAGAGATTCTGCTGGCCAGTGGCGGCGGCTATATCCGGCTGAAAGGCGGCAATATCGAAGTGCATTGCCCGGGGATTGTCAGTGTAAAGGGGGCTAGTCATAACTTAAGCGGCCCAGACAAACTGAACATTGCACACCCTGCCTTTCCCCAAAATTTGCCAAAGTCCCCCTTGACGATACAAATCGATCAGGCTGCGAAAGGGATGAAAAGCAGTTGGGCCGGCATGCCGTTTACCTTGTATGCCGATGGTGCCGTGCTGAAAAAGGATGTGCTTGATGAAAGCGGACGACTGCACATCGACCATATGGTACCCACACAAAAATACCAGCTTGAGATGGCAAATGGTGTCAAATACGACATCCCGCTACCCAACGAGTACACCAATCCCGCCCAAGGTAAACCCGCCAATCAGGGTTTTCATGGCCATATCGCAGGTGATGCTGATGAAGCGGGCCGGACCTCACCAATGAATTCTGTACGTGAGGATTTCTTGGCGATGGCCCAGAAGGGAAGTAAAAATGGGTAAGGCAGCAGCACAAAAGCCGATTCCGGCACCTGTTGCACAAAACGAAACCATGCAGGCAACGATTACCCCTCCATGGTTCGTCAATGGCTCCGAATATCACGTCCTCAATGCTAGTTTTCAGGTGCTGGTTAATGGAGAACGAGCATTCCGTGCGGTATACCAAGCCATTGCAGCCGCAAAGAAATCGGTTTGCATCATTTGCTGGGGATTCCAGCCATCCATGTATTTTATCCGTGATGGTGCTTCGCCTTGTATCGGCCAGTTGCTCATGCAAAAAGCTACACAAGGGGTAAAGGTAAAAATCCTTGGTTGGACAATGGGGGCAGGTAATCTGGCCCAGCTCGGGCCTGAGAATAATACACCTGGGTACAGTGCATTCTTCAGCCGCAGCCCGACAGAAACAGACCAGCAGCATTCATTTGATGTGATGTGGTATGCCAAGGCAAAAAGCGCGCAAGATCCAAACCTACGCTTTGTGGGCAGAGGATTTACCTTGGATGAACGTACGGAAATTCTGTATCGCTCTCGTTTCCAAGCCAAAGATTCCAACCTGGGCTGGCAGACCAAGGCTGCGCATGCCGGGGCCGTCACGCACCATCAAAAGATGGTGGTTGTGGACTATGAAGACCCGGAACATGCTGTTGGCTTTGTCATGGGTCACAACATGCTGGACGAATATTGGGATACTGATCAGCACAGTTACAAGCGCTACGGTCCAAATCGCGGGCGAAACGGCCATGGTCCGCGCCAGGATATTTCCAGCCGCGTCACAGGCCCCATCGTAGGCGACCTGTTTGCCAATTTCTGGCAAGCATGGAAAAAAGAAACTGGTGAGGCACTACCCAAACCTGATTTTAGCCGCTACCCCGTACATGCCGACAGCCAGAACCTACCGATTCAGGGGCAATTGTTGCGGACCCAGGCCCAATACAATGTCAAAAACATCCAGGATCTTTACCTGCAGGCGGTCAACAACGCCAGCACCATGATCTACATCGAAAACCAGTATTTCCGCTGGCCACCATTGGCTGCAAAAATACAAGAAGCGGCTAAAAAACAGACACAGGGTGGCCGAGACCCAGGCAAGCACGACTCGCTTTATTTATTTGTCGTCACCAACTCCAGCGACGAAGGCATGGGCGATGGCACAGTCAAAACCTATGAAATGCTCAATAGCCTGGGGCGGGCTGACACCATTCCGGCAGTAGCCCGCCTGGAGCGGGCTGACGATGCCCAGACAAGATTAAACCGCAATGAAGTAGAGTCCCGGCTATCTCAGCTGGAACAAAACCAATTGCTGCCGCCCAGCCGTTATGGTGGTGCTGCCAAGATTGCAGCCTATCAAGACAAGCTCAAGGCATTACAGCAAAAGCAAGCCGCACTCAAGGCGCAAAACGAATCGCTGCGCCGACAAGTAGAAGCCGCACGCAAACCCAATGCGCCCGTCTTACCAGAAGAACGCCCAGGTTTGAAAGTACATGTCTGCACCTTGGTCGCCCCAGACTCACTTCCACGAGTTGCTGCCAGTGTGCAGGTCACCCCGAGTGGCCAAACTTATCCCGCCGCCAAGGTCACCAAAACGCCGGGGCGGGAATGGACACCAGTTTATGTCCACGCCAAGCTGATGATCGTCAACGACACCTTTATGACTCTGGGCAGTGCCAATATCAATACCCGCAGCATGCAGGTGGATAGCGAACTGAATATTGCGCACCATCGCCCGGAAATTACCCTGCCGCTACGCAGGCAGTTGTGGGGTTTACATACCGCCGGGAGAGGAGCACAGGATAAGCCGCTGGAGGCGTTTAAAGCTTGGGCTGACATTATGAAACAAAATAAACAAGCGGAAGCTGTAGGACAAAAACCGATCGCCTCTCTGGTCGAGTTCTCCCGTCCCAGTGCCATGCGCACCAACAAGGACTAGGCCATGAAGCGCTTAATATCGTTAACTCTGTGTCTGCTGCTGGCTGCCTGTAGCAACAAGGAAAGAACCGTGCCCACTTTAGAGGAAGTCAAAACCAATCTGGCTTTTACCTGCGTACATGAACAAGATCATCTACCCAAGCTGGATGCCGAGGCCGATCAGGTGTATCGCTATGCACGTTATCTACAGAAAAACAACCAGCTGCAAGAAGATGTCAGCATCTATCCCGAATTGGAACGCTATTACCGCATTGCCACTGCCCATGGCCATTACAAGGCCAATCTTGAATTACGACAGATGATAGGTAAGGGACAAGCCTGGACCGCAGATCCGGTAAAAGAAACGCTGGATCTGACTCAGGAACTGATTGATCGCGGCATTCCCGGTGGCTATTACGACATGGCACGCTATCTTGAAGCCGGTTATGGCGTTAAACAGGATGCGGAACTAGCTTTGCGTTATTACCGTAAGTCTGCTGACATGGGTAGTCCTGAGGGGCAGTATTTAGTAGCAAATAAGCTAGCCCCCATGGAAAATGCACCAGAGGTTGCCCGGCAGATGCGAAAGTGTGCAGCTAGACAGGGACATGGTGATGCTGCTACGGATTTAGGCATTGATCTTAAGGATGATGTCAAAGTACTTTCTCAGGCGTGGGAAGCATTTCAGCTTGGAGTCAAAGCCGGAAATGAAAGTGCAGCTTCATTTCTTGAGCATGGTTTTCTCGCTCCTTCCAATGAGGATCCACTTTATTACATGGGCCTAGAAAAAGACCCCGAACGTAGTCGCCGCTACAAGGAAATCGGCGACATCCTGGGCCGCTACTCCTACGCCCACCCCACGGTCCCCGAACTGGATGACATCGTTCCACTGCCGCCAGCCAAACTGCCACCCTGGGATGGCAAAATTCAATGGCTGAAAGATCACGAAGCCAATATTGCGCCACCCAAGCCTAGCGAGGCCTTGTTGGAAAAACTGGCCAAAGCCAAGGGACTAGACCCGAAGACAGGAAGGCCACTGGGTGCCGAGCATTCCTAAAACATGGCCATACTGCGCGCTGCTATGGTTGCTTGCCGCTTTCGAGAAACACGAGGGGCGATGCAGGGCCATTCTCATCGCGTGATTGTTGAGGGTGATGCCAGTGACACCATTGATGGCATTCCCGTCGCGTATGAGGGCCATAAAACCAGCTGCGGTGCAGTGTTGATGAATGGCGCTGCCAATTGCAGCAAGCAGTGACTGATTGAATATGGCCTTGGCACAATCCAAGAAATTCGACACATTGCCATTGGCTGTCCAACATGCGATTCAGCGCTGGCAATCCTACCCGACGGGCTACCATCCCACGTCGGCTGAGCGACTAAAATTGTTAGCTCAGGTTCAGGCCATCGCTCAAGCATGGGGTGGGGAATGCCTGTCAGACACGTACCTGGGCTTTCAAGGGCATCTGCTATTTGCCTGCCAGCATGGGCATGTGTGGGGGAGAACACCCGCTACATTACTGGCTGGAAACTTCTGTCCAGCATGTGGTAGCCGGCAAGCTGTTACCCTGAAGCGCCTGAAGGATTGGGCACGAAGGCGCGGCTGGCTGTGCCTTTCTAACGTGTTTGTTGATCAGGCCACCCCAATGTCCTGGCAATGCGATAAAGGGCATCGCTGGCAGAGCAATAGCAAGAATATCAAGGCCTGCAAAGGCTGCCCTGAGTGCTATCGGGCAGAGCGATACCACAGCCTGGCTACGATGCAGCGTGTGGCAATAGAGCGCGGTGGGAAGTGTTGGTCCATCAGCTATGCCAATGTGGATACCAAGATGATCTGGGAGTGTCATCGCGGGCACTTCTGGATAGCACCCCCTATGCGGGTCTTGACTGGGAGCTGGTGCCCCCAGTGTGCCCGGCTGAATCGTATTTGCCGGCCAAGCAGTGCCGCACGGTACAAGTACACAAGATCTCAAAGGGGCTTTTAGCTCACCGGATGTCGGCCTATTCATTCGCCATTGCAGACACTCGACAACACTCGATTTAAAATCGTAGCGGCCTGTCTAATTATGATTAATACCAACCACACCGATACAGAGCCTCTATCCTTTGTCACTTCAAGCTGTACCTGCCAATGAACAAACCTCTCAACACTAATCTCGCTCTGCGTCGTACCGTAGACCATTACGCGCTGCGCGCCCATCTGGTGCTGGATACTGCTCGCCACCAAGCGATGACCATCAATCAAGCAGGGGAGCTAGACTGCTACCTGGAAACAGCGTGGCAAGGAGCCTGTCGAGCATTCAAATCCCCACCGGTCAAATTGGGACAAGCGAAAGCTACCATGATTACTTTGCTGGGGCAGTGCTACACAGAGTCTGACACAATGATAGTAACGGAAGATCAATGGCATGCTCTGCGCGAAGGGGTGAATTGTGCCGATGGCGTCTGGCTGCGTTTACCCGCCGGAATGCTGCTGGCAACCATGTAGAGCATCCGACAAGACATAAATCACAAAAATTAATTATTTGGCATGAAAGGCGGTGTGGTTGGCCTTTTAGCCTTGACACCGTATTTCAATGCCTAGCCGAAGCCAAAAACATAACGGTAAACCTCTCCCTCGAGAAGGTGTGATCTGCCCTCGCTGTAACAAGGGCCGCATCACAATTCGTAGAA
This sequence comes from Aquitalea sp. FJL05, assembly GCF_003852595.1. NCBI lineage: Bacteria > Pseudomonadati > Pseudomonadota > Betaproteobacteria > Neisseriales > Chromobacteriaceae > Aquitalea > Aquitalea sp. FJL05. The sequence goes on from NZ_QAJS01000006.1 coordinate 162,773, forward strand.
ACCGTAGTAATGGGAACCTATTTTTTGGGTGCTCAAAATTCATAGGACTTGACTGCAAATTCCAAGCTTCCATCCCTGAAAGCCCCGGATACGTCTATGTGCTTGCCAATCCTGGCTATCAGCTAAATGGAATACCAGTTATAAAAATTGGGTATACAACCCATTCAATGGTAGCAAGTTTGCGACAGATCTACAGCACTGGCGTGCCATTTCCATTCGAAGTTAAGTATCACGCAATGGTGTGGAAGGCACGGGCAACGATGCGCCATGCTCACAGAATCCTGCATGCTCAACGCTTGAACAACGAAAGAGATTTTTTTAACTGCACGATTCAAGAAGCTATCGCTGCCGTTGAGTCATCCGTCCAAGGGGATATTACCTATAAAGCAGAACGACCTCCCGTACTTTGCAGCGCTGACACAGCCTTTAACCCCGATGCACTGAAAGAACCTGATATTGTAGAGGAGGAGGCCGCTAGAAAGGCATGGTCCGAAAATAAGCGAAAAAATACACCTGGTTATGTTTATGTGCTCACCAATGAGGTCTACCATGACGGCCATGCGCCTCTGTTGAAGATTGGCTATACACGCAAAGAGCCCAAGGAGCGCGCAGAGGATTTGTATTACTGGGAATATGAGTGCTGGGGAGTTCCCCAGAATTTCAACGTTGCCTTTGCTGCTCGTTTCGAGCACGCATTTGATGCGGAACAGCGGGTTCACGAGTTTTTGAAGGAGTTTCGTGTTAATCATTGGCGCGAATTTTTTTCCTGCACGTTGGAAGAAGCCAAATTAGCCATTCAGGCTGAGCAAGATCGTGAAGTATCCCAAAACGCTCCTGCAAAAATCACCCTCGACCCAGATATCGTTCTTGCTGAAAAGCAAGAGCCCACATCTCGTCCTGTACCTGTACCTGCACCTGCACCTGCACCTGCACCCATAATGGCCTCTCCCCAACATCCTGAGCGTCCAGCACGGGTGCTCCAACCGACGACCATCTGCCATGAACTCCCGAAGCGCTGGCAGCCCACCCGTCGGCAGGTCATTGCAGGCTTGATCCTTGCAGGCTGTGTAGCGGTGGCTGTGCCTGGATATCGTTTCTTGTCCAGTTGGGTGTCATCGCTACAGAATCCAGCCGCAACTCAAACACCGGATCCGGTCCCCCATCCCAAGCCCAAAAAAGCGCATGGGCATCCGAAAAAGAAGAAGAAAAAACACAAAAAAGTTAAGAACCAGCAACCATCCGAGAGCACGGTGGAGCCAGCACCACAATACGAGACACCGCAGCCCGCCGATATTGCGCCCTCCAATCAAGCGGACGACGCGACTCCAGGCTGACGACGCGCAAAATGATACCGAGAAGCGCCGTTTCCTATTAAGACCGGACCATTTCTTAGCCCTGCCTGCCAAAGCAGTTCAACCTAATTATTTTCAGACCTATATCACTTCCTTGAACACGCACAGCGACACCCACTCAGGGTGTCCTTTATGCCCTCGCCCCAGCTTTGCCTGGGGCGTTTTCATTGGAGTGATCTCATGTCCCATCTCATCGAATCCATGGCCTTTGTCGGAGCCACGCCCTGGCACGGTCTGGGCAATCCTTTGTCTCCCCAACAGCCGCTGGAAGTGTGGCTGACTGAAGCCGGTATGGACTGGCGTATCGAGCAGAGTGATGTCTTGTTCAACGTGGCTGACGACGGCATGCACATCCGGCCGTTTGCCGATTCCAAGGTGCTGTATCGCTCGGACTCTCTGGCACCACTGTCGGTGGTCTCGCCGCGTTACAAGGTAGTGCAGCCATCGGAAGTGCTGGAGTTCTATCGAGATCTCGTCAGTGCTGGTGGCTTTGAGCTGGAAACCGCTGGGGTATTGAAGGGTGGCCGTAAGTTGTGGGCGCTGGCCAAGACCGGGCAGGAAGCCCTGCTCAAAGGTGGTGATCGGGTGAAGGCCTATTTGCTGCTGGCCACCAGTTGTGACGGCACGCTGTGTACCACGGCCCAGTTCACCTCGGTGCGGGTGGTGTGCAACAACACCCTGCAGATGGCGGTGCAGGACAGGACCGGTGCAGTGAAGGTGCCCCACTCCACTGTGTTTGATCCGCAGTCCGTGAAGGAGGCCTTGGGTATTGGTCTGTCGGCCTGGGATCGCTTCATCGGCAACATCAAGCAGCTGTCACAGCGGACTGTGTCACCGGAGGAAGCTTGTCAGTTCTTCCGTGAAGTACTGGACGAACCGCTGGTGGAGGGGACTGCAGATGCTGTCACCTCGAAGGCATTGCAGCAGGTATCGGCCCTGTATAGCGGTGGTGGCATGGGTTCGCTGCTGGCTGGTACCAAGGGAACGGCTTGGGGCCTGGTGAATGCGATGACCGAGTATGTCGATCATCGCCGCCGTGCCCGTAGTCAGGACTACAGGCTGGATTCGGCCTGGTTCGGCCAGGGGGCTCAGTTGAAGGGCAAGGCGCTGGAGCACGCACTGGTCCTGGTGGAGTGATGCCATGGCCTCTGTGCAATCCATTGCCTTGACCGCGGCTTGCCTAACGGCAGGGATGCGCGACTTCTGCACCTGGAATAGCCTGGGTGTGGCATATGACGGCCCGGATGCCGAGCGCAGTCTGCTGGTGATCTGGGGTGCTGGCTGCCTGGAGCTGCATGCTGAACTGGTGCAGTACGCGCCGATAGTGTCCGCACTGGCTGATACCTTGTACGACCAGCTGGATCAGGCTGCACCTGGGGTGTGGCACTACGAAGTGACCGAAGCCCTGGGCAGCGCCATTGCCGAGTGGATCGTCTTGCATGATGGTCTGCCTCCTTCCCTCGATTGGGTCAAAACCTGCCTGGTGCGACTGGCCGGGGAGTTCATGTTGCGGGGTCAGCCACAGCAGTGGCCTGTCATCCGGCAGATCCTGCTAACGCTCTCTGCTGAGCTGCCGGTGATTGTGCCGGTCGCGCCATCGTAAATCTGCGGTTGGTCTGGTGTTGGTCTGATTCCTTCCAGCTGTCTCTGTTGTCCTGCCCTGCTGTCGTTTCTCTTGTTTCTACTCTCCCTGTTTATTTCATTCATTGCCCGGTCAGCCTTGCTGCCGGGCTTTATGCCTTATAAGGAGTGTTTCGCCATGGCTGAACGCTACGCACAGGCCATTCGTCTGGCCTCTACCCTGAAGTTGTCTCGTGATGAATGGCTGCGCATTCGACAGCTAGGCATTGGTTCCTCCGATGCTGCCCCGGCCATTGGGCTGTCGCCGTACAAGTGCCCCTTGTCCTTGTGGCTGGAGAAGACCGGTCGCAAGGAGCCAGAAGATCTGTCAGAGAAAGAGCCTGTCATCTGGGGCACGATCCTGGAACCCATCCTGGCGCGGGTGTATGCCGAGCGAACTGGTCGCAAAGTACGGCGCGTGAATGCGGTACTGCAGCACCCGACTCACCGTTTCATGCTAGCCAATCTGGATCGGGAGGTCCGTTGTCCAGAGGAAGGCTGGGGCATCCTGGAAATCAAGACAGCCAGTTATCACTCCGCCCCGCAGTGGGAAGAAGGCATTCCGGTGGCCTATCAATGCCAGGTGCTGCATCAGCTAGCCGTCACCGGCCATGACTGGGCCGATGTGGCAGTGCTGATCGGCGGACAGGATTTCCGGATTTATCGGGTGAATCGGGATGAGGACAAGATCGCAGACCTGATCGCCCGGGAAACGGTGTTCTGGCAGCACGTAGTACTGGATACCCAGCCTGCACCAGATGGTTCGGATGATGCAGGTGCTGCACTGTCCTGGCTGTTTCCCCGTGACGATGGCCAGACCATCGACCTGTCCGAATCCATTGAAGGCAACCGGCTGTTCTCTGCCCTGTTGGCAGAACGGCAGCGTAAGGAAGACGCCGAGGCCCGAGAGGCAGCCATCCGACAGCAGATCCAGAACGTGCTGGGTCATGCCTCTGCCGCTGTATTCGAGTCTGGCCGTATCACCTGGAAGCGATCTAAAGACCGCGTTGCCCCTGATGTCGAGCGTCTGTCGCAAGACCATCCCACCCTGCTTGCCCAGTACAGCAAGTCCATTGCCGGTTCCCGGCGCTTTGTCATTCAAACGGAAAGGAAAGCATCGTGATCAAAGGTCTCGCCATTACCCCGCCCGTGATCGGGCGTATCAGCATTGGCAAGCTGGTCCAGAAACAAGAACGCTGGCTGCCGGAGAAAGACGACAGCTTTTCACTCACCACTCAGGTACAGAGCCGGGATGGCTGGCTGCTGCATCCCTTGCACCAGGCCCTGTCGGAGCAGGCACAAAACGGCAAGATTCGCGCTATTCCGATTCAGCTACTGTTCAACGACAGCGAACTGAACCTACGCGCCGAATACAGTGCCTTCGACCGGAATAACGGTCGTCCTGTCTGCGTCGGAAACGGAGAAACGGCACGCCGAGTGACCAGTCAGGGCATGGAAGAAATTGGCTGTGTCGGACCAGACCGTTGCCCGCTGGCCAAGGAGCTGGGCTGCAAGCTGTATGGTCGTCTCAATGTGCAGGTGGAAGGACAGCAGGATGAGCTGGGCAGCTTTATCTTCCGCACCACCGGCTACAACTCGGTACGGACATTGGCAGCACGGCTGAAGTATTACGAAGCAGCCAGTGGTGGTAACACCAAGCATCTACCGTTGCTGTTACGTCTACGGGCCAAGAGCACCACTCAGTCGCACCGTACCCCGGTGTACTACGTCGATCTGACACTGCGTGATGGCAAAACGCTGGCCGAAGCGGTCAGTACCGCACGTAAAGTAGCGGATGAGCAATTGGAAGCCGGCATCGATACCGCCGAACTGGAGCAAGCCGCCCGGCTGTTGCTGCAGAACGGTCAGTTCGAGGATACCGAGGAGGAAGTACCGCAGCTGCTGGAGGAGTTTTATCCAACAGTGGAAAGTGGTGCCGAGGTCGAGGAGAAGCCGGAGGCAGTGTCTCGCCCTACCCGGCTCACGTCCAAGTTGGGTGCCGTCAGGACGGCTTAGCCAGCCGGTTGGTCAGTTGTTCCACCATCGCCAACACCATCTCCCGATCTGCACTATCCAGGCGGGCCAGCATCTGCGCCAGGTGCTGGGCCTGCTCCGCGGGGCGATTGCTGGATTCCACCAGCAAGGATGAGGCGTCGCAGTGAAACAGGCTAGCCAGTTCCAGCAGGCGGGCCACCGTCGGCATCACTAGCCCCCGCTCCATGCGGGATACCGCTTCATTGCCAATCTTCAGTTGTTCCGCGACCTGTTCCTGCGTCAGGTCAGCTTCCTGCCGTCGTGCCGCAATGGCTTTGCCAATGCTCAGCGCCAATGCGTCCACCTTCGTTTTTGCCATCGCATTCTCCATTCAACTCAAATAGTCGCAAGACAACCCATTGACATGAAGAACCCGTTGCGTTGAAACTCATCGCTATAAGTTGAAAGTCAACTTGAAAGACAACTATTTACTTCATCAATAAGGAATCACCACATGCACAACGCTTACCGCACCCTGGTCCTGGGCAGCACCATGGCCAGTTTATTACTGCTGACCGCCTGCTCCGGCTCCAGCTCGCCTTCCTCTTCCGAAGCCAAGCAGGCTATTCAGAAATCGCTGGGGGATTGCAGCATCGCCACCATCAGCAGTTTCGACAAGGTCAACGGAATTGCCGATGGCGATAACCGTTACACCCTGCAGGTAAAGTACGCACTGGAATTTGCACCCTTGCCCGAGAATGCCAAGCTGTTGGATGACATGAATGCTCAGCTGACCAGCCACACTGACTGGGTGCAATGGGAGAAGAATGAATTCATCGTCAAGGTACGCGAGCGCATCATGGCCAACCTGCACCGCACCTGTCCGAACATGCCGCGCAATGTCTACGGTGACTATTCGCAGGCCAATATCACGTCCTACTCCAGCACCATCCACATCGACTACACCTACGACAACCTGCGAATGGTCAAATCTGACAACGGATGGGTGGGAATCTAAGCCGAGAAAGGAAAGCGCCATGCTCAACAGCTTGCTTCCCCCACGTCGTCATCCGATGCAGCTGCCCTTGCTGATGGTGGTCAGTGTACTGCTACTCAAGCATGCCTCAGCTGACCGTATCGGTTCGCTCAGTCTGTTACTGCTGGGCATTGCCCTGGGGGACAGCCTGCACCGACTGGAACCGTCGCACCCTAGGCCAGATCGCTAAGCCCTGCAGTCCATTCACCTGATTCAATTTACTGGTAGGGAGGCCTGCCAGTTTTCCCCCTTACGAAAGACAAGACATGAAATCGCTCTCCCTTGCTCTCATCGCGGCAGCCCTCAGTACTTCTGCCCTGGCGGCTCAACCCGGCCAATGGAAAAAATCCGTGGCACTGGATGGTCAGACCCTGCATTACGGCGTCACCGACGACAAAGGTAATTCGCTCGATATCCAGTGTGGCAAAGAACCCGCCACCATGCATGCCAGCCTGAACCAGCATTACTACGGCCCAGGCTACCCGCAGGACTTCAGCATGCAGGTCGGTAGCAAAAAGCTATTCCCTTCTGATGCTGGCAGCAATGCAGGGGGTGACAACTTCCGTGCTGCCTGGGATGCATTACGTGCTGGTAAGAAAGTGATCATTCATGCAGGAAAAGCCAGCATGGTGGTTCCGGTGGCGGGCGCTGCCGCAGTACTTCCTGCTGACCCGGCCCGTGCTCAGTGTGAGAGCTGGTAAGAACATAACGTCACATCCATCCCACTCCGATCGCCATCTCTCCCGAGGTGGCGATTTTTATTTCATCCATTGAAAGTGAGGCCTGACATGCGCACGCCCGCCAACCCGCCTGAATCCATCCCACCACTACAAAGTTGCCTGAGCCAATGGCTGGACAAGCAAACTCACCATTTGTCGGCAGATTACCGCCAGTACCTGCAGGATGAGCTACAGAAGATCGTTAGCTACCAGGCCACCATCGGCGTGATGGGCAAGAGTGGAACCGGCAAGTCTTCCCTGTGCAACGCGTTATTTGGCCAGGAGGAAACGGCGGTCAGTGATGTGACCGGTGGCACCCGTTATCCACAAGAAATCACCTTGGCCTATCAATCCGGACGAGGTATCTCGCTGATCGACATGCCAGGGGTAGGCGAAAGCCTGCGACGGCATGAGGAGTACCGTGAACAGTACAAGGCACTGCTACCGGAGTTGGATCTGATCCTGTGGCTGATCAAAGCTGACGACCGCGCCCTAAGTCTGGATCAGCAGTGCTACCAAGAACTGTTACAACCGCATCTGGCTAACCACTCCATCCCGGTACTGTTTGTCATCAGCCAGGCCGACAAGATCGAACCCTGCCGGGAATGGGATGAACAACAACATCGTCCAGGCCCAATGCAACAAGAGAATCTGGCCCTGAAGCAACGGGTGATCGCCGACACCTTCAACATCCCGGCCAGCCTCATCAGCGTGATTGCCACTGCAGCGGAAAACTACGGCTTGCCAGAACTGGTGGAGAACATCGTGCGAGCACTGCCGCATGAAAGAAAGTGGGGAGTGGTACGGGAAGCCAGGCCGGAACAGATCTCCAATACTACTTGGCAGCTCTGTCTGGCTTGCCTGTGGCAGCTACTGCGTAGCCGTTTAGGTGACCTGACCCGCAAGGGCAAGAAGTGATGGCCGACAAGCTCAGTACCCTGTGGGGTCGCTGAGCTGGCGGCATAAAACACTCCTCTGATGAGGAGTGCTTTTTTTGCATGACCGATGGGGAAATTGATCTTTCTAGAAGGCAACAAACTCACAATTTCGCACATTCCTCTGTCAGCCAGACAAGTGGCCATTCACATTGTAAACCTGTTGCTATTTTTGCTAGGGCATTGACCAACATGCTAAGTCTGACGCGTTCTAGCAAGAATAGCAGCCAAGTACCCGCTTAAATCACGTTTTCTTCCAGCCTACGGTGTCAGTCTGTCACCGGAAACCACTATGTACTGCCCCCCCCCCCGATACTGCACACAATAAAGTGTGGAAAACACATTTAGGAATGTGTTTCAACTTGCCTTACGATGAATTCGTCAACCCGATAAACCTGAGGAGACGAAAATGTCCACCGATATTACTCAACACACCATTTGGCGAAAAGCCAAGGTCATGGAAGCAACGAGCCTTGGAGCCACCAGCCTGTATAACCGCATGAATAAAAATAGCCTGTGGTATGACCCTACCTTTCCCAAGTGTTTCAAACTGAGCGAGAGCACGGCCAGGAATGCTGCAAGTGGGTGGTTGGCTATTGAAGTTATTGCATGGATACAACAAAAGAAAGGTGCAGTCGTCAACGATAGCTAAGTATCACTACTTGGCCAGTAGCCAACAGCTAACTCAACAAGACATATCAATTAATAAAATGAGGAATCAGCCCAATTCCTATAACAAACTACTCGGGACACGTAAACTATAAACAAAACATACTTACGGTTCTTATGATATTAATTAATTAGTATTACTTAGTTAACTATCTACAGTTAAGCATTAGCACACCTATACCACCTATACCTACTGGTCATGGCTGTCATACTACATTTGACAGCCAGGCATCAGCAATGCATGCCGATGCATGGATAGAGCATGAACATATTCACACCAATTACCTCTCAGCAAGGAGTGATTGAAATGAAAATAAAAGACCAATCAGAAGATGAAGCTATCTACTATAAAAATAGCCTTACTTTCAATGGCTCCAATCTGATTGAACATCACAGCGATGGAAATTTCATCAAGCTAATCAAAGAAATTGATGACTTGATGAAAGACATTGCAATAAGCAATGAAGTGCACTTTGACATTACTGATGCCAAAAACAACAGATCAAAAAAGGCTAAATGCAGTCCAGAAGGGGGTAAGCTGATTAAATTAATCCGCCAGAATATTCGTTTAATACCTACTTACTTTTACAAACATGCTACTACCCCAAGGGTATACCTTTTCTTTCGCATATTAAGAAGAAGATTAGAAGCCATCACCAGTGCAATAAAATCAGGACTCACGATCGATGAGCTTTCGAAAATAACGTTCATCTTAGCAAGAGCCTTGCATTGGATGCAGTATGTGATGCGTCATACAAAGTTCAAAAGAGCTGTCAGAAGCCACGAAAACACTGCTCAACAGAATCTGCGATCTGTCGTTAAGTATATTATTGCACTTTTCAAAAAGCACTCTCGACTACTCATTCTTCGAATTGATTTATATTTCTTAAAAAAACACTACGAATCAATTACACCGCAACTGAACAGAGTTTACCTGGACAAATTCCTACGAGCGCTTAGTGAGAACCGGATCGTACCCGATGTTGTTGGATATATCTCCACAACAGAGTTTGGATACATTCGTGGATTTCATCAACATGTATTCATTGCTCTGAACTCCAACGAGCATCAGCGGGACATTTTCCTCACAGAAGAAATTGGGAAATACTGGACAAATTGCACTGATCAAAAAGGCAACTATAACAACTGTGCAAAAAGAAAAGATAAATATAAGTACTGTGGAATTGGCATGGTTCATGTTAGCGAAACGGACAAACTAAAAGGTATCCGCTTAGCGATTGCCTACATGGTCAAAGGCGACTACTACGTTAAAACATTGCTGGAGAAGCAAAGAACACTACGAAAGGGGGTGATGCCAAAGATGAAGAACAAGATGGGTGCACCAAGAAAAAATCCAGAAGATACAGCCAATATGTGCCTTATCTTGCAAGGTAAATTTTAATTTAATACGGAGATCATCATGTATAGCTTTGAATCAGTTATTCCATCCCTACCACCCGTCTTACGGGATGCGGCAATAAAGCTCTACCAAGAAAAAGGTATTGATCCTGCAGCAACAGTGACCGCACTACTAACTGCAGTTTCACTGGGAGTCGCTCGGTGCTACAACGTGGAAGTTGAACCTGGATTCATCATTCCACCTGCTCTATTGGCTCACGTAATAGCTGAATCTGGCTTCGGAAAGTCTATTCTTGACCACTATTCAAAAACAGCACCAAAGTCGCACGAAGAAAATGAAATCAAGACGGCGAATACTGCAGCTGAGAATATCAGTGGCGAAATGACATTATGGAATATCAAAAAGGGTACATTAATTTCAACATATAAAAAATTAATCAAAAATGGAGACGATACCAGCAGCATTGAAAGTGAAATAAAAACACACGAAAAGATGAAACCTATCACACCAATGCTTGATAGAGTTTTAATCAGTGATGCAACGCCTGGAACTGTAAAGATTTTTTTTGCAGGAAATGAAATAACTGGAGGGATATTTGTATCTGAAGGCAATTCGGCCTTTAAAACCGGAAGGATATTTAGCGAGCCTGAACTGATCTGCAATCTTTATGATGGCACATCATTTCATGTTGACAGACTTACTACTGGCTCCATGGCATGCAGAAACCCTGCAGCAGCCATGTTAATTTTTTCACAGCCGGATATTTTTAAGAAGTTCGACAACCGTCATGGTGAAGAAATGCGCAGCGTAGGACTATACGCTAGATCATTATTCTACTTTCAACAACAAAACAATGGCGTGTATAACTTTGGGTTTCACTCCTCATCCCAAAATTGCATTGAGGAAATACAGAACAAAATTGGATCATTACTGAGAAAATCAAAAAATCTGCACAATGAGAACACCATCAATAGGAAAACAATAAAACTAAGCCCAGAGGCTTCAAGACTATACGAAGAAACAAAGCGTGAAATTAAATTTTTAACCAGCCATCAAAACAGCCTGTGCGAATTTAAAGATTTTGTAGCAAAAGCAACCAACAACATGGTACGTATTGCCTGCATATTTCACATACTGGAAAACAAGAATGGCGACATTGAATACAACACTATGCGGTGTGCAAAAGATCTTAGTGTGTGGTATTTCAATCAAGCCGTTCAGTATTTTGATAAAACAAATGAAATAGAAAGAAAATCGACAGAATTATACGATTGGATATGCAATGAGCTTTTCAAGAAAAATCTCTTTCAAATAGAAAAAGTGAGAATATATCAATACGCTCCACTCTCAATCAGAGGAAAAGAAAAAATAACACCTCTACTTGAAAATCTTAAAGCAAGAAAATTAATAACTGAAGAAAAAATAATTGGAATAGGATCTGTAATAAAAAAAGCCCCACCCTTAATTGATCTAAACCTTTAATGATGGGAATTTCACCTACCTCGAAATAACCATAAAAATTCAGAAACCAAATTAGCTTGAATTTTTCTAAATCCGTAGTATTTCAATTTCTTATCAACTTCATTCCTTAGAATGAGCTCACCATCAATCATGTGAAATAGATAATTTATGATTATTAACTTAACAGAAAAACATTCATGTTTCTTACATGCACGTACATCATCAGGCAAATCGCTCTCAGCCCAAATAGTAGCTACTTCTCCTTTAAACTCACCCCGAGTACTATTTTCCCTACTAATAATTGCAGCCAGATATCTTGCATCATTTTCCGATATGGAAACATTCTTTACTGAGGAGTTCAAAATCAAATTTACAACATCATCCCGATGGTACTCCCTACCCAATCCATCCTTATAAAATTCATATGCACACAAATTCAACAATGTGACGTAATCATTACTAACAATGAGTTGATTTTCAATACACTCAGAAAAATAAGCTTTTTTTAATTTATCAAAATCGACAGGGTTAATGTACAAATCAGATAGATGCACATTAATTCGATGATGAAATTCAAACAATCCACTCTCTGGAATTATTTTATTCTCAGGTGCAATAAAATAATAATTTGAAACGCACAACCTCCGTGATTGTAACTCAAGAGAACGGCCAATTAAAACTCCGTCGAACCTAGACAACCTAACCGTTGAATTTGAAGTTAAATATTCAACATCATCGTTGCATATTTTTAGATAGCTCACATCAGAGAACTTTATCGGACTTTCAATTTCATTCTGCTTCTTTTTAATACTTCTCATAATAACGTGAATTGTTTCAATAACTTCACCTTCAGCATATACTGAAAATTCGTCAGGACATTCAATAAAGCAAGGAATTTTTTTATTATAAATCAACTTTAAAATATCAAAATCCAGTGTATTATTACCCAGTCGGGTACAAATCTCTTGTATAGATAAAAGGCTATCCTTAGTCATACTTTCCACCCTCACATTCACTTTGCACAAAGACACTCCAAGCATCCATCATGCTACGTCTTTGTTCAAGCAGGTCCGTGCGATGATATGCGGCCTCAACTTTGTTCTGAACTGTATGTGCCAACGCACGCTCGGCGAGATCCCTGCTGTATCCATGCTCACTGCACCAATCTCGAAAACTTGAACGGAAACCATGTGCCGTAGCAATACGGCCAGGGGTATCGCTTGGAGCCTTCACACGTCGCAGGAATGAAGTCAGCACCATATCCGACAGTGCCGTTTGGGCGCGGGGAGATGGAAATACCAAGATTTCATGTGTACCACGGCAGCACTGCAGAATCTGCATTGCCCTCTTTGAAAGTGGGACGCGATGTACCATCTTTGCCTTCATGCGATCAGCAGGCACTGTCCAAATCGCAGCATCCCAGTCAATCTCTTGCCACGTCATCCCGCGTACCTCTCCAGAACGTGCTGCAGTCAATATCAGGAACTCCAGCAGCAGACGAGTAACATCAGGTCGACCACCAATGCAAAGATGCATTGCAATGAAAGCAGGAAGTTGTCGCCACGGCATAGCTGGTTGATGTTGGGTCCTCACCGATTTGCTAGGCTGCGCTGGCAATAAATGATGAACGACATCAACGGGGTTCGACGTGCACAAGCCATGTGCCCAGCCCCATGCCATCACTGCATGAATACGCTGTTTGACTCGACTTGCCGTTTCCGCTTTATCAAGCCAAATTGGGCGTAGTACATCTGCGACATGACTTGGAGCAATTTGATCAAGTGCAAGCAAACCTAGCTGAGGAAATGCATATTGATCCAGTGTATTTATCCACTGCTGCCCATGCTTGTCATTTTTCCAGCTAGGAAGAAGTTCCTTGTGCAACTGCATTGCCGCTTGTTCAAATGTAAGTGGGGTCTCAGCCTCTTCTCGCTTGGATTTCACCTCCAGAGGATCAACTCCCTGGCGGATTTGCTCTCTCATAGCAATCGCGATCTTGGCTGCTTCAGCGATAGCCACTTCAGGATAAGCACCAAGCCCAGCATTACGACGCTTGCCCGTCTGGGGGCTTACATAGCGCAAAACCCACTTTCCTCGCCCCTTGCTACCCGAGGGATGCAGACACAGTCCAGTCACCGCGCCATGAGATATAGGTTTATCTTCCGGCTTTAAGCTTCTGGCTTTGGTATCAGTAAGGATCGCCATGGGTCTAATGTCCTTGCCTTGTTTAGTATGCCATCCAGTATGCCACCAACCACTGCATCTTGCTGCATAACACAAGCTTACCTTGTTCAACAAATACATATAAGCCTATGTTTTAATATGAATTATTGAGCATGACCGGATGTGAATGAACAATAAATTAGCGGACTCCCTCTCCGCCAGACCAAACAGCTAAGCCCTTGAGAAATCAAGGGCTTTTTTATTGCCTGCGATATATCCCACGCGACAGGCACCCCCATCCGGCCCGCTTGGGTAACCCACGGCATCGGCCATGGCCTGCTCATGCAGATCCATCGCCACCAAATGCATGACCAGCCCGCCAGATCAGACTATTCCAGTCGCACCTGCACGCCACGCAATTTTATTGCGCAAGACTGCCATAAATCTTGCCGGACATTCCAGCCAACGGGACAGCACCCTAGCGGAGCAAGGTTGCACCGCCATGCTGCATATACACCTGACAGCGGCACCTGATTGCTTGTTTTGACCAACCTGGCCGCACCAGAATGGTCTAAACACTCGATTTCTCCCCCAACCATCCCAGAGAATTCCACACCAAGCTGCCGTTCTGGACAGCCTGATCCAGGCCTGCACCTGCCTAGCCTCAATGTGCACTTGCAGCATAACGCCTCAAAAATCGCAAATTGAGACAGAAAATGCTAATACGTTGCACTTTGCCAACATGGTTATTTAATGCTGCCAAATGATGATTCATGCAATTTTCTAGTGATAAATACTTAGCCACGCCGATTTATCACTCAAATTTAATGTAGTTTAATTACTACACAAGAACCCATCAAAATGTAGCGATTCGGCTACATAGAATACGTTTGACCGCCAAGAACACAGAAATTAACAATGTCCGTGCTTTCAACAGCGCCAGGAACCGCCAAGAAACTCAGCGGAAATCTGTCGCCAAAAGTAGCAAAACAACAAGACGAGACAATTGGAGAAGACAAAATGCAAAGCAAGTATATTGCGCTGGCCGTGATGGCGGCCTGCGCCGGTTATGCCCATGCCGAAGACTCTGGCGTCACCATCTCCGGCTTTGTCCGTGCCGGCGTGCTGCAGTACAACGGTGCGGCCAACAATGCCTGGGGCTACACCACGAATCCGGCGGCGGTGTCCACCACCAATGTGGCCGGTCGTGGCCAGATCAACTTCAATGGTGAAGAAAATCTGGGCAATGGCCTGAGCGCCATCTTCCAGGTGAATAACCGGTTCTCGCCTACCGGCAGCGGTTACGACGAAATGGGCAAGCAGGCCAATACCTTTGCCAGCGATGACAGCTTTGTCGGCCTAAAGGGCAGCTTCGGTATGATTCGCGCCGGCAAAGGCACCGGTAACGTGGAAGACGGCAAATTCGATTACAGCGTCTGGGCAGGCCCGGACAACCACCTGGGCTGGTACGGTGGCGTGACCGGCAACAATATGGTGCGCTACGACCTGCCGGGTAATCTGGGTGGCTTCTACGGCGGGGTGCAATTCTCCACCGATGAAAACAAAACCAGCACCAGCAGCGGTACCAACCGTTATTCAGTATTGGCCGGCTTCAGTGGCAGCAACTGGACGGTTTCTGCCAACTATGGCGCATCCAGCAACACCACCAACAGCAATGCCACCAACATCAACCAGCTGGGCAGCAACAGTCAGCTGCACCTGACTGCCAACTACAAGCCCATCGATGCGCTGGAACTGGCCGTGGAATATCAGCGTAACAAGCTGGCGGATGACAGTGTGATCAACGCCACCTCGCTGTACGCTTACTACACCATCGGCAATACCCAACTGGGTCTGCAAACCGGGGTACGCAAGGACAATTCGCCGCAACTGGTGTCCGGCACTGAAAAATACGTCAACCTGCTGCTGCACTACAGCCTGAGCAAGCACACCATGGCTTATGTCGAACTGTCTCACGACAAGCCGCAAGCTGGTGGCAGTGCCCGCAATGGCGAGCTGATTGGCCTGTCCAAGAGCTTCTAAGCCTTTTCGAAAGTCAGTGATATCCTTCTCAAGCCTGCTTATGCAGGCTTTTTTTATGTCCTGCAGCAGACTGGCCGGCTGGGCAAACTGCTAGAATTTGAGCGCAAGCCACGAGGTGTCAACCCTGCTCACCGGAGCTACAGTACGCCATCTTCCTGATGAATCGAGCCCGCCATGGCCAGCCGCAAACAGCAACAACACGCAGAACTCATCAGCCGTGATCCGCGCTGGCAGGATGTGTTACAGCGTAATCATGAGGCAGACGAGCACTTTGTCTATGGTGTGGCCAGCACTGGCGTGTACTGCCGTGCCAGCTGCCCGGCACGCCAGCCTAAGCCGCATAATGTGCATTTCTTTGCTGATTGCACGGCGGCGGAACAAGCTGGCTATCGCCCCTGTTTGCGTTGCACCCCACACCAGCAATCGCCACGGCAGCGTCAGGCTGCACTGATCGAATCCGCCTGCAAGCGCATTGCTGCGGCAGAACAGGCTCCAGACCTGCAACAACTGGCAGACGAAGCAGGCATGAGCCGCTATCACTTTCACCGCCTGTTCAAGGCGGCCACCGGCTTAACACCGCGTGGCTATGCCATGGCGGCACGCCAGCAACGGCTGCAACAGCAGCTAGGCAGCGCCGCCAGCATCACCACCGCCATTTATGCCGCCGGTTATCAGTCCAGCAGCCGTTTTTATGCCGAATCGGCACAGCTGCTGGGCATGACACCCCGCAACTACCGTGCAGGTGGCAAGCAGGCGGTGATTCATTTCGCCATCGGCCAGTGCTCGCTGGGGTCCATTCTGGTGGCACAAAGCGACAAGGGCATCTGTGCCATCTTACTGGGCGAGCAGCCAGAGCAATTGCTGCAACAGCTGCAAGACCAGTTCCCGCAAGCCCAGCTGATCGGTGCCGACCATGATTTTGAGCAGCAAGTGGCTCTGGTCATCGGCCTGATCGATAATCCGCGTCAGGGCCTGCCGCTGCCGCTGGATATTCGCGGTACGGCCTTTCAGCAACGGGTGTGGCAGGCGCTACGCGACATTCCGCCTGGGCAAACACTGAGCTATAGCGAGGTGGCAGCAAGAATCGGCAGCCCCAGCGCGGTCCGCGCCGTGGCACAGGCTTGCGCGGCCAATGTCCTGGCGGTTGCCATTCCCTGCCACCGGGTAGTGCGCCAGGATGGACAGCTCTCGGGCTACCGCTGGGGTATCGCGCGCAAACAGGCTTTGCTGGACAAGGAGCAATCATGACATTGCCAAGCACCGTTCATCATGGATGATCTTTTCCCCGACAGCTTGGTTGGTCCGCCACAGCCATTGGCTCCAGGTGCAGTTTTGCTGCCCGGCCAAGCGCTGGCGCAACAGGAGGCCATCTGGCAAGCAGTCAGTCAGATACTGCAGCGAGCTCCCTTGCGGCAGATGCAGACACCCGGCGGCCATACCATGTCCGTTGCCATGAGTAATTGTGGCCAACTGGGTTGGATCAGTGACCTGCACGGCTATCGCTACAGTGCAAAAGACCCGGCAAGCGGCCAGCCCTGGCCTGAGCTGCCACCCATACTGGCCGCACTGGCTGGCACATGGGCGGCGACAGCCGGCTTTGATGGATTCCACAGCAATGCTTGTCTGATCAATTGCTACGAGCCGGGTAGCCGCATGTCCTTGCATCAGGACCGGGATGAGCGTGACTTCACTCAACCCATCGTCACCCTGTCGCTGGGACTTCCTGCCCGCTTCATGCTGGGAGGAATACAACGCCAGTCGGTTCACCAGAAAATTCCACTACACCATGGCGATGTACTGGTGTTTGGCGGTCCGGCCCGCCTGTGCTTTCACGGCATCATGCCGCTGGCGGATGGCTGGCACCCGCTGCTGGGCAGTCGGCGTATCAGCCTGACGTTTCGTTGTGCCTGAAGCTCCATCAAAACGGGGGCTGGCCGCTCAAAGCTCCACAAGAGCGGGCAGATTAGGCAGTGCAAGACAACGTGCGGCTCAGACTCTGACGTGAAAAAACCCGGCCATGGCCGGGTCTTCTGTCATTACCTTCACATCGTCAGTTGCAGCACAGCGCAGTGGCAGGCCTGAGACTCAAGGCAACACTTCACGCCTGATGGCGTTGCAATACCAAGCAGGCATTACTGCCACCAAAGGCGAAAGAATTACTGATGGCTGCCTGCAAATGCGGAGCCGCCACGCCCTTGCCCAGCACATGTTGCACCCGGCAGTTCTCATCCAGCTGCCGGCAGTTGGCCGTGGGTGGCAATTGCCGATGGTAGAGCGCCAGTGCGGTGATGGCGGTTTCCAGCCCACCCGTCGCACCCAGCAGATGGCCATGCATGGACTTGGTGGCACTCACTTGCAAGCCGGGGGTATCTTCCCCCCAGATGGTCTGCAATGCCTGGCATTCCACGACATCGCCCACCTGGGTTGCCGTGCCGTGGGTATTGCAATAGCCAATCTGCCCGGCAGCCAGGCCAGCATCCGCCAGCGCGGCCCGCATGGTCCGCACCTGACCACCGACATCGGGCTTGGTGATATGGGTGGCATCACTGCGGCAAGCATAGCCATCCAGCGTGGCATAGATACGTGCGCCACGCGCCAAGGCGAGATCCAGCCGTTCCAGGATCAGGAAAGCAGCACCTTCCGCCAGTACCAGCCCGCTACGCTCCTTGTCATAAGGGCGGCAGGCCTGCTCCGGGTGCTCGCCAGCGGTACTGGCCAGCACCTGCATGGATTGCCAGGCATTGATGATGCCAGGCAACAACATGGCCTCGGCACCACCGGCGATGGCATGGGTGACTTCACCGTGGCGAATGGCTCGCATGGCTTCACCCAGCGCAATGGCGGACGAAGCACAAGCCACGGAATAATTGACCGAGGGGCCGGTAATACCGAAACGCATGCTGATGTGCCCTGCCGGGGCATTGGCCATGCTGGCAATGACCGACAGCGGCGATACCCGCGACTTGTCGGCATAAAAATTATGGAAACCCTTGTCCAGCGCGGCACTCCCCCCCATCGCGCAGCCTACATACACGCCGAGCTGCTCCCGCTCCTCTGGCAGGGTCAGCGCAGCATCTTCCAATGCCAGCGTGGCAGCAGCAACAGCCATCTGGCTGACGCGATCCACCCCGGACAACTGCAGGCGGGTAAACCACGGTGCCGGGTCGAACTCGGCAACGCCGGCCACAGCGGGCTTGCAGCCAGTTGCCGCTTCATCCAGCAGACTGATACCCGACTCACCGGCCATCAGGCGGGAAAAAACCGCCTCTGCCTGATTGCCCAGCGGGGAAATCAGGCCAATGCCCGTAATGGCAACGGCAGTCCTCATGCCTTTGCTGCCTTGTGGCGGTCCACCAGGTTGGCCAGCTCCTGCAAATTGGCAACGTGGGCTTCTTCCTCGGGAATCGATACATCGAAATGCTCTTCGATGGCGAACAACAGTTCGATCTGCCCCAGCGAATCCAGGCCGTATTCGCCCAGCGGACGTTCTGCCTCGACTTCGTCGGCGTTCACGCCAAATTTTTCTACAATGACTTGCTTGATCTGCTCGATAGTGTTCATCACGCTGCCTTGCCCGCACAGTCAGGCACCTGGACCATGGCGGGGGTTATTTTTTCATAAGACGCTATTGTATGCCTGCGCCTGATGGAAATTTATAGTGTTTATTGTCGAGTTTTATGCCGGTTGTTGACAGCGATGCCCCACGTCAATCAAGCCCGCATCATTATCTCTGTCGGCAAGCATACCGAGGCCACACTATATTGCTGTTACAAATTGTCGCGCAACAATGTAAAAAGCCAGCACCGCGGTGCTGGCCTGATTGCCCACACAGCGGTAGCTGCCGCCTTAAACGGCTTCCACGTCGTTGTGCACTTCGCTTTCGCGCAAGACTTCCTGTGCCCATACCACCGAGTCGATGTAATAGCGGCAGGCATGCTCCACTTCGAAATTCAGCACTTTGCACAGGGCATTGATGCGCTGGTCATCTCCCTGCTCACAAGCCAGTGCCAAGGCCAGATAAGGGCTGAACATGCCCTTGTTCTCCACCACGGCGTCACGCACGGTGGGCGGCAACTCCAGCGGGTCCAGCACATCCGGGAAGGGCTGGTTCAGCAGTACGTCCAGTAGCGAGAACATACCAGTCAGGAACAGATGCTCGGCCTCCAGCTTGTTGCCGCGATAAGCGCCCAGCCGCTCCAGAAAGCGGGCGCGGATCAGCGACTTCTCCAGCAAGGCCAATGCGGTGCCATCTTCCTTCTTGGCAGTAAACAGCAGCATGGACAGCCATTTGAACAGGGTTTCGCGCCCCAGCAGCAGCAGGGTTTCCTCGATGGTCTGCACCTTGCGGGCCAGGCCGTTCACCGGGGAATTGATGAAACGCAGCAGCTTGAACAGCAAGACCGAATCCAGCTTGAATTGCGCCTCGAGTTCGCGTGGTTCGGCGTTGGCACGCAGCATGCGCATGATCTGCAGCACACGAGTCTGGTTGCTGTCGACCTTGCCGCTCTCCAGGCTACGCACGGTGGCAATGAAAGGCCCATGGAACAGGGCAAAACGATTGCTGCCCGGCGCGCGCAGGCAAACGTCCAGATCTTCGGCGGTGCCAACATTGCGTGCCATCCAGCGCGCATTGGGGTAGCGGCGCGGCAGCTGGTCCAGAATGGGGGCCAGCACGCGGGTAGAGGGTGCGGCGAAATCCAGCAGCATGAAATCCATGCGGTTGAACAGCTCCGGCTGCAAACGCTCCACCAGCACATGGGCATCGAAAGCCGCCGGCTCGATGGCAAAACGCAGGCCCTTGATGCGCAGCTCGTCCAGTACCTGCATCACTTCGGCCGTGACCGGCTCGTTCGGGTCCGGCTCCAGAACGAAAATCACGCTCTTGGCAGGCATCTGCAGCAGCAATGGTTCGGACAGCGAGCTGATGGAAATGTGAACCAGCGCGCGTCGATAGGCCAGCAGGCGGAACACTTCCATATTCTGCAGCGTGGTCAGCATCAGGCGATCAAAATCCTGATGCTTGCCCCCCTTGCTTGCCGCACCGGACTTGACGAAAAACTCGTAAGCCACCACGCGGTGTTGCCGGTCCATGACCGGCTGGTGGGTGACGAAGCCGAGGGTCGGCGGCAGCTGATCGACAATTTCCGGCTCGACTGCACGCTTGACCGGTGAAGCTTCCAATTCTTTTTCTACAGCGGCAATTTCGTCGGCCTGACTTTCTTCATTTTTTTTCAGACGACCGGCCAAACCGCCAATCAGGTTTTTCAACATGGTTCGCTCTCTCATGACACCCGGCTGAGGGACAGACAGCCTCAGTGCAGTTTAGTCGATTCGGCCCGGTATTTTTGGGGTATCCACCACCACGTCGCCACATTGGGCGCGGTGGCGCAAGGCATGGTCGATCAGCACCAGCGCCAGCATGGCCTCGGCAATCGGTGTGGCACGGATGCCAACGCACGGATCATGACGACCGTGGGTTTCCATCACGATGGGATTGCCCTGTCTGTCGATGGAGCGGCGCGGCTGGGCAATGGACGAGGTTGGCTTGATCGCCATGGATACTTCGATGTCCTGCCCGGTGGAGATGCCACCCAGAATGCCGCCGGCGTGGTTGCTGGCAAAGCCTTGCGGTGTCAGCTCGTCGCCATGCTCACTGCCGCGCTGGGTCACGCTGGCAAAGCCCGCGCCAATTTCCACACCCTTCACGGCGTTGATGTTCATCATGGCATAGGCGATGTCGGCATCAAGACGGTCGAATACCGGCTCACCCCAGCCCACCGGCACGTTTTCCGCCACCACGCGCAAGCGGGCACCCACCGAGTCCAGGCTCTTGCGGATGGAGTCCATGTATTCCTCCAGCTGCGGCACCACGGCTTCGTCGGCGGCAAAGAAAGGATTACTGTTGACCACATCCCAGCTCTTGAAGGGGATTTCCACATTGCCGATCTGGGTCATGTGGCCACGGATCACGATGCCATAGCGCTCGTGCAGCCATTTTTTGGCAATGGCACCCGCCGCCACGCGCACGGCGGTTTCGCGGGCGCTGGAACGGCCGCCACCACGCGGGTCGCGCACACCATACTTGTGCCAATAGGTGTAATCGGCATGACCGGGACGGAAGGTGTCGGCGATATTGCCGTAGTCCTTGGAGCGCTGGTCGGTATTGCGGATCAGTAAGGCAATCGGTGTGCCGGTGGTCTTGCCTTCATAAACGCCAGACAGAATTTCGACCGCATCCGGCTCGCGCCGCTGGGTCACATGTCGGCTGGTGCCGGGTTTGCGCCGGTCCAGTTCCTGCTGGATGTCCTCGGCGCTGATGGCCAGGCCCGGCGGGCAGCCATCCACCACGCAGCCGATGGCCGGCCCGTGGCTTTCGCCAAAGGAAGTTACGGTAAACAGCAGCCCCATGGTGTTGCCTGACATCTTGATTCGTCCCTTGTCATTTCATCTGGTTTGGCCTGATTCTAGCACGGCAAAACCTGTCTACGACGACCAAGCGAGTCCCGTCTGACGCCGGCGAAACCAGCCGGTGACCGATAGCCGCTGCTGTGAGGCTGGCAAGACTTCGTGCCAGAAACGGTCAGACAGGAACAACACCAGCGTGCCGGCCTGCGGCGCAACGTCCAGCGAGCGACTGCATTCATCATCCAGGTACAGGCGCATCTGGCCACCGGCATCGGCAGGCCAGTCTTCGTTCAGGTACAGCACGGCAGTCAGTGTGCGGGCGTCATCGTCACGAAAGCGATCCAGGTGTTTCTTGTAGAAGCTGCCCGGCGGATAGACCGCGAAGTGCGATTCCAGGTCTTCCAGCCCCAGATAAAAGGCCTGATTCACTGCTTGGCGTACTTGATCAAGCGTGGCGAAATAATGGGCAATGGCCGGTTCGGCATCCTGCGGCTCCAGCCACAATACCGAGTCGGAACGGATTTCACTGCGTCGTCCTTGCTGGTCGGCCCGTCCGACGGCAGCCTCATGAAACCGTCCTTCATTCCACTGCGCCAGACAGCATTGCTGCAGGCGGCGGATGTCTTCGGCACTGAACAGGGTGTGATCGACGACCCAGCCCTGCTCGGCGAGGGTATCGATAATGGGGTCCAGGCAGGCTGGGGATTGGTCTGTCACTTGAGTCATGGCGGCATTCTCCACTAGAGCCGGCTGTTCTACCACAGCCCCCCGGCCTGCGGCATGATATTTGTCAGTGGTTTTCCATAACCTTGTCATGCCGGCCACGCAACCAGTCCAGCACCAGCGGAAAATGGTCGGCCGGGGCATCCGGATGGGTCAGCAGGGACACGTGATCATAGTCATGCCAGTGCCCGGCGGCGCGTCCAAGCAAGCGCAGCCGCGACAGATGCGGGCCAGACTCGTCACGAAAGCGGCGCACATCGTCGACATGGCCACGGCAGGGGTCGTTGCGGGCAGCAAAATACAGGGCGGGTGGCAAGGAGACATGGCGGGCGGCCGCGCCATAATCGAAGCCGTCATCACTATCCACCCAGGGGCGTAGCTTGGCCCAGCGCTTGCTCTGGCGATGACTTTTCTCGGTTTCATCGTCGGCACCCAGGCCAATACGCCTGGCCGGCAGGTAGCCATAGCAGCGAATCAGCCAGCGCGCGGCGATATTCCAGATCAGGTCAACCTCCAGCCATTTGCGCAGATTGCGTACGGCTATGCTGCGCTTGCTGCCAAAGTACACCAGGCTGGCCACTTGGGCCGCCAGCTGCGGGTAGCGCAACAAGCAGCTGCTCATGTGCACCCCACCCCAGGAATGCGCCATCCAGTGCAGGCGCTGCCCGCCCTTCAGCTTGAAGATGGCCGCATGCAGCGCCGGCAGGTCCTGACAAATGATTTCGGTTTGACCATGGCGTGAGGTAGCGTCGATCTTCGGTGTACTGCGGCCACGACCACGCAAATCGGCCACAAACACATCGTAGCCGGCATCGGCCAGGAAATGGGCCAGGCCCTTGCCGCTATCGCTATAGAAAATCCGGCCATCGGCCATGACACCATGCACCAGCAATACCGGTGGTCCGTCTGCCTCGCGCCAGATACGCCGCAGATGCAGCCGCTGCTGCTCAACTTCCACATACAAGTCCTGCTGCTGCTTTTCCGCCATCACCCTCACCTTGCCAGATCACCAAGCAAACGACCGTATGATTAAGGCAAGTCCAGCGGCAGGTCAATCTGCTATACGCACGCCCCATGAAAAACGGGCCGCCATGGCGACCCGTTATTGCTACCCGTGCAAGTCTGCTCAGGCATTGAGATTTTTGTAGACAATCTCGTAGACATCATTGGACAAGGGCGCGGCCAACAGACGCTCCAGCTCGGCCTTCATCAGTGCCTGACGGCCCGGCTCCAGCTTCTTCCAGCGATTGAAGGCACGCACGATGCGGCTGGCTACTTGCGGATTGATGGCATCCAGCGCCAGCACCTGGTCTGCCAGGAAGCGGTAGCCGCTACCATCGGCAGCATGGAAATGCACCATATTATTGCTAAAGCTGCCAATCAGCGCCCGTGCCTTGTTGGGGTTTTTCAAGGTAAAGGCCGGATGCTCCATGGCGGCTTTGACATGATCCAGCGTGCCTTCCAGCTGGCTGGAAGCCACCAGCATGAAGAACTTGTCCATCACCAGCGCATCATGCTGCCAGCGGGCGGCGAAGTCGGTATAGCATTCGTCGCGTTCTTCGCCGTCATGATCGCGCAGCGCCAGCATGGCTCCCATCTGGTCTGACATATTGTCAGCTTCCAGAGCCTGCTTGCGGGCGGCCTCAGCCGGCCAGGCCACGCTCAAGCGGGTGAGCATCTGCAAGGCACGGTTTTTCAGGTCGCGTCGGCCAGCGTCTTCCGGCTTGTATTCACGGGTCTGGTTCAGGTGATAAGCCTCATGCCACTCGCCACGCAGCGCCTCGGCCAACTGGTCCAGCACAAAATCACGCACCTGATGAATGACTGCCGGGTTGGCCAGTTCCACCATTTCCAGCATTTCTGCTTCCGACGGCAAGCCCAGCATCATGGCCTTGAAGGCCGGATCGGCCACCGGATCTTTCAACACCGCACGGAAGGCTGTGACAAAGGTCTCGGGCAAGCTCAGTGCACGGCCCTGCGCCGCAGCTTCGATCAACTGGCGGAACAGCCGCTCGGCCAGGGTCTGACCGGCTTCCCAGCGGCAGAAGCTGTCGCTGTCGTTGGCCATGAGGAAGGCTAGCTGTTCATCGCGCCAGTCGTACTCCAGCCGAACCGGCGCGGAGAAACCGCGCAACAGCGAAGGCACCGGTTCTTCCGGCACATCAACGAACACAAATGTCTGACTGGCCTGCTTGATATCCAGCACACGCGTGCCAGGCTGTGCCTGCTCCTCGCCTTCCAGCTGCAGCGGCAGATCCTTGCCATCACTGCCTACCAGCCCCAGTGCCAGGGGAATGTGCAGCGGCTGTGGTGCGGGCTGGCCGCTGATGGCCCGGCAGGACTGGGCAACGGTCAATTCATAGCGCCGC
This sequence comes from Aquitalea sp. FJL05, assembly GCF_003852595.1. Classification (NCBI taxonomy): domain Bacteria; kingdom Pseudomonadati; phylum Pseudomonadota; class Betaproteobacteria; order Neisseriales; family Chromobacteriaceae; genus Aquitalea; species Aquitalea sp. FJL05. The sequence continues at coordinate 187,602 of NZ_QAJS01000006.1, forward strand.
GCTGCGGCATCGTAATGGCTGCTGACTTGCAGCAGCGGCGTGCCCGCCTGGCTATACCACAGGGCAAACTGGCCGAGATCGACAGCATTGGCATCGGCCATGGCCGCACGGAAATCATCGCAGCTTACCGCCTGGCCATCGTGGCGCTTGAAGTACAGATCCATGCCCTTGCGGAAACCAGACTCACCCAACAGGGTGTGATACATGCGCACCACTTCCGCGCCTTTTTCATACACCGTCATGGTGTAGAAATTGTTCATCTCGATATAGGAATCGGGACGAATCGGATGCGCGGTTGGGCCGGCATCTTCCGGGAACTGCAAGGCACGCAGGCTTTTGACATCGTCGATGCGCTTGACGCCACGGCTGCCCAGATCAGAGCTGAACTCCTGATCGCGGAATACCGTCAGCCCCTCTTTCAGCGACAGCTGGAACCAGTCGCGGCAGGTGACACGGTTACCGGTCCAGTTATGGAAATATTCGTGGGCAATGATGGCTTCCACGCGCTGGAACTCCGCATCGGTACGGGTATCCTTGCGCGCCAGTACCGCCGAGGTATTGAAGATGTTGAGGCCCTTGTTTTCCATGGCCCCCATATTGAAATCGCTGACCGCCACGATCATGTAGATGTCCAGATCGTATTCCAGGCCAAAGCGCTGCTCGTCCCACTTCATGGCGCGCTTGACCGCCCCCATGGCAAAGGCAACTTTGTCCTGGTCGGCCGGCTCGGTCCAGATTTCCAGCGCGACAGCGCGGCCGCGCTGGGTGATGAATTTGTCACGCGCGGCCACCAGCTTGCCGGCCACCAGGGCAAACAGGTAGGACGGCTTGCGATAGGGGTCGACCCATTTAACCCAGTGGCGCTTCTTGTCCAGCACGCCCTCCCCCACCTTGTTGCCATTGGACAGCAGCACCGGAAACTTCTGCTTGTCGGCAACGATGGTGGTGGTGAACTTGGCCATCACATCTGGACGGTCCATATAAAAGGTGATCTTGCGAAAGCCTTCCGGCTCGCACTGGGTAAACAGATTGCCTTTGGAGGCATACAAGCCCATCAGGCTGGTATTGGTCGCCGGTTCAAGCTCGGTTTCCACTTCCAGGATAAAGCTGTCGGGCACGGCAGGAATCAGCACACCGTCGGCCGCCAACTGATAAGCAGAGGCATCCAGCCGCTCGCCATCCAGCGTCAGGCTGAGCAGCCGGGCCGAACCGTCCAGCCACAGCGCGCTGGCAGCAGCAGACTTGTCATTGCGCTTGACCACCATACGCGAGTGCACACGCGTCTGTGCGTCCTCGATATCAAACTTCAAATCCACCCGATCCACCAGGTAAGGGGGAACGGTATAGTCTTTCAGATAGTTGACTTGAGGCTGCTGCGCCATGTTCTTCTCTCTATTAGTAGTCGTTGCCGGCTTGATCCGGTCTTGCTCATGGACCGGGCGGGATCGCCGCCCCGGTCCGGTTATGGGTGCACTATCCAGTGGCTGAATGCCTTAGCCACGCAGCCAGCCGGCCTCCTCGCCCAGCAGCTGCAAACGGCAGCATGTCCGTGGCACGGCTTGCAAACTGACATCCCGCACCAGCAGCTCATCGCGGCGGAACAGATGCAGGGTCACGGTTTCCCCCACGCCATAGCGTGCCAGCATCTTGTCCAGATCAGCCACTTTCAGGCCATCCAGTGCAATCAGTATGTCTCCGCCAGCCAGACCAGCCTGCTGTGCTGCGCTGCCATCCAGTACGTTGACCAGCCGCAGGCCCAGCGGGTCCGCAGCGGTCTTCACGCCAAGGCTGGCACGTGGCCGACGGTCTGCTGCCACCGGGCCGACACCCCCTGCATCGCCGGCATGATCCGCGTAGTCCCAGCACATGTCCAGCCCCTGCGTTGCCAACAAGTTGGCCAAGGGCAGATCTGCCGTGGAGCGCAAGGCGCTGTCGAAGAAGGCCTGCAAGTCCAGGCCGGTGACCTTCTGGGCAATCTGCTCCCACTCGTCTTCCGCCAGCCCCTGGCCATCGGCCTGCCACTTTTGCCACAAGGCACGCATCACGTCATCCAGCGACTGGCGGCCATCCCTCTGCTGGCGGATGGTCAGATCCAGCGCCAGCGCCGCCAGCGAGCCCTTGGTGTAGTAGCTGACGATGCTGTTGGGGCTGTTTTCATCCTGGCGATAGTATTTGGTCCAGGCATCAAAGCTGGATTCTTCCAGCGTCTGCTTGAGGCGACCGGCACCGCGCTCGACTCCGCTGATGGTCTGCGCCAGCAGGCCAAGATAGCGCTTGCTGTCGATCAGGCCGCAGCGCAGCAGAGTCAGATCATCGTAATAGGAGGTAATGCCCTCGAATGCCCACAGCAGGCGAGTATAGCCCTCGCGGCTCAGGTCATAAGGGCTGAAGGCAGCGGGTTTTATCCGTTTTACATTCCAGCTGTGGAAGTATTCATGGCTGATCAGTCCCAGCAGCTTGAGGTAGCCATCCGAGATCGCTTCATCTGCCGCTTGCGGCAAATCGTCGCGGTTGGCGACCAAGGCAGTCGAGGCGCGATGCTCCAGCCCGCCGTAGATGTCTTTGCCGACATACAGCATGAAAACATAGCGATCAAAAGGTGCGGGGGTGCCGAACAGCTTGATTTGGTGTTCACAGATTTTCTTGGTGTCGCGCGCCAGGCGCTTGAGGTCGCCACGGAAACGCCCGGACACCACAAACTGGTGCGGCACGCCGCAGGCCTTGAAGCTGACCGACTGAAACGCCCCCAGCTCCACCGGGTGATCCAGCAGCTCATCGTAATCGCCGGCACGGTACACGCCGAAACCATTGCGGTCGGTCTCCAGCGCCGGCAGGCTGCTGGCTACTTTCCAGTCAGCGAATGCCTTGCCCTTGGGCGCTCGGATCTCCACCGTGCAGGCTACCGACTCGTATCCCTCTACCGCCAGGAAAACGCTGCTGGCATTGAAGAAGCCACGCTCTTCATCCAGATAAGCACCCCGCACTGACAGATCATAGGCGTAGACCTGATACACCAGCGTCAGGCTGCCGGCCACCGGCTCGGCCTGCCAAGTGTGTTTGTCCAGCTTGCATAGCCCAACCTCTTTGCCAGCACTGCTCGCTTGAATGCTGACGATATGACGGGAAAACTCACGGATCAGATAACTGCCGGGAATCCACGCCGGCAAGGTAAACACTTGCCCCTTCTTGGCGGGCTTGGCAACCTTGAGCGTAATCTCGAAGCAATGGCTTTGCGGTGAGCACGGACGGATGGAATAGTGAACTGGGGCGGTCATGATCTGCCTGAAGATGGGGCGGAAACAGCAGATTTTAGCACCGGGTCCATACAGTCGTCGTGGCCGATGGCGATTTGACCTAAGTCAAGGGCTTGCACTGACATGACAATATAATCCCCAGTAAGCGGCATCAGGTGTTCAGCACCTGCGGCCCGCTCGCTTGAAATCAAGAAAATGGTGGACGTAAAAATCCCGCGAGCATACTAATCAACTGGCCCGTCATGGGTATTTGCTTTAGAATGCCTCGCTGAATAAATGGGGAAAAAGCGTGTGTCTGACATGATTTGCCAAGTTTTTTTGGCAGCAAATTGTCAGCACGGGTCAAACGCTTTACTAATCTGAAAATGATCAGATTCCCCTGCGGCTTTCCTGTCAACTACAGCTTGGGGCAGTGGGCAGGAAATCAAGTCGCCATGGTTTGTCACGTTCTAAGTTAGCAACCTTGGAGAAAACCCTAAATGGAAACGCAATCCACTTATAACTATAAGGTGGTGCGCCAGTTTGCCATCATGACCGTAGTCTGGGGCATTGTAGGCATGCTGGTGGGCGTCATCATTGCGGCCCAATTGGTGTGGCCGGAGCTCAATTTTGGGCCCTGGTTCCACTTTGGTCGTTTGCGCCCGCTGCACACCAACGCCGTGATTTTCGCCTTTGGCGGTTGCGGCCTGTTTGCCACTTCCTACTACGTCGTGCAGCGCACCTGTAACGTACGACTCATCTCGGACAAGCTTGCCGCCTTTACCTTCTGGGCCTGGCAGCTGATCATCGTCCTTGCTGCCATCACCCTGCCGCTGGGTTATACCTTCGGCAAGGAATACGCCGAACTGGAATGGCCGATCAAACTGATGATCGCCGTGACCTGGGTGGTGTATGCCATCGTATTCTTCGGCACCATCGCCATCCGCAAGGTAAAGCACATCTATGTAGCCAACTGGTTCTATGGTGCCTTTATCCTGGCGGTAGCCCTGCTGCACATCGTCAACAGCGCCTTCGTACCGGTCTCCCTGACCAAGTCCTACTCCGTGTACGCCGGTGCCGTGGATGCCATGGTGCAATGGTGGTATGGCCATAACGCCGTAGGCTTCTTCCTGACCGCCGCCTTCCTGGGCATGATGTACTACTTCGTTCCGAAGCAGGCTGGCCGTCCGGTTTACTCCTATCGTCTGTCCGTGGTGCACTTCTGGGCGCTGATCTTCACCTATATGTGGGCTGGTCCTCACCACCTGCACTACACCGCGCTGCCTGACTGGACCCAATCCATCGGCATGGTGTTCTCCCTGGTGCTGCTGGCTCCGAGCTGGGGTGGCATGATCAACGGCATCATGACCCTGTCCGGTGCCTGGCATAAGCTGCGTACCGATCCGGTACTGAAGTTCCTGGTGGTTTCCCTGTCCTTCTACGGTATGTCCACCTTCGAAGGCCCGATGATGTCCATCAAGACCGTCAACGCCCTGTCGCACTACACTGACTGGACCATCGGTCACGTGCACTCCGGCGCCCTGGGCTGGGTAGGCTTCATCACCATCGGTTCCATGTACTACCTGCTGCCGCGTCTGTTTGGCCGCGAGTCCATGCACAGCGTGAAACTGATCGAAGCTCACTTCTGGCTGGCTACCGTAGGCGTGGTGCTGTACATCGCCGCACTGTGGATCTCGGGTGTGACCCAAGGCCTGATGTGGCGCGCCCTGAATGCCGACGGCACCCTGACTTACGCCTTTGTTGAAGCCGTGAAAGCAACGTACCCCTACCACTTCGTACGTTTCCTGGGTGGTACGCTGTACCTGAGCGGTATGCTGCTGATGGCCTACAACACCTTCCGCACCGTAGCTGGTGGCCGCGCTGTTGACGCCAAGATCCCGGCTGTTAACGCATCGGCTCACGCTTAAGCGGATAAAGGTAGAAGAACATGGAAAAGATCCAGAAACTGATTGAAGAACACGTAGGCTATCTCATCGTGTTCACGCTGATCGTGATCAGCTTTGCCGGCCTGGTAGAAATCCTGCCGCTGGCATTCCAGAAGTCCACGACCCAGCCGGTAGCAGGCGTCAAGCCCTATACCGCACTGCAACTGGCTGGCCGTGACATCTACATCCGTGAAGGCTGCTACAACTGCCACTCCCAGATGATCCGTCCCTTCCGCGCCGAAACCGAGCGCTATGGTCACTACTCCGTTGCGGGCGAGTCGGTCTACGACCACCCCTTCCAGTGGGGCTCCAAGCGTACCGGTCCGGACCTGGCTCGTGTAGGCGGTCGCTATTCCGACGAATGGCACCGTGTTCACCTGACCAATCCGCGTGACGTGGTACCGGAATCCAACATGCCGGCCTTCCCGTGGCTGTCCAAGAACCTGGCTGACGCCGAAATCATGCCGAAGAAAATGGAAGCGCTGCGCAGCGTAGGCGTTCCCTATACCGACAAGGATATCGCCGAAGCCAAGGCTCAGGTCGAAGGCAAGTCGGAAATGGATGCCCTGATTGCATACCTGCAGGGCTTGGGTCTTGCACTGAAGAACGTTCGCTAAGTCATGGACTGGGTAACGATTGGGCGCTCTGCCTTCACCGTAATGTGCTTCACCTTCTTTATTCTGGTGTTGTTCATTGCCTACAGCAGGCGCTCAAAGAACCGGTACGATGAAGCGGCCAATGTGCCCTTTCTCGACGACGACAAGGTGCAGGAGGCCGATAACCATGAGTCGGCTTCTAACGGAGCAAAACAATGAGTGATTTCGTAAGCGATTTCTGGGGCATCTGGATCACGGCCATCGTGGTTGCAGGTTTTGTTGGCCTGTCCCTGCTGTTGTTCACCCAATCCAAGACCACGGTCAACAAGGGTGAGCAGGTCAAGACCATGGGTCATGTATGGGATGGCGATCTGGAGGAGTACAACCATCCTCTGCCGCGCTGGTGGATGCTGATGTTCTACATCACGCTGATCTTCGGTGCCTGCTATCTGGTGCTCTACCCGGGCCTGGGCAAATGGCAAGGTATTCGTGGCTGGACTTCCGTTGGTCAGTACAAGGAAGAACGCGCACAAGCCGAAGCCAAATACCAGCCCCTGTACGACAACTACCTGAAACAGGATCTGAAGGCCGTTGCGGCTGATCCCAAGGCACAGGAAATGGGCAAGCGCCTGTTCCAGACCTACTGCGTACAGTGCCACGGCTCTGATGCACGCGGAGCCAAGGGCTTCCCGAACCTGACCGACAACGACTGGCTGTGGGGTGGCGATGCGAAAACCATCGAAACCACCATTCAGGCTGGTCGCCATGGCCAGATGCCGGCTTGGGGTGCTGCACTGGGTGAAGAGAAGGTCAAGGATGCCGCCAACTACGTGATGTCGCTGTCCGGCAAGAAGCATGATGCCGAACGCGCCAGCCGTGGCAAGGAAACCTTTGCCACCATCTGCGCGGCCTGCCACGGCCCGGATGGCAAGGGTAACCAGCAACTGGGTGCACCTAACCTGACCGACAACATCTGGCTGTATGGTGGTACTGAAAAGACCATCATCGAGACCATCACCAATGGTCGCAACAACCAGATGCCGGCCTGGAAGGACTTCCTGGGCGATGGCAAGGTTCACTTGCTGGCAGCCTATGTATGGGGCCTGTCCAACAACGCCAAGGCGCAGTAAGCCTTAGCTGACATACTGCCCGCGCAAGCGGGCAGTATGCTTTATGACAATTAATATATAATTCGGTATAATGAAAAAGCTGGCAAGAGGCTTGCGCAAAGTCCATGTTGAGAGTGAACTTTGCGAAATCCTCTTCAGGGAAACACCATGTCTGATTCGCTCAAAGATATACCGGTCAAAGTAGAACACACTCCCCCCTCCCACAAGGCCGCTCCGGAAACCGTGTCCTTGTACGAGGCACAAAAAAAGATCTACCCGCGTAGCGTCAAAGGGATCTTCAACAACTGGCGTATTCTTTTCGTACTCGGCACCCAACTGGCCTTCCTGGGCCTGCCCTGGCTGACCTGGAATGGCCGGCAGGCGCTGTTCTTCGACATGGTGAACCGCAAGTTCTATATCTTTGGCCTGACCATCTGGCCGCAGGACTTCGTTTACCTCGCCGCCCTGCTCATGAGCTGTGCCTTTGGTCTGTTTGTCTGGACCACCATTGCCGGCCGCCTGTGGTGTGGCTACTCCTGTCCGCAAACCGTCTACACCGAGATCATGCTGTGGATTGAGCAATGGGTGGAAGGCGACCGCAACAAGCGCATCAAGCTGGACAATGCCCCGATGAGCCTGCGCAAGATCAGGCTCAAACTCACCAAACACGCATTGATGATTCTGTTCTGCCTGTGGACCGGCTTCTCGCTGGTGGGTTATTTCACCCCCATCCGCGATCTGGTCAAGGCCATGCCCACCTTCGACTATGGCCCGTGGGAAAGCTTCTGGATCTTCTTCTATGCCGGATTCACCTACCTGCTGGCCGGCTTCATGCGCGAGCAAGTGTGCAAGTATATGTGCCCCTATGCCCGCTTCCAGAGCGTGATGTTCGATGCCGACACCCTGATCATCTCCTATGACGAAGCCCGTGGTGAACCGCGTGGTGCCCGCAAAAAAGGCGTCGACTTCAAGCAGCAAGGCCTCGGTTCCTGCGTCAACTGCGGCATCTGCGTACAGGTCTGCCCGGTTGGCATCGACATTCGCAACGGCCTGCAATACGAATGCATCGGCTGTGCCGCCTGTATCGATGCCTGTGACGAAGTGATGGACAAGGTGGGCTACCCGCGCGGCCTGATCCGTTACACCACGGAAAACGCGCTGGAAGGCAAATACCCGGAAAAAGACATCGTCAAACACCTGCGCCGCCCGCGTGTGATCATGTACACGGTGGTGCTGCTGATTGTATTGGGTGCTGCACTGGGTTCACTGGCCATGCGCAAACCCTTCAAGGTGGACATCTTGCGTGACCGTGCCTCGCTGGTGAAAGAGACCGATGCCGGCCTGCTGGAAAATGCCTATACCATCAAGATCATCAACACCACAGAACGCGATCAAGAGTTTAAAATCTCGGTAGACGGCATGCCCGACCTGAAGCTGCAAAGCGACAGCAAGCACCTCAAGGTGAAGGCAACTGAAACCGAAAGCTTCGGTGTTCGCGTGCAGGCCGATCCCCAGGTTGCCACCAAGGGCAGCCACGAGATCCACTTCAAGGTAGAAACGGTCAGCAGCCCGGTTCTGCATGTGGAAGAAAAATCCAGCTTCATCGGAGAGTAAGTCATGCAACTGAGCAGTCCTGTTTCCCGCCCCTGGTATAAAGAGCCCTGGGTATGGTTTTTGATCAGCTTTCCACTGGCTGCCGTCATCGTCGGTTCGCTTTACATCACCACCGCCATCAAGACCGATGATGGCCTGGTAACCGACGACTACTACAACAAGGGCAAGGCCATCAATATGGAACTGCGTCGCAACACGGCCGCAGCCGCCATGGGCATTACGGCCCAGGTCATGTTCAGCAGCGATGGCCGCAGCGTCACCGTCAACACCACCAGCAAGCAGGCCCTGCCGGATGTGCTGATCCTGAAGCTGATTCACCCGGCGCAGGATGATTACGACGTGGCCGCCGACATGCACAAGATTGCCGCCAATCAGTACAGCGGCAGCTTTGCCAAGGATCTGGTCAAGGCCAATCACTGGTATGCACAGCTGGAAGACAAGGGCAATCAGTGGCGGGTACAGGCGGAATGGAAGCCGGAACAAGGCCCGGTGGTGATGCTGGGCAAACCCAAGCTGGAGGCCGTGGAATGATGGGCCGTAGCACACGGCGTAGCTTGCTGGCAGCCGGCCTGCTGGCCGTGCTGGCTGGCTGTGCCAGCCATGGCTATCAGCCGCAATACCTCAACGGCAGCGTGGTGCTCAAAGCACCGTCGTTGAAGCTGCCGCTGGCCACCACACTGGTCCGGGTACGACTGCTGGACGACAATGGCCAGGCTGATGCGCCGGCACGTCTGCTGGCAGAGCAGACACTGGAAAAGCCCAAAGCCTTCCCGCTGGCCTTCTCGCTGTGCTATGACAAGCACGCCATCCAAAGTGGCGGCAGTTACAGCCTGCAGGCCCAGGTGTATGTCGACGGTGAACTGCGACTGCAAAACACCAGCCGGGTCAATGCTTTCAGCAGCGGCATGCCACAGCTGCAAGTGGAATTGATCAAGTAGGCTCGACTAGCCACACCAAGAAAATGGCTGCCAATGGCAGCCATTTTTTATTGCGATAGCGATCAGGCCAGCGGCTTCAACCGGGCCATGAAATGACGCAGGATGGGCGGTTCATATTCAAAGGTCAGGCCACGCATGCTGGCGGCACGCTGTTTGACTTCGATCAGGCAGTCGGCGATGTAGTCCATGTGGTCGTTGGTATACACCCGGCGCGGAATGGTCAGCCGCAGCAGTTCCAGCGGAGAGGCTTCCTGCTCGCCGGTTTGCGGATTGCGCCCCAGCAGCAGCGAACCGATCTCCACCCCGCGTACCCCACCCTCCAGATACAGCTCACACGCCAGTACATGTGCCGGAAACTGTGCAGCCGGAATATGCGGCAGCAGGCGCTTGGCATCGACAAACACCGCATGGCCACCAGTCGGGTACTGGATGGGCACACCACCTTCGCGCAGCCGTTCGCCCAGATACTCCACCTGGCCGATGCGATAGGTCAGATATGCCGGATCAAGCCCCTCTTTCAAGCCAATGGCCAGCGCCTCCATATCGCGGCCGGCCAGGCCACCGTAGGTAACAAAGCCCTCCATCGGCACACAGCGTACCTGCACCGCACGGAAGAGATCGGCATCGTCCTTGAAGCAGCACAGGCCACCGATATTCACCAGTCCGTCTTTCTTGGCCGACATGGTCAGCATGTCACCATAGCCAAACATTTCCATCACGATGGCTTCAATGGACTGACCGGCGTAGTCCGGATCGCGCTGACGGATAAACCAGGCATTTTCGGCAAAACGGGCCGCATCGATAATCACCGGGATGCCATGCTGGCGCGCCAGCGCACTGGCCGCACGCATATTCGGCATGGAAACCGGCTGGCCGCCGGCGCTATTGCAGGTCACCGTAATGATCAGCCCGGCAATATTCTCGGCCCCTTCGCTGGCAATGACCTCGGCCAGACGCGGCAGGTCGAAATCCCCTTTCCAGTCATAAGCGGTTTCGGTATCCAGCGCGTGCGGCGTCAGCACATTGATGGCACGGGCACCGGCAATTTCGACATGCGCCTTGGTGGTATCAAAATGGTAATTGGAAATAAACACCGGCTGGCTGCCACGGCAGCGCTTGACCAATTCGGGGAACAGAATCTGCTCCGCACCACGGCCCTGGTGCGTAGGAATGGTGTGCTGATAGCCGAACAACTCCCTGACGGTATCGGCCAGATGAAAATAATTGCGGCTGCCGGCATAGGCCTCGTCTCCCATCATCAACCCGGCCCATTGCCGGTCTGACATGGCACCGGTGCCGCTATCGGTCAGCAGGTCGATATAGACATCTTCGCCACGCAACAGGAAAGGGTTCCAGCCTGCCTCGGCCAGTGCGCTACGGCGATATTCAGGGGTGGTTTGTTTGATCGGTTCAACCATTTTGATGCGGAACGGTTCAGGAATGCGACGTGCCATGCGTGATACTCCCTGCCCTGGCCGCATGCATAAGCCACAGACGACTACCCGCCAGGGCAGTGATCTGGACGCAACAAGGCCAAAGCTGTCAATTCAGAATATAAAGAATGAATGCAACAGAACGTAGCTGGCGCGGAGCCGCTACGTGGGGAGATCAACGACGGGGGAAGTCGTAGGCCAGCACGATATCGAGAGTAAACCAGTTTTTCGGCAGGCTGCCGTGGTTGGCAGCCGCCCGGTTCAAGCATGCCAACGTGTTCATGCAACAACACCTTAGTAAAAATCAGAGCCGGATGGCGGAGCCAGATTACTACCAGCCATTGCGGCCGGCAAGAAAATTGTCAACCGGCCACCCAGACAGCTTCACCGGCATCCGGCCGGTACTGCGCCAGCACTCAGCGCACGATCACCGTATCCGGCAGCTCATTAGCGTGCGGCCCATGTGCCGGAGCATGCACGATGAGCAGAGCATGAATGCGCCACAAGCCCTGCTGCAAACCATCCATATAATCACCCACCGCAAACGACTGCTGCATGCCGGCGCAAATGTCCTGCCAGGCTTGTGCTGGCACCCGGCGGTCTATGCCACGGTCGGCAATGATTTCGATGCGCCGCTCTGCCAGCAGGACATACACCAGCACCCCACTATTGTGCTCGGTATCCCAGATACGCAACTGGCCAAACCATTGCAAGGCGCGCTCACGCGCTGTCATGCCGTGCAAGGCCAGCTGCCAGTCCAGTGCCGACTCCAGCACAAAGCGCAGCTGTCCGGCATGTTCGCGCTCGGACAAGGCAATCTGCTGCTCCAGTTGCTGCACACTGGCTTGCGGAAACAATCGCCGAGCCTGCCAGCCGGTGCTGCGCAGGTTTTGCCATGCTTTTTTCCAATGCCTCATCACCAGTTCCCCGAAGCACCACCGCCACCAAAATCACCACCGCCGCCCGACCAGCCGCCGCCACTGCGGCCACCGCCACCGCCCCAGCCTCCTCCGCCGCCGCCTCCCAACACAATGCCGTGACTGCCCAGCAACAGGGCAAATACCGCAGCCAGCACGCCGGAGAGCAAAGCCAGCAACACGCCGCCGCCCAGTAACAAGGTCAGCACGATGGCTGCACAACCGGCAATAAAGCTACCGATCAGCCGGCCAAACATCCGGGTGAGCACACCACCGCCAAACAGGGCGATAAAGCCCAGCAGGGGAAGATTGTCCTCGATGCTGCCGGCAGCATGGGTCGTGGATTTGGGGGGAGGCAAAGCTTCACCCTTGATCAGGCCCTCGATCTGCCCGACCGCCAGCATGATGCCCTCCAGCCTTTGCCCTGCCTGCAATTTGGGTTTGAGCGTGTCCTGCAGAATGCGCTTTGCCACTGCGTCCGGAATCGGCCCTTCCAGCCCACGCCCCACCAGCAGCTGTGTCTGGTGTTCATTGGCCACGATCAGCAACAACACACCATCATCCACACCCTTGCGGCCCAGCTTCCAGCTTTCCATCACACGAGTGCCGTAATCGAAGGGCGTCTCCGGGGCGATGCTCGGCACGATCAGCACCGCCAGCTGGCTACCCTGCTGCTGGTGAAAATCGAGCAATTGCTGCTTGAGCTGCTGCTGTTCGCTCGCGCTCAGGAAACCCGCCGTATCAATCAAGGGCGCGCTGGGCGCAGGCAAGGGCTGCTGTGCCAAGGCAAGTGATCCCAGCACAAGCGAGCCCAGCACAGCAGTGCATAGCCATAACAAACACCAGAACAGGGGCCGCATGTTTACTGCCCGGCCGAAGCAGGCTGACCGAAGCTCACGGCCGGCGCTGCCGCAATGGCTTTCTCGTTCTCCACGGTAAAGTTCGGCCGTGTTTTCAGGCCGAAGGCCATGGCCGTCAGGTTGCCGGGGAAAGTACGCACCGTGCTGTTATACGACTGGATGGCATCGATATAGCGTTTGCGCGCCAGCGCAATACGGTTTTCCGTGCCCTCCAGCTGGGCCTGCAAATCACGGAAGGCACCGTCGGCTTTCAACTGCGGATAGTTTTCCGACACTACCAGCAAGCGCGATAGCGCCGAGCCCAGCTGCTGTTGCGCCGCTGCGTAATCATTCAGCTTTTTCGGGTCGGTCGCGGTACTGGCATCCAGCTGGATGCTGCCCACCCGCGAGCGCGCTGCCGTCACTTGGGTCAGCACGTCTTTTTCATGGCTGGCGTAGCCTTTCACCGTGTTGACCAGATTGGGGATCAGGTCGGCCCGGCGCTGGTACTGGTTGACGACTTCCGACCAGGCCGCATTGGCAGCCTCGTCCTGGGTCTGCATGGTGTTGTAGCCGCAGCCGGTCAGGCCAGACAGCAGCAACAGGGTGATCAGCCACTTTTTCAGCATGAAATTTCCTTTCGATTGAAATACTTGCCTAATATCAAACATAGAATATTCGAATAACCTTATAATCACCAACAAGAGCAGTAATCCGCAAATAAATCTTCCACAACTGTAGATTTTGTCGCTACTATCGCCGCCTGCCAGAAAAACTGGCAATAAAACACTACAACACGTCACCGCAGAGTGACTTCCCCAGCTACACAAGGAAATCTTTATGACCTCCAGATCCCACCCCAAAGGGCTGTACCTGCTCTTTGTCACGGAGATGTGGGAGCGCTTCAGCTACTACGGCATGCGCGCCATCTTTGTCCTGTTCATGATCAAGGCCCTGATGTTCGACAAGGCACACGCCGCCGACATCTATGGTACCTATACCGGGCTGGTTTATCTTACACCGCTGATCGGCGGTTATATCGCCGACCGCTACTGGGGTAATCGCCGCTCCATTCTGGCTGGCGGCGTGCTGATGGCTTGTGGCCAGTTCATGCTGTTCTTCTCTGGCAACCTGCACGACAGCAATGTACCGATGGCTTCCTGGCTGCTGTACGGTGGCCTGGGCCTGCTGATTGCCGGCAATGGCCTGTTCAAGCCGAATATTTCCTCCATGGTGGGCCAGCTGTATGCACCGGACGACAAGCGGGTGGATTCGGCCTTTACCATTTTCTACATGGGCATCAATGCCGGTTCGCTGATGGCCCCGCTGATCTGCGGCACGCTGGGCGACACCGGTCATCCGGGCGACTTCAAATGGGGCTTCATGGCAGCGGGCTTCGGCATGCTGCTGAGCCTGCTGGTATTCAGCCTGTTCAAGAACAAATACCTGGTCACCCCAGAGGGCAAACCCATCGGCATGGCACCGGCACGTCACCACGCCAGCGGTGAAAAAGTGGTGCATGCACCGCTGACCCGGGTGGAAAAAGAGCGTCTGGCCGTCATCCTGATCGTGTCAGCCTTTGTCATCTTCTTCTGGTCCGCCTTCGAACAGGCCGGTGCCTCGCTCACCTTCTTTGCCGAAGAACAGACCAATCGCAGCCTGCTGGGCTTTACCGTCCCCGCCTCTTACTTCCAGTCGATCAACCCGATCTCGGTCGTGATCTTCGCCCCCTTGTTCGCCATGCTGTGGACCATGCTGGGCAAGCAGGGCCGCGAGCCGACCTCGCCGGTCAAGATGGCCTGCGGCCTGCTGTTCCTGGCGATTGGCTATCTGGTCATCGCCTTTGGCGTGGATGGGCTGGAACCCGGCGTCAAGGTCAGCATGCTGTGGCTGGTCAGCCTCTATATGCTGCACACCTTTGGTGAGCTGTGCCTGTCGCCCATCGGCCTGTCGCTGGTGGTCAAATTGTCGCCCGCACGCTTTACCAGCCTGATGATGGGTATCTGGTTCCTGTCCAATGCCGCCGCCAACAAGCTGGCCGGCACACTGTCCGAACTCTATCCGGACCCGACCAAGCCGGCCCCGCACCTGCTGGGCTACAGCATCAACAATCTGCATGACTTTTTCATGGTGTTCGTCGCCATGGCGGGGGTCGGTTCGCTGATTCTGTTCCTGCTGTCGAGCAAGCTGAAGAAAATGATGCACGGCCTGCAGTAAATCCATGCTGGGCCAAGCTGGCCTGCCATCTTGAAACGCCGCCTCAGGGCGGCGTTTTTGCATGGGCGGACGGCGGCGCTTAAGACTAAAACAAGGCGGGCATGGTAAGCTGTGCGGGTTTTTTCCGACTTCCCCGGCCGCCCTGCGGCGTGCTGACTGGACTACATGAGACCGTCCTCCGATACCCGCTGGCAGCGATTTGCCACCTATGCACTGTTTGCCCTGCTGCTGATTCGCCTGCTGGCGATGTGGGCCATTCCACTGACCGACACCACCGAAGCGCGCTACGCCGAAATCGCCCGCAAGATGCTGGAAACTGGCAACTGGGTCACGCTGTGGCACGACTACGGCATACCGTTCTGGGCCAAACCGCCGCTATCCACCTGGACCTCGGCCGCCAGCATGGGGCTATTCGGTGTGAATCCGCTTGCCGCCCGCCTGCCCGCATTACTGCTGTCACTGGCGGTACTGTGGCTGGTGGCCGATGCCGCCCGTCAGCGCCTGGGGCGCGATGCGGCACTCGCCTCTATCCTGATTCTGGCCGGCAGCCTGCTGTTCTTCGGTGCGGCCGGCACCGTCATGACCGATCCGGCTCTGATGTTCTGCGTGGCACTGTCCCAACTAGCCTTCTGGCATGCCATGCAAGGACGCGGCAAGCTGTGGAACTACCTGTTTTTCGTTGGCCTTGGTCTGGGCCTGCTGGCCAAGGGACCGCTGGCCATCGTACTGGTCGGCATGCCGATTTTTGTCTGGACCTTGCTGCGTAATGACTGGAAAGCCCTGTGGCAGCGCCTGCCGTGGATCAGCGGCAGCCTGCTGATGCTGGCCATTGCCCTGCCCTGGTATCTGCTGGCGGAATACCGCACTCCCGGCTTTCTCAATTACTTCATCATGGGCGAGCATGTCAGCCGCTTTCTCGACCCCGGCTGGAAGGGCGACAAGTACGGCTATGCCCACGCGACGCCGCGCGGCATGATCTGGCTGTACTGGCTGGGGGCGATCTTCCCGTGGTCGCTGGCCATGCTGGTCTGGCTGGCACGCCATGGCAAGCAGGCACTCGGCCTGAGCAAGGATGGCGACGGCTGGCGGCTGTATGTGCTGCTGTGGAGCCTGATGACGCTGCTGTTCTTCACCATCTCCGGCAATATCATCTTCCCCTATCCGCTGCCCATGCTGCCAGGTTGTGCCTTGCTGTTTGCCACGCTGTGGCAAGCTGGACGCCAGCCACAACAGGGCAGCAGCCTGCCCTGGCTGGCACTGGCCTCCGGGCTGCTGTTGCTGATTGCTGTCGG
Organism: Aquitalea sp. FJL05; assembly: GCF_003852595.1. Lineage (NCBI taxonomy): Bacteria > Pseudomonadati > Pseudomonadota > Betaproteobacteria > Neisseriales > Chromobacteriaceae > Aquitalea > Aquitalea sp. FJL05. The sequence continues at coordinate 203,736 of NZ_QAJS01000006.1, forward strand.
CCTGCAATGGAGCCAGGGGCAACGTTACTTCCGCACCCAGCAGCAGGTCATCACAGCCTGGCAGCAGCAACACCCGGCTGCCGGCAGCAAGCTGATCTACTGGGATAGCCGCCGCGAGTTTTCAGCCGAGTTCTACAGCGAGGGCAAGGTGGTCACCACCAACAAGCCGGCTGAGCTACTGCAGCTGCTGGCCGCCCCGCACAACCGCTTCATCGTCACCGAGCAGCGCGATCTGCCCAGCCTTCCGGCTGCTGTGGCCGCCCGCTTCCAGCCGGTGGCCAGCTTTGAAGTGATGAAAGACCACATGTTGCTGTTACGCGCCAAGGGCGCCGACGCCACACCATGACAAGCCAGGAGACGCCGATGACCGCTACGCCACCCCGCGCCTTCGTACCACCTTATCTGCTGCAGCAGCGCGCCGCAGACCGCCCGGCCGACCCGCTGGTCAGCTGCATCTTGCCGGCTTACAACGAGAGCGAAAACATCGTTCCCATGCTGCAGACCCTGCATGGCTTGCTGAGCGAGGCCGGCTTTCGCCATGAATTCATCGTGGTGGATGACGGCAGCCGCGACGACACCGTACAGCAGGTGATGAGCCAGATTGAACTACTGCCGGTCACCCTGCTGCAGCTGTCCCGCAATTTCGGCAAGGAACTGGCGCTCACCGCCGGCATCGACCATGCCCACGGCGATGTGGCGGTGCTGATCGACAGCGATTTCCAGCATCCGCCGGAAATGGTGCCGGAGTTCCTGCGACAATGGCGCGCCGGCTACGACATGGTCTATAGCGTGCGCTCCAGTCGCGATAACGAAACCCTGGGCAAGCGGCTGTTTACCCGCGTGTTCTATACCCTGCTCAACAGCGGGGCGCGGCACAAGATTCCGGAAAACACCCAGGACTTCCGTGTAATGGACCGCTGCGTGCTGGATGCCCTGCGCCAGATGCCGGAGCGCAACCGCTTCATGAAGGGCCTGTATAACTGGGTAGGCTTTACCCAGTTGCCGGTGGAAACCCATACCGAGGAACGCCGGGCCGGCAAGAGCAGCTTCAACTTCTTCAGCCTGCTCAATCTGGGGCTGACCGGTCTGACCGCCTTCTCCAATGTACCGCTGCGGATATGGACGCTGATTGGCAGCGCCATCTCGCTGGCCTCCATTCTGTATGCCAGCTGGGAGCTGATTCACACCCTGCTGTTCGGTAACGACCAGCCAGGCTGGCCGACGCTGGCCGTGGCCATTTCCTTTCTTGGCGGGGTGCAGCTGCTGTCCATCGGCATTCTGGGCGAGTACATCGGCCGCATCTTCAGCGAAGTGAAGCAGCGCCCCATTTATCTGCTCAGCCGCGTCAGCCGCGCCGAACAGGACAAGCCATGAAGCGCGAGCTGTTCTGGTTTGGCGTGGTCGGCGTCAGTGCCATGCTGGTGCATTTCCTGCTGGTGGCCTGCCTGCTGGTACCCGCCGGCCTGCCGCCGCTGCTGGCCAATATTGTCGCCTTTCTGCTGGCCTTCCAGATCAGCTACTGGGGACATCGCCATAAAACCTTCGAAGCCGGCCATGTGCCGCATCGCCAGGCCTTGCCACGCTTCTTCATGGTGTCCTGCCTCAGCTTTGCCCTGAACGAAGCCATGTATTTCCTGCTCTTGCACTTTACTGCGCTGGATTACCGTATCGCCTTGCTGATCGTGCTGGGCAGCGTGGCCGTGTTCACCTTTGTCCTGAGCAAGCTGTGGGCTTTCTCGGGCAAGGCACAGCCGGCATGAGCACACGTCGCCTCACCCTGTGTGCGGATGACTTCGCCCAGTCACCGGCCATCAGCCAGGGCATTCTCGACCTGCTGCAGGCTGGCCGGCTGTCGGCCACCAGCGTGATGACGCAGTCGCCGCACTGGCCCGGCCTCGCCGCGCCACTGTCCGAGCTGCAGCAGCAAGCCGACATCGGCCTGCATTTCAATCTCACCCATGATTTCGCCCGCGAGCGGCAGCTGATCAAGCCCTTGTCGCACTGGCTGCTGCTCAGCCAGCTGCGCTGCCTGCCGTATCAGACCTTGCTGGACAGCCTGCTGCAACAGATCGACCTGTTCAGCCAGCACTTTGGACGCCTGCCGGACTTTATCGATGGCCACCAGCATGTGCATGCGCTGCCGGTAGTGCGCGACGCCCTGTTCGCTGCCATCGCCCTGCGCTGGACAGACAGCCGCAAGCCCTATCTGCGCGCACCGGACCACTTGGGCCATCCCGGCGACAGCCGTCTGAAGGCTGTGGTATTGCAAATGGTATGTCGCGGCTTTGCCCAGGCGGCTAGCCAGCACGGGCTGGTGTGCAATCGCTGGTTTGCCGGCTTGTATGCGCTACAAGCGGAAGCCGGTTTTGCCACGCTGATGCAGCAATGGCTGAACGCCTGCCCGGATGGTGGCCTGATGATGTGTCACCCCGGCCTGCCGGCAGACGATGCCAGCGACCGGATCGCCGCTGCCCGTGCTGTGGAATACTGCCATCTGGGCAGCACAGCTTTTGCCGATGCCTGCCGCGAAGCGGGTGTACAGCTGGGGAAATTCAGGAATTAAAGCCGGGGCCAGGCCAGCGCCCACGGAGTAGCGACCTCGCGGGCCATGCAGGCCTGCAAGGCCGGGCTGACAAACTGCTCACCCTGCTCCGGCGGGCAGACAAAGGCGAAATCGTCGCCATCAAGACTGAAGCGCAGCGCATAGGCATGCAGATAACCACGATCTGCCGCGCTGCCGCCATACAGGGTGTCTCCCAGAATCGGTGCCGATTGCGATTTCAGCGCCACGCGCAGCTGATGGGTCTTGCCACTATGTGGCCGCAACAGGAACAGGCGCAGACCGGGCTGTACCGAAAAGCTGAAAAACTGGGTAATCGCCGGATTGGCCTGACTGCCCAGCAGCCGCCACGCCCCACCACGGCCCTTGTCCATATCGCCCTTGATCAGCCCCTGTTTTTTCTGCGGCTTGCGATCTGACAGCGCCAGATAATATTTCTCCACCTGATGCGCGGCAAAGGCTGCCCCCAGTTGGCTGGCCACCTCACTGGAACGGGCAAGCAGGATCAGCCCCGAGGTAATGCGATCCAGCCGGTGCACCGGCCACAGCGCCTCGTCCTGCAAGGCCGACCGCACGCCCTCCAGCAGGCCGGCCTCTTCGCCCTCGCGATGAAAGCTGACGCCGGCATGCTTGTTGATCAGGTAAAAACGTGGGTCGGTATGCAGCAGGGTAAACATGGCCAGAAACACCAGCAGGACAAAGCCGGCATTCTACCCGCTCAGCAGGGATCGCTGGTTTTTTGCTGGGCTTCCATGCGCAGCTTCTTGCGGATCTCGGCATCGCGGAAGCGCTTTTTCTGCTCGTCGGTGTCCAGGCTCAATGGCGGCACGGCCACCGCCTTGCCATCTTCAAAGGCCACCATGGTGAAGTAGCAGCTATTGGTATGGCGCACACTGCGCCGCTGGATATCCTCGGCCACCACCTTGATGCCGATCTCCATCGAAGTGCGGCCAACATGGTTGACGCTGGCCATGAAGGTAACCAGTTCGCCCACATGGATAGGCTGCTTGAACAGCACCTGGTCTACCGACAGGGTCACCACATAGCGCCCGGCATAGCGGCTGGCACAGGCGTACGCCACCTGGTCCAGCAGCTTGAGCAACACACCGCCGTGCACATTGCCGGAAAAATTGGCCATGTCCGGCATCATCAATACCGACATCACCAGTTCACGCTGGTTTTCCTGTGCTGCCTGATCTTGCATATCCCTGCTTTCCTTACCGTTATTCATTGTGGTGGCATCACGCATAGCGAGCCAATGCCTTGTGTCCAGCGCTTAGCCCAATGGCGTGCTCTGGCTGGATCGAACTTAAGCAATGTTCCGCCATTCTGCCGCAGCCACTGCGCAGTGTCGCGTTCGACATGCGGCCCATACGCCAAGCAGCCATGCTGACCGGCCAGAAACCATAGCCACCTTGCCGCAGCAATGCGGGAGTTGGTCTGGCCCTTACCCATCATGCAGACAAGCCACAAGCTCTTGAAAAACCCAGCAAATAATCTTTTTATTCAATGAATCGAACAGCACCATGCACTACACTGAAAATGTTCAGGATGGTGCAAATCATGAGCATTTCTTCCCTCTCCGCCAGCACTGGCTACCCAATCAGCAGCGGGCTGCAACACGGCCCGGCATGCAGCTGCCCGACGTGCACGGCGGCGCGCATGGCCGCGATTGCCACCCCGGTACCTGGCGTGACACCACCCTCCCCTTCCGCCATTTACAGCGGTCAGACCCTCAGCCCCGACCAGCAAAAGCAGCTGGATGAATTGCGCTCGCGTGATACCGATGTCCGCCAGCACGAGCAAGCCCACATGGCGACCGGTGGCGCTCTGGTCAGTGGCGGGGCCAGCTACAGCTATCAGGAAGGCCCCGATGGCAAGCAATATGCCATAGGCGGTGAAGTCAGCATCCGGCTGGCCGGTGGACAAAGCCCAGAGGAAACGCTGCGCAATGCCAGACAGGTGGCTGCAGCGGCGCTCGCCCCGACCGACCCTTCCGGCCAGGACCGTGCCGTGGCGGCCGCAGCCGAACAAATGGCACAGCAAGCCCAGTCCGAAATCGACAAACAGCAGCAACAGCAACTGCAGCAAGCCCAGCACAACCCCGCCATCGATACCGCCAAGGCGATTTTTGCCGCCATCGCCAACCCGCAGGCCAGCAGCAAGGGCCGGGCGGTCGATACTTTTGCCTGAGACCCTGTCACGGTCTACCCGACCAACATTTCATCCCCTGGCAGCTTGCCCGTATTAGAATGCCTGCTTTGCAGCATGATGCGCCCGCGCGGCCATCATGACTGTTCAGCTTCCGGAGATGTTTTGATGATGAATCGCCTGTCGCAGCCAGCCATGCTGTGTACGCTGGTGCTGGCTATCGCTACCAGTGCCTGCACCACCAACCCGCAAACCGGTCAGACCGAAATCAACAAGGCTGCGCTGTACGGCATTGGCGGTGCGGTGACCTGCGGCCTGATCGGTGCCGCCACCCACGGCAGCGTCGGCGCCCGCAACTCGGCACTGGCCTGCGGTGCCATCGGTGCTGGCGTTGGTGCGTATATGGACAATCAGGAAAAGAAACTGCGGGAAAAACTGGCCAACACCAGAATTGGTGTTGAGCGCGTAGGCAATCAGATCAAGCTGTCGCTGCCGGACAACGTCACCTTTGCCACCAACAGCTTCCAGCTGGGTAGCGCCGCGCAGCAGCCGCTGAGCGATATCGCCGCCGTGCTGGTGCAGTACACCGACACCAGCATTACCGTCGCCGGGCACACCGACAGCACGGGGCCGGCAGCTTATAACCAGACCCTGTCCGAGAAGCGCGCCCAGGCCGTTACCGACCAGTTGGCAACCAAGGGCGTCAACACCGTGCGTATTCGCACCATGGGTTTTGGCCCCAGCCAGCCGGTAGCCAGCAATGCCACCATAGAAGGCCGCAGCAAGAACCGCCGGGTCGAAGTGCTGATTACGCCGGACCAGGCGGCATAGTCAGGCGCAAACAGCCTCACACCACCACACCCGGCCATACCGGGTGTTTTGCTATAAGGGGCGGACAATAGGCAAAAAAATGGGCTGACCGGATAGGGTCAGCCCGAACAACGCTCGTATGGGAGTACAACAAGAGGAGAGACACCACACACCACTCCCGATGGCATGGGCTTACTACAGAGAAATCTTGGGTCCGCTCTGTATTAGACGAACCAGGCAATCAATGGCGCGGCAAACACCGTGGCAATGCCACCCAGCATCATGGTCAGGCTGGCTACCACGCCTTCTTCCGCTCCCAGCTCATTGGCCTTGGCGGTGCCGGCACCATGTGCGGCAGCACCCAGCAAGGCCCCTTTGGCCAGACGCGACCGCAGCGGCAGCAGCATCAGCATCAATTCACCCAGCAGCATCCCGGCTACACCGGTAATCACCACGAACACGGCAGTCAGGTCGGGCGAGGCACCGATGCTGGATGCCGTCGCCATGGCAAACGGTGTACTGATCGACCGTGGTGCCAGGCTTTTCTGCAGCAGCTCGGACAAACCAAAAGCCCGCGCCAGCCACACCGAACTCAATACCGCCACCGGCATCGCCACCAGCACACCGCAACTGAGCGACAGCGCATGCTTGCGGATAACCTGGCGCTGCTCGTAAATCGGGATGGCAAACGCTACCGTAGCCGGGCCAAGCAACCAGCTCAGCCAGTGCGTATCCTGAAAATAGGTGTGGTAGGGAATATGCCCGGCCACCACAGCGCCAATCACCAGCAAGGGAACCGCCAGCAATGGTGCGCTCCACCAGTTGCCAGTACGGCGGTACAGCGTCTTGGCCAGCCAGTACAAGACCAGCGTCAACACCAGACAGCCAAAAGCCAGCAGGTTTTCCATCTCAGGACACTCCATGCTGTCGCTTGCGACGCTTCAGCAGGATTTCAAACTTGTAGCCGGCATCCACCACCAGCGAAGTCACTGTCATCACCAGTACGGTAGACAACAGGATCACCAGCACGATGCGCAGACCGATGCTGCCCAGCAACTGCGGATACTGCACCACGGCAACCGTGGCCGGAATGAAAAACAGCAACATCTCGGCCAATAGCCAGCGCGCGCCACTCTTGCACCAGGACAGGGGCAACCAGCCCAGCGCCAATGCGCCCAATACCAGGAACATGCCCAGCACACCAGCGGGCACCGCAGGCAGGAAGTAATGGCTCAGGCGGCTGGCCAGCAGCCACACCAGACTGAGCAGTACCACTTGCGACAGCGTGGACAGGCTTTGCTTGACGGCAATGTTCGGCAGGTTTTTCATGATCCGGTCACTCCGCAACCAGGAAACGTGAATCGAGTATAGTCGCCACCATTTCATTCAAAAAATGAATTAAAATTATCCAACTCATTCTTAAATGGAATCGATCATGGATGTCCGGGCGCTGCGCTACTTTGTCGAAGTGGTAAAACGGCACAGTTTCACCAAGGCAGCGGAAGCCTTGTTCGTGACCCAGCCCACCATCAGCAAGATGGTGAAACAGCTGGAAGAAGAACTGGGCACACCGTTGATCATCCGCGAGGGACGCAGCTTCCGGCTGAGCGATGCTGGCAAGGTGGCGTTTGAACGGGGGCTGGATGTGCTGTCGGCCATGAGCCAGCTCAAGCACGAGCTGAGCGATCTGGCCGGTCTCTCTCGCGGCGAGCTGGTGGTGGGCCTGCCCCCCATGGTGGGTGTGGCCTTTTTCGCGCCGGTGGTCAGTACCTTTCGCGAACGCTATCCCGGCATCGAGCTGAAAATGGTGGAAGACGGCGCGCTGGCCATCGAAAACAGCGTGCGTTGCGGCGAACTGGAAATCGGCGTGGCGGTGCTGCCGGTGGACAACAGCATCTTTCAGCAATTTGCCGTGGTGCGCGACCCGCTCTGCCTGGTGGCACCGGCCGGCTCGCCCTGGCATGGCCGTTCGGTGGTCACCCTGCCCGATATCGCCGACCAGGACTTCGTGCTGTACCCGGAAGACTTCACCCTGTCCAGCCGCATCAGCCATGCCTTCCACGAAATGGGCAAGCCGCTGCATATTGTTGGCCGCAGCGCACACTGGGACTTTATCGTCGAGCTGGTTACCGCGCGGCTGGGTGTTACTCTGCTGCCACGTTCGGTAGTGGAAAGACTGGACCGGGAACTCTACGACGTGATTCCGGTATCCAACCCCTGGCTGATCTGGCATCTGGCGCTGATCTGGCAGCAAGGCGGCTATCTGTCCCATGCGGCCCGCGCCTGGATCGCCGTCACCCAGGAAGTACTGGGTGGCCTGCAATAACACTCAAGGAATGCACATGAAACCATGTCTTGCTCTGCTCATTTGCCTGTGGCTGGTCGGCTGCAGCACGCTGGGCCTGCAAAAGCCACAGGTCAGCCTGGTCGACATCCATCCGGCCGCCTCCACCCTGCTGGAACAGAACTTCGATGTCACCCTGCGGCTGCAGAACCCCAACACACTGCCACTGAGCGCCAGCGGACTGAGCTTTGATCTGGATGTTGCAGGCAACCGACTGGCCAGCGGCCTCAGCAATCAGGCGATTGCCGTGCCGGCATTGGGCGAAGCCGAGATCACGGTACGGGTCCATACCTCCACCCTGAGCTGGCTAAAGCAGCTGGGCAAGGCAGTGAATGGCACGGGCAAGCTCGACTACCAGTTGCAAGGCCGGCTGGAGGGCTTGCAAGGCGTAGCCAGCCTGCCCTTCAGCAGCAGCGGCGAATGGAAGCTGCCGTAAGCAGGCTTACTGGCGCGGTACGGCCACGCAGTCATTACCCTCAAAGCTGACTGACTCCACCTGCTGGGTCTTGCTGTTCACCACAAAATTGGTGGTGCAGCTGTAGTGCTGGATGCCGCCACCGCTGGTGCCGTCATAGACCCAGCGCCCCGGAGTTTCGATCACCCGGCTCTGGCCGTTTTCCGTCACGGTAAAGCGGCTGCCCGGCTCGAAGCGGCGATTGTCAAAATACGGTTGCTGCTGGGTATAGGACTTGCTGTAGGTATATAGCGTGTTGCCATTGGGCATGCTCATGCTCTTGCTGGGGGCACCCCAGACTGCCAGCAATTCATTGGCATCCCGGCCCTGCCAATAGTAAGCCTTCTGGGCATAGCCCTCACGGCTGGGAAAACTGCCGCAGGCGCTGGTGAGCAACACCAGCAGACATAGCCATTTGCGCATGACATTCCTTTCTTCTGCATCATGGAGCCGGGCTGGATAGACCAAGCTGAAGCCGCGCAGTTCAGCCAGCGCGGGCACTGGCAAAGCTGCATTCTAGCGCAAAAAGAAAACGCCACCCGAGGGTGGCGTTTCAGTGTACGGCTATCCGCTAAGGGATTAGATCATGCCCTTGCTTTTCAGCAGTTCGAACATGGTCTTGCCGATTTCGGCCGGGCTGCGGGTGTAGGCAATGCCTGCACGCTCGAAGGCCTTGAACTTCTCTTCGGCCGTACCCTTGCCGCCAGAGATGATGGCACCAGCGTGGCCCATGCGCTTGCCCTTGGGAGCAGTCACACCGGCGATGTAGCCGACTACCGGCTTGGTCACGTAGGCCTTGGCAAATTCGGCTGCTTCTTCTTCGGCGGTACCACCGATTTCACCGATCATCACGATGGCGTCGGTATCCGGATCGTCCTGGAACAGTTTCAGGGCGTCGATGTGGCTGGTACCCGGGATCGGGTCGCCGCCGATACCGATGCAGGTGGACTGACCCAGACCCAGCGCGGTGGTTTGTGCCACGGCTTCGTAGGTCAGGGTGCCGGAACGGGACACGATACCGATGCGGCCCGGATTGTGGATGTGCCACGGCATGATGCCGATCTTGCACTCACCCGGGGTAATGATACCCGGGCAGTTCGGGCCGATCAGGCGGATGCCGGCTTCGTCCACAGCCTTTTTCACGTACAGCATGTCCAGGGTGGGCACGCCTTCGGTGATGCAGACAATCAGCTTCACGCCGCTGTCGATGGCTTCCAGGATGGAATCCTTGGCAAAAGCTGCCGGTACGTAGATGACCGAGGCATCAGCCTGGGTTTGACGCACGGCGTCCTTCATGGTGTTGAACACCGGCAGGCCCAAATGCTCGGAACCGCCCTTGCCCGGGGTCACGCCACCAACTACCTTGGTGCCAACCTTCAGTGCCTGTTCGGCGTGGAAGGTACCGTTCTTGCCGGTGAAACCTTGCACCAGCACTTTGGTGTCTTTGTTTACCAATACGCTCATTTTGAAATCCTTATGCGGTGCAGGTGATTAAAGCGCAGCAACGGCAGCAACGATCTTCTCGGCTGCGTCGTTCAGGCCCTGGGCGGAAACCAGCTTCAGGCCGGAGTCATCCAGAATCTTGGCGCCCAATTCGGCGTTGTTGCCTTCCAGGCGCACAACCACCGGCACGGTCACGTTTACTTCCTTCACGGCGGCGATGATGGCCTCGGCAATCATGTCGCAGCGAACGATGCCGCCGAAGATGTTGATCAGCACGCCCTTGACCGAATCATCGGCCAGGATCAGCTTGAAGGCTTCAATCACGCGGTCCTTGGTGGCACCACCACCCACGTCCAGGAAGTTGGCCGGCTGGCCACCCTTCAGCTTGATGATGTCCATGGTGGCCATGGCCAGGCCAGCGCCGTTTACCATGCAGCCGATATTGCCTTCCAGCGCCACGTAGTTCAGGTCGAATTCGGAAGCTTTCACTTCACGTTCGTTTTCCTGCGACTTGTCGCGTTGTGCCAGCAGGGCCGGGTGACGGTAAAGGGCGTTGGAGTCCAGGTTGATCTTGCCATCAACGCAGGCCAGTTCGCCGTTTTCACGCAGCGCCAGCGGGTTGACTTCGAACAGGGCGAAATCGTTTTCCACGAAAGCCTGGTAAGCACCCAGCATCAGCTTGCTGAAAGCAGCGATTTGCGAACCGGACAGACCCAGGGCAAAGGCGGCATCACGCGCCTGGAAGGGCTGCATGCCCACCAGCGGGTTGATTTCGATCTTGATGATCTTTTCCGGGGTTTCTTCGGCTACTTTTTCGATTTCCACGCCGCCTTCGGTGGAGACCATGAACACAACGCGCTGGCTGCCACGGTCCACTACGGCGCCCAGGTACAGTTCACGCTGTACCGGGTACATGTCTTCGCACACCAACACGCTGTTGACCGGCTGGCCAGCGGCGTCGGTCTGGTAGGTCACCAGATTGATACCGATCAGGCTCTTGGCAACTTCAGCGGCTTCTTCGCGGCTCTTCACCACTTTGACACCACCGGCCTTGCCACGGCCACCGGCATGCACCTGGGCCTTGACGACGGCAAACTTGCCGCCCAGTTTGTCATAAGCGGCAGCGGCTTCTTCCGGCGTGGTGGCCAGAATGCCCTGTTGTACCGGCAAGCCGTATTTGGCCAGCAGCTCTTTCGCTTGGTATTCGTGCAGGTTCATCTATGGTTTCCTTTCGGTGGAAATGATGGCGGGGCCCTGTCTGGCCAACGTCTCTATTCCTTGGTCGCTTCCTCAACCCTAATGTATCGGGGCGAACCTGTTCTCGCGGCAGGTCCTACCCCATACCCTCTTTCGGGCCGTGTGAATTGTACACGGCCCCACGGCAATTAGCCGTGCAATGCGCGCTTGTCGGCAGCCAGTGCGGCTTCGTGCACCACTTCCGACAGACTCGGATGGGCGTGCACGATGCGCGCCAGATCTTCACTGGCGGCCTTGAACTCCATCGATACCACGCCTTCGGTCACCAGCTCGGACACCATCGGGCCGATCATGTGCAGGCCGAGGATGCGGTCGGTCTTGGCATCGGCCAGGATCTTGACCGTACCCTGCGCCTGACCCAGGCCCAGCGCGCGACCGTTGGCAGCGAAACCGGAAGTACCCTTCTTGTATTCGATGCCTTCAGCCTTGAGCTGTTCTTCGGTCTTGCCCACCCAGGCGATTTCCGGCGAGGTGTAGATCACCCACGGAATCACGCCGAAATCGACGTGCGGCTTCTGGCCGGCGATACGCTCTGCCACCGCAACGCCTTCTTCCGAAGCCTTGTGTGCCAGCATCGGGCCACGTACCACGTCGCCAATCGCCCAGATACCCGGCAGATTGCTGTGGCAGTGGTCGTCCACGGCAACAAAACCACGCTCGTCCAGTTGCAGGCCAACGGCTTCCGCACCCAGACCAGCGGTGTTCGGTACGCGACCGATGGACACGATCAGCTTGTCGAATTCAGCAGCCACGGCTTCGCCGTTCAGCTCGTAGTGAACGGTAACGTGCTTCTTGGTGGCCTTGATTTCACCAATCTTCACGCCCAGCTTGATGTCCAGACCGGTGTCCTTGGTCAGGGTCTTGAAGGCTTCCTTGGCGATCTGCTGGTCGGCAGCAGCCAGGAAGGTCGGTGCGGCTTCCAGGATGGTGACTTCTGCACCCAGACGCTTCCACACGCTACCCATTTCCAGGCCGATCACACCGGCACCGATCACGCCCAGGCGCTTCGGTACAGCGGTGAGCGCCAGCGCGCCTTCGTTGTCCAGCACCATGTGGTTGTCGGTAGCCAGGCCCGGCAGCTGACGCGGGCTGGAGCCGGTGGCGATGATGACGTTGGTCGCTTCCAGCGTGTCAACCACCGCGCCGTTGTCAGTCACTTCAATCAGCCATTTGTCGCCCTGGCGGCCTTTCAGCGCAGCCAGACCGTGGATATTGGCGACCTTGTTCTTCTTGAACAGGAAGCTGATACCAGCGGCGTTCTTGGTGATGATGCCGGTCTTGCGATCCAGCATGGCGGCCACGTCCATCTTGGCACCGGACACGGTGATGCCATGCTTGGCAAAGTCGTGCTGTACCGCGTGGAAGTTTTCCGAGGACTGCAGCAGCGCCTTGGACGGGATGCAACCCACGTTCAGGCAGGTGCCACCCAGCGAAGGCTTGCCTTCCGGGTTCTTGAAGGCATCCACGCAAGCGGTGTTGAAACCGAGCTGGGCTGCACGAATGGCAGCCACATAACCGCCGGGGCCGCCGCCGATAACGACGACATCAAACTGTTGGCTCATTGATTTTCCTTGATCAGAACTTGCCGACCTTGAACAGCAAGATCCCGAAAGCAATCATGAACACGGCGATGATGAGCTTGCCCACCAGGCTGTAGCGGTCTTCGCGAATGCCGCGCTGATGCTTCTTCCAGGTCAGTACCGCGATGGCCACACCGGCCAGGATGGAAGCTACCGCATAAAGCCAGTCAGGCAAAATCATCATTTCTCCGTTCACATTATTCAAAGTGGCCGCAAGACAACTTGCGGCCAACAACTATTACAGGTCGAGGATCAGGCGGGCCGGATCTTCGATGGCGTCCTTGATGGCTACCAGGCTCAGTACCGCTTCGCGACCATCGATGATGCGGTGGTCGTACGACTGGGCAAGGTACATCATCGGGCGCACAACAACTTGACCATTCTCAACCACGGCGCGCTCCTTGGTAGCGTGCATGCCCAGAATGGCCGATTGCGGCGGGTTGATGATGGGGGTGGACATCATGGAACCGAAAGTACCGCCATTGGAAATGGTGTAAGTACCGCCGGTCAGCTCTTCCACGGTCAGCTTGCCTTCCTGGGCGCGCTTGCCGAAGTCGGCGATCTGCTTCTCGATCTCAGCCAGGCTCAGCTGGTCAGCATTGCGGATCACCGGCACTACCAGACCACGCGGGCTGCCTACGGCCACGCCGATGTCAAAGTAGCCGTGGTAGATGATGTTGTTGCCATCAACCGAAGCATTGACGATGGGGTATTTCTTCAGCGCGGCAACCACGGCCTTGACGAAGAAGCCCATGAAACCCAGCTTCACGCCGTGTTCCTTCTCGAACTTGTCCTTGTAGCGTGCACGCAGGTCCATCAACGGCTTCATGTTGATTTCGTTGAAGGTGGTGAGGATGGCGTTGGTCTGCTGGCTCATCACCAGACGCTCGGCCACACGCTGGCGCAGGCGGGACATCGGCACGCTCTGTTCCGGACGATCGCCCAGCACGGCAGCCACGTTCACGGCAGCCGGGGTGGCGGCCAGGGCAACACCGGCGTTGCCGGCGTGGGCCAGTACCGGACCAGCTTGCGACGGTGCAGCGGCAGCAGCCTGTACGTCTTCTTTCAGCACACGGCCGTCACGGCCGGAGCCAGCCACATTGGCCAGATTGACGCCGGTTTCGGCAGCCAGCTTGGCAGCCGACGGCATGGCAGCGCCACCCGGTGCAGCGGCCGGAGCAGCTTGTACGGCAGCCGGAGCGGCAACAGCCGGCGCTGCAGCAACCGCAGCCGGTGCATCACCTGCCTTGGCGGCGGTGTCGATACGGGCGATCAGCTGACCGGAAACCACGGTGGCGCCGTCTTGTTCGATGATTTCAACAATCACGCCAGCCTGCGGTGCCGGCAGTTCCAGCACGACCTTGTCGGTTTCCAGATCGATGACGTTTTCGTCGCGATTGACGAAATCGCCGGCTTTCTTGTGCCAGGTCATCAGCGTGGCTTCGGAAACGGACTCAGGCAGTTGGGGGACTTTGACTTCAATAATCATGTTCTTCTCCAGAGCGGGGCAGCTGCGGTGCTGCCCCCGTCATATCATTCGTTGTGATGGCGTGTACTTACTTGGCAATCGTCATGGCTTCTTCGACGAAGGACTTGAGCTGGGCAACGTGCTTGCTCATATAGCCTACGGCCGGGGAAGCAGAGGACGGACGACCAGCGAACGACAAGAACTGCTTGCCGCTCAGCAGACCTTCCAGGCGATGGCGAATCTGGTACCAGGCACCCTGGTTACGCGGCTCTTCCTGCACCCACATCACTTCCTTGGCTTGCGGGAAGCGTGCCAGTTCGGCGGCTACCTGCTCGGTCGGGAAGGGATACAACTGCTCGATACGCACGATGGCAACCTCGTCTTCCACGCCCTTGTCTTTGCGGCCAGCCGCCAGGTCGTAATACACCTGACCGGCACACAGCACGACGCGCTTCACCTTCTTCGGATCCTGCACCACGGCGTCGCCGATCACCGGGCGGAAGCTGCCGTTGGTGAAGGCTTCGATCGGGCTCATGGAATCCTTGAAGCGCAGCAGGCGCTTGGACAGGAAGATCACCAGCGGCTTGCGATACGGACGCAGCACCTGACGGCGCAGCATGTGGAACATCTGGCTGGCTTCGGACGGCATCACGATCTGCATATTGTGCTCGGCGCACAGTTGCAGCCAGCGTTCCAGACGGGCGGAGGAGTGTTCCGGGCCCTGGCCATCGTAGCCGTGCGGCAGGATGGTGGTCAGGCCACACAGACGGCCCCACTTGGTTTCGCCAGAAGAAATGAACTGGTCAATCGCCACCTGGGCACCGTTGGCGAAGTCGCCAAACTGGGCTTCCCAGATCACCAGCTGGTCCGGAGCGGAACAGGCATAGCCGTATTCGTAGGCCAGTACGGCTTCTTCGTTGAGGATGGAGTCGATCACCAGGAAATCAGCCTGGTTGTCCGACATATTGCGCAGCGGTACGTAGGAACCCTGGTCCCAACGCTCGCGGTTCTGGTCGTGCAGCACGGCATGGCGATGGGAGAAGGTGCCGCGACCGGAGTCTTCACCGGACAGGCGTACACCGAAACCATTGGTCACCAGACTGGCGTAGGCCAGAGTCTCGGCCATGCCCCAGTCGGCATTCTGTTCACCGGCAGCCATCGCCTTGCGTGCAGCCAGCACTTTCTGCACGGTGGGGTGCAGCTTGAAGCCTTCCGGCAGTGTGGTGAACTTTTCAGTCAGACGCTGGATGTCGGCGCGCGGCAGCGAGGTATCGGTGGGGTGTGCCCAGTGGGTACCCAGATACTGGCTCCAGTCCAGGGCGTGTTCGCGCTTGTAGTTGGTGAGCGCGGTCTGTTCCACGTGCTCGCCCTTGTCCAGCGCGTCGCGGTAGGCCTGGATCATGCCTTCGGCTTCTTCGGCCTTCAGCACGCCTTCCTGTACCAGACGCTCGGCATACATGGCGCGCACGCCCTGATGCTTGGCAATCTTCTTGTACATCATCGGCTGGGTCAGGAAGGGATCATCACCTTCGTTATGGCCCAGTTTGCGGTAGCAGACCAGGTCGATGACCACGTCCTTGTTGAACTGCATGCGGTAGTCCAGCGCAGCCTGCATCACATAGCAGACGGCTTCCGGATCATCACCGTTGACGTGCAGGATGGGCGCTTCGACCATCTTGGCCACGTCGGTACAGTACAGGGTGGAACGCATGTCGCGCGTATCCGAGGTGGTGAAGCCAACCTGGTTGTTGATCACGATGTGGATGGTGCCGCCGGTACCGTAGCCACGGGTTTGCGACAGGTTGAAGGTACCCTGGTTGACACCCAGGCCGCCAAAGGCGGAGTCACCGTGGATCAGCACCGGCACGGCGCACTTGCGCTCGTTGTCCTTGCGACGATCCTGACGGGCGCGTACCGAACCTTCCACCACCGGGTTGACGATTTCCAGGTGGGACGGGTTGAACGCCAGCGACACGTGCATCGGGCCATTGGCCGTGGGGATGTCGGAGGAGAAACCCATGTGGTACTTCACGTCGCCGGAGGCCATCTGCTGGGCCGCCTTGCCTTCGAATTCGGCGAACAGGTCACGCGGCTGTTTGCCCAGCGTGTTCACCAGTACGTTCAGACGGCCACGGTGGGCCATGCCGATGATCAGTTCTTGCACACCCACCGAGGTGGCGTTGTGGATCAGGTGATCCAGCGCAGCGATGGTCGATTCACCGCCTTCCAGCGAGAAGCGTTTCTGGCCAACGTATTTGGTATGCAGATAGCGTTCCAGGGTCTCGGCCGCCGTGATCTGCTTGAGGATGCGCAGTTTCTTGCCGGCGTCGTAGCGCGGGGTGGACAGATCGCCTTCAAAGCGCTTCTGTACCCAGTGCTTCTCGTCCGACTTGGTGATGTGCATGAACTCCAGGCCGATGTTGCCGCAGTAGGTCTGCTTCAGGCGCGACAGGATGTCGGACAGCGGCAGCTTCTGCGGCGCCACCAGCGAGCCCACATTGAACTGCACCGCCATGTCGGCATCGGTCAGGCCATGCTTGACCGGATCCAGCTCGCGCAAGGTTTCCTGATCCATGCGCTTGAGCGGGTCGAGGTTGGCCTGACGGGAACCCAGTACGCGGTAGGCCGAAATCAGCTTCAGCACACCCACCTGCTTTTGCATGGTTTCCCATTCGCCGCCGCTGCTGTTGCGCGGGCCGCTGGCCGGTTTCTTGGCCAGTTGAATGAAGGATTCCTGGATGGGCATGTGGGGTACATCGCGCTCGGCTGCGCCCGGAGCCTGGGCCAGCTTGTCGAAGTATTCACGCCATTCGGCTGGAACCGAATTCGCATCAGCGAGGTACTGTTCGTACAGTTCCTCGATGAACGGTGCATTCCCACCGAACAGGTAGGAATGACTGTACATGGATTGCATCATTATTCGACCCTTTGTTATCTACGTACGTATCTACGTTTGGCTACATTGCTGCGTGGAGAAAGCGTTGTGGAAAAGACGCAAGAAGGGCCTTCGTGAGGAAGGGCAAATCCGTCTCCATTCTTTTCCGCAGCGCTCTGTCGGCGTCTGTCGTGAAACCGGCTACTGTATTCTGTTAAACAGGCTAAAAAGTTGGCCGAAACGTGTCCGGCCAACTTGTCACAGCTTGATCAGCGCTTGTCGATATCGACAATATCGCGGCGCGGGGCGCCGGTGTACAGCTGACGCGGACGGCCGATCTTCATCGCCGGGTCACCGATCATTTCGCTCCAGTGCGCGATCCAGCCCACGGTACGGGCCAGGGCGAAGATCGGAGTGAACATCGATACCGGAATGCCGATGGCGGACAGCACGATACCCGAGTAGAAGTCCACGTTCGGGTACAGCTTGCGCTCGATGAAGTACGGATCTTCCAGGGCGATCTTTTCCAGCGCCATGGCCAGCTTGAACTTCGGATCGTTGTGCAGGCCCAGTTCGTTCAGCACTTCGTCGCAAGTGGTCTTCATGATGGCGGCGCGCGGGTCCATGTTCTTGTACACGCGGTGGCCGAAGCCCATCAGTTTGTAACGCTTGTCCTTCACGCCTTGCATGAAGTCGGCCACGTTGTCCACGCTGCCGATTTCGTCCAGCATCTTCAGCACGGCTTCGTTGGCACCACCGTGGGACGGGCCCCACAGGCAGGCGATACCGGCAGCGATACATGCGAACGGGTTGGCACCGGAGGAGCCGGCCAGACGCACGGTGGAGGTGGAGGCATTCTGCTCGTGATCGGCGTGCAGGGTGAAGATGCGGTCCAGCGCGCGCGCCAGAACCGGGTTCACCTTGTACTCTTCACACGGGGTGGAGAACATCATGTGCAGGAAGTTTTCCGCATAGGTCAGGCCATTCTTCGGGTAGGAGAACGGCAGGCCCTTGTTGTAGCGGTAGGCTTGTGCAGCGATGGTCGGCAGCTTGGCCACCAGACGGTGGGCCGAAATGCGACGGTGTTCCGGATTGGTGATGTCCAGCGAGTCGTGGTAGAAGGCAGACAGCGCACCTACCACACCCACCATCACGGCCATCGGGTGTGCGTCACGACGGAAGCCCTTGAACAGGCTCATCAGCTGATCGTGCAGCATGTTGTGGCGCATCACGCCACGTTCGAATTCCTTGCGCTGTGCGGCAGTCGGCATTTCGCCGTTCAGCAACAGGTAGCACACTTCCAGGTAATCGCTCTTTTCTGCCAGCTGTTCGATCGGATAGCCGCGGTAGTAGAGCTGACCCAGATCACCGTCGATGAAGGTGATGGCGGACTCGCAGCTGGCGGTAGCCAGGAAGCCCGGGTCAAAGGTAAACATGCCGGTTTTGGAGAAGGCACGGATATCGACGACATCCGGACCCAGAGTGCCGGACAGAACCGGCATTTCCAGGTTGTCCTTGCCCTCGTTGTAAGTGAGCGTCACTTTGCGGTTGGTTTCCACAGCAATACTCCCAGTCAGTTTTGTGGTGTTGTAATAATCGTTTTGGGCCCTGCATCCTGTGGCTCAGACAGCCCGCAGGATCTCGATGATGGCGGCCTCTTCCGGATCGTCCAGGTCAGCCTTGCCGTTCACCACATCCAGAAAATCGGTGTCGGGCAAATCGAGAATACGCTTGTAGGCGTCGATCTCCGCCGGGGAGAGTGAATCGAAACGCTGGGCAAAAAACCGCTCCAGCACCAGATCCAGCTCCAGCAAGCCCCGGCGGGACCGCCAACGGATCCGTTTGAGTTCAATCGGATCGTAGGCGGTCATACTGCACGCTTGACCATCAGGTCCTTGATCTTGCCGATGGCCTTGGTCGGGTTCAGACCCTTGGGGCAGACATCAACACAATTCATGATGGTGTGACAACGGAACAGGCGGTAGGGATCTTCCAGGTTGTCCAGACGCTCGTTGATGGCGGTGTCGCGGGTATCGGCAATGAAGCGATACGCTGCGAGCAGGCCGGCCGGGCCAACGAATTTGTCCGGATTCCACCAGAACGACGGGCAGGACGTGGAGCAGCAGGCGCACAGAATGCACTCGTACAGACCGTTCAGCTCTTCGCGGTCTTCCGGGCTTTGCAGGCGCTCGCGTTCCGGCGGCGGCGTGTCGTTGATCACATACGGCTTGATCGAGTGGTATTGCTTGAAAAACTGGGTCATGTCCACGATCAGGTCGCGCACCACCGGCAGGCCCGGCAGCGGGCGCAGTTCGATCGGTTGCTTCAGATCGCGAAAATCGGTCAGACAGGCCAGGCCGTTCTTGCCGTTGATGTTCATGGCATCCGAACCACATACGCCTTCGCGGCAGGAGCGGCGGAAGGTGATGGTGTCGTCCTTCACCTTGAGCTTGGTCAGCGCATCCAGCAGTTTGCGGTCGGTGGAATCCAGCTCGACGCTGATGTCCTGCATGTAGGGCTTGGCATCCTTGTCCGGATCGTAACGGTAGATGCGGAATTTGACGGTTTCAGTAGTCATCTTGTTCAAGCCCTTAGTAGGAACGGGTCTTCAGAGCGATGGTGTCGACAGTCAGCGGCTGCATGTTCACCGGCTTGTATTCCAGACGGTTGCCATCGCGCGACCACAGGGTGTGCTTCAGCCAGTTGGCATCGTCACGACCATTCGGCGTTTCGGCAGTATCCGGCGCATCGTCACGCACGTGGGCACCACGGGATTCGGTACGGGCATTGGCCGAGATCATGGTGGCCTTGGCCACTTCGATCAGGTTTTCCAGCTCCAGGGCTTCGATACGCGCCATGTTGAATACGCTGGATTGGTCGGAAATTTCGGTCTGTTGAACCATCTTTTCCACTTCCAGAATTTTCTCAACACCTTGTGCCAGCATGTCCTTGAAGCGGAACACACCGCAGTGCGCCTGCATGGTGCGCTGCATGGCGGTACGGGCATCGTTCACGGCAACGCCATTGGTCTGCTTGTTCAGGCGCTCAACGCGAGCGACGGAACGCTCAACATCGGACGTGGCCAGATCCGGCAGCTCCAGCGGTTGTTGCTTGATGAAGTCGATCATCGAATTGGCCGAGCTCTTGCCGAATACCAGCAGGTCGAGCAGGGAGTTGGTACCCAGACGGTTGGCACCGTGTACCGATGCACAAGCACATTCGCCAGCAGCATAGAAACCGTTTACCGGCTTGCCGCCTACCACCACTTCACCGTGGTAGTTGGTGGGGATGCCGCCCATCTGATAGTGGCAGGTCGGCACGACCGGAATCGGCGCCTTGATCGGGTCAACACCGGCAAACTTGATCGAGATTTCACGGATGCCCGGCAGCTTGGACATGATCACTTCGGGGTCGAGGTGAGTGATGTCCAGCAGCACGTGATCCTTGTTCGGGCCGCAACCACGACCTTCGTTGATCTCGGTCACCATGGCGCGGGATACCACGTCACGCGAAGCCAGATCCTTGGCATTCGGTGCATAGCGTTCCATGAAGCGCTCACCTTCGCTGTTGCGCAGAATGCCGCCTTCACCACGTACGCCTTCGGTAATCAGCACACCAGCACCGGCCACGCCGGTGGGGTGGAACTGCCAGAATTCCATGTCTTCCAGCGGGATGCCGGCACGAGCGGCCATACCCAGGCCATCACCGGTATTGATGAAGGCATTGGTGGAAGAAGCGTAGATACGACCGGCACCGCCAGTAGCAAACAGGGTGGCCTTGGCCTGGAATACCACGATTTCCGAGGTTTCCATTTCCATGGCGATCACGCCCTGCACATTGCCGTCGGCGTCGCGAATCAGGTCCAGCGCCATCCATTCCACAAAGAAATGGGTGTTGGCGCGCACATTGCGCTGATACAGCGCGTGCAGCATGGCATGACCGGTACGGTCGGCGGCAGCACAGGCGCGACGCACCGGCTTTTCACCGAAGTTGGACATGTGACCGCCAAACGGACGCTGGTAGATGGTGCCATCAGCGTTACGGTCGAACGGCATGCCGAAGTGTTCCAGCTCGGTCACGACCTTCGGTGCCTCGCGGCACATGAATTCGATGGCATCCTGGTCGCCCAGCCAGTCCGACCCCTTGACGGTGTCGTACATATGCCAGTGCCAGTGATCTTCCTCGGAGTTACCCAGCGAGGCGGATACACCGCCCTGTGCTGCCACGGTGTGGGAGCGGGTGGGGAATACCTTGGACAGTACGGCAGTCTTCAGGCCAGCTTCGGACAGCTGCAGGGCGGCACGCATGCCGGCACCACCTGCGCCAACGATTACTGCATCAAAATGACGAACAGGTACGCCCATTACAGCCCCCAGACAACTTTAACGGAATAGATGAAACAGGACACAAGCCACACGATGGTGAAGGCATGCAGCGTCAGACGCAGGCCGGTGGGCTTGATGTAGTCCATCCACACATCGCGAATACCAACCCATACGTGCAGGAAGACTGCCAGCAGGGTGGTCTGGGTCAGCACTTGCACCCAGGTTTGTGCGAAGAAGTCTTTCCAGCCTGCATAGCTGGACGGCATGGTCAGCAGGAACAGCGCCAGAGCTACGGTATAGATCACCATGATGGTGGCCGTCACGCGCTGCATGACCCAGTCGCGCAAACCGTAGTGAGCGCCGATGACAGAGCGGTTTACCATAGAGCTACTCCCAGAATCAGAGTCAGGGCCAGGCTAACCACCACCACAGTCTTGGCGGTAGCACGGGCAGTTTGCAGTTCCAGACCCTTGTGGATATCCAGGAACAGGAAACGAATACCGGCACAGAAGTGATGCATGTAGGCCCACAACAAGCCGATGAGGATGATCTTCATCAGCGGATGCGCGACTACGGCACGGTAGGTTTCAAAGGACTCTGCTGAACTGAGCGAACCATGAAGGAGGTAGATCAACAGCGGGAGGGAAAAGAAGAGCGCCACACCACTGACCCGGTGCAGGATCGAGACAATACCCGGGATGGGCAGTCTGATCGTGGCCAGATCCAGGTGCTTCGGTCGTTGCTTCTGCATATGGCTTCCTTGGATGTATTTGAACCAAGTGGTTATCTCCGGGCCCCTGTCTGGAAGCCCGCCTGAAAGGTCCGCCCTTGTAAAAACCGGGTGGTCCCTCTCAATACTGAACATCATGCTGCCCGATGCTGCAGGGCAATATGATCTGGAAATTCTAGCAAAAATCACCTGCCTGCTGCCCGTTTTTTGCCGGACAAGCGACATTGCCATGCTGGCAGGCGACATCAACAGCCCTTTTGCAGCAGCGCCAGATCACGACTCAGGCAGTAGCGCTGCCGCCATTCCACTCTCTCTCCAACTGACGAAAAGGTCAGTCTGAGCACACTCAATACCGGCTCTTCCAGCGCTGCGCCGGACAAACCCAGCAAACTCGCATCTTCGCGCGGCAACATGACAGCGCGGTACTGCTCGCGGCTTTCTACCACCCTTACACCAAAGCGCTGTTGCAAGGTGGCATACACCCCGGTTGCAGAGCGAAACCAGCGCGCTTCCATGCCATCAAATCGTTCAGCCGGCAGGTAGGCTTCATCCAGCGCCACCGGCCTGCCCTGCCCGCGCCACAACTGGCGCACCCGAAACATCGGCGCATGCCGGCGCAACTGCAGCGCCACCGCCATGTCATCGCTGGCATTGACCCGCGAGATGGCAAGAAACTCACAGCTCAGACGATCCGGCATTTCGTCGAACACCCCGGGCGACTGCAGCAAGGACGCTCCCCAGTCACTGAGCACGGCGGCAACAAAAGTGCCCTTGCCCTGCTGACGGTATAGCAGGCCATCCGCCACCAGCTCACCCAGCGCCTTGCGCACTGTTCCCTGACTCACCGACATCTCTGCCGCCAGGTCCCATTCACTGGGCAGTGCATCATGTTCCAGCCACTCGCCCTCGGCGATACGACGCAGCAAAAACTGCTTGATTTGCACATAAAGCGGCTGACGACGCGGAGCATTAGCAATCATGTAGTGGCTTTGTATCATCAAATAAATCAAGCGTAAAGGGATGTCTTATATAAGACACAAGACATAAGGCAGCTTATCAGAATTTCTGATGGGGAATCCAGTGCCACATGGTCTACACTCCGTGATACACTCGCTTCACACTTATAGTGCAGAGCAACATCTGCAATTTGAGACAGTCCCGGATATCTAAAGGAGAGTCCACCAATGAAAGCTCCCGTTCGCGTTGCCGTTACCGGCGCTGCTGGTCAGATTGGCTACAGCCTGCTGTTCCGTATCGCCAGTGGTGAAATGCTGGGCAAAGACCAGCCGGTCATCCTGCAACTGCTCGACCTGCCGCAAGCCCAGACCGCCGTTAAGGGCGTGATGATGGAACTGGAAGACTGTGCCTTCCCGCTGCTGGCCGGCATGGTTGCCACTGACGACCCGAACGTCGCTTTCAAGGACGCTCAAGTTGCACTGCTGGTGGGTGCCCGCCCGCGTAGCAAGGGCATGGAACGCAAGGACCTGCTGGAAGCCAACGGTGCCATCTTCACCGTTCAGGGCAAGGCACTGAATGACCATGCCGACCGCAATGTCCGCGTTCTGGTGGTAGGCAACCCGGCCAACACCAACGCCTGGATCGCCATGAAGAGCGCTCCGGACCTGAACCCGAAAAATTTCACCGCCATGTTGCGTCTGGACCACAACCGCGCCCTGTCGCAACTGGCTGCCAAGACCGGCAAGCCGGTGGCTTCGATCAAGGACCTGGCGGTATGGGGCAACCACTCGCCGACCATGTACGCCGACTACCGCTTCGCCACCATTGATGGCCAATCGGTAAAAGCCATGATCAACGACGAAGCCTGGAACCGTGACGTATTCCTGCCGACAGTAGGCAAGCGTGGCGCTGCCATCATCGAAGCACGTGGCCTGTCCTCTGCTGCTTCCGCCGCCAATGCCGCCATCGACCACATCCACGACTGGGTGCTGGGCAGCAATGGCAAGTGGGTGACCATGGGCATTCCGTCCGACGGTTCCTACGGCATTCCGGAAGGCGTGATGTACGGTTTCCCGGTTGTATGCGAAAATGGCGAATACAAAATCGTCGAAGGTCTGGAAGTGGACGAGTTCAGCCGCGAACGCATGAACTTCACCCTGGCCGAGCTGGAAGAAGAGCGCGCAGCTGTCGCTCACCTGTTTGGCTAAGCACTAGCCAGATCAGCGAAAAGCGCACCAACTGGTGCGCTTTTTGTGTTTGATCAATACAAGCAAGTACATTTGAATTTACTAATACAGACTGCTACTGGAGCAAGAGCATGATTGAAGTCGAAGTCCTGAACCAGATTGCGGCCACGATTGAAAACCTGGCCGAGCGCGCCACCGATATTCGGGGGTATCTTTGACTACGACGGAAAAAAAGACCGTCTGGAAGAAGTAAGCCGCCTCACTGAAGATTCCGATATCTGGAACGACCCCAAGCGCGCCCAGGAGCTGGGCCGCGAACGCAAGCAACTGGAAGATGTGGTACTGGTGCTGGACAGCATCAACGCCAGCATCGCCGATGCGCGCGAACTGCTGGAAATGGGCAAGAGCGAAGAAGATGACGAAACCATCTTCGCGGTAAAAGCCGACATGGAAGAAGTCGAGGCCAAAGTGGCCAAGATGGAATTCCGCCGCATGTTCCACGACCCGATGGACCCCAACAACTGCTTCCTGGACATCCAGGCCGGTGCTGGTGGCACCGAGGCACAGGACTGGGCCGGCATGCTGTTGCGCATGTATACCCGTTATGCCGAGCGCAAGGGTTTCAAGGTAGACGTGCTGGAAGTCTCCGAAGGTGAAGTCGCCGGCATTAGCAGTGCCACGCTGAAGATCGAGGGCGAATACGCCTACGGCCTGCTGCGTACCGAAGTGGGCGTACACCGCCTGGTGCGCGTGTCACCGTTCGACTCCAATGCCCGTCGCCATACCTCGTTCTCTTCGGTATTCGTGTATCCGGAAGTGGACGACAGCTTCGAGATCGACATCAACCCGGCTGATTTGCGCGTTGATACCTACCGCGCCTCCGGTGCCGGTGGTCAGCACATCAACAAGACCGACTCGGCCGTACGTATTACCCACTTGCCCACCAACACCGTGGTGCAGTGTCAGAATGACCGCTCGCAGCACCGCAACCGCGATGAAGCCATGCAGATGCTGCGCGCCAAGCTGTACGAGCTGGAACTGAAAAAGCGCAACGAGGCCAAGCAGGCCCTGGAAGACACCAAGACCGATGTGGGTTGGGGTCACCAGATCCGCTCCTACGTGTTCGACCAGTCGCGCATCAAGGACCTGCGAACCAGCTATGAAGTGGGCAATATCAAGGGCGTCATGGATGGCGACCTGGATGGCTTCATCGAAGCCAGCCTGAAGCAGGGCGTGTAAACGTCCGGGCTGGCTGCTACAGCCAGCCTGCATTAGCGCAGCGTAATACCTTAATTGTTGGCCGATGAGGCCTGGCGGGGGAATGGCCCCCTGCCCTTACCCGCAGTAGTCAACGGAGTCATCATGTCTGAACGTGAACAAGCATCATCCCCAAGTCAGGACGAAAACCAGATCATGGCGGAACGCCGCCAGAAGCTGAAGAGCATCCGCGAAAAACGCGTCGCTTTCCCCAACGATTTCAAACGCAGCCACTTTGCCAAGGATCTTCAGGAAAAACACGCGGGTAAAGACAAGGAAGCTCTGGAAGCCGAAAAGATCGAGGTTGCCGTTGCCGGCCGCATGATGTTGAAGCGCGTCATGGGCAAGGCCAGCTTTGCCACCCTACAGGATGGCAGTGGCCGCATCCAGGCCTATATCGCCAATGATGGCGTGGGCGAAGAAGTACATGCCGAATTCAAGCACTACGACCTGGGCGACATCATCGCCATCCGCGGCGTGCTGTTCAAGACCAAGACCGGCGAACTGACGGTACAGGCCAGCGAAGTGCGCCTGCTGTCGAAAAACATCCGTCCGCTGCCGGAAAAATTCCACGGCATGACCGATCAGGAACAAAAGTACCGTCAGCGCTACGCCGACCTGATCATGAGCGAAGACAGCCGCAACACCTTCATCAAGCGCTCGCAGATCGTGCAGAAGATTCGCGACGTGATGGTGAGCGAAGGCTATCTGGAAGTGGAAACCCCGATGATGCACCCCATCCCGGGCGGCGCCACAGCCAAGCCTTTCGTCACCCACCACAATGCGCTGGACATGCCGCTCTACCTGCGCATCGCACCGGAACTGTATCTGAAGCGCCTGGTGGTTGGCGGTCTGGAACGCGTGTTCGAGATCAACCGCAACTTCCGTAACGAGGGGATGAGCACACGCCACAACCCCGAGTTCACCATGATCGAATTTTACGAAGCCTACAGCGACTACCAGCGCATGATGGAGATGACCGAAAACATCATCCGCCGCTGTGCCGAAACCGTCTGTGGCGGCACCACCATCAGCTACAACGGCAAGGAAGTGGAACTGGGCAAACCGTTCGACCGCTTCACCATCGTCGGTGCCATCAAGCACTACAACCCGCAATATACCGATGAGCAACTGGGCGATGCCGCCTGGGTAGCCGCCGAAATCAAGCGCCTGGGTGGCAAGCTGCCGCCGGCACCGGGCCTGGGCAGCCTGCAACTGGCACTGTTTGAAGAATGTGCCGAAAGCCTGCTGTGGAACCCGACCTTCATCATCGACTACCCGGTGGAAGTGTCCCCGCTGGCGCGTGGCTCCGATGCTGATCCGGCCATCACCGAACGCTTCGAGCTGTTCATCGTCGGCCGCGAACACGCCAATGGCTACTCCGAGTTGAACGATCCGGAAGACCAGGCAGCACGCTTCCTGTCGCAAGTGGCCCAGAAGGACGCTGGTGACGACGAAGCCATGCACTACGACGCCGACTACATCCGCGCCATGGAATACGGCCTGCCGCCGACCGGTGGCTGCGGCATCGGCATCGACCGTCTGGTGATGCTGCTGACCGACGCCCCGTCCATCCGCGATGTCATTCTCTTTCCGCAGATGCGCCCGGAATAAGCCGCCAGCTCCGCTGGGGACTCAACAAAAAACCACGCTACCGCGTGGTTTTTTGCATTGTGGGTGAACAGCAATCACGCAGCAGGCCAGCCAAAACCGCCCGCACGCAGGGGCCTTGAGCAAGCCCCTGCCAGCCATGACACTTAGCCCTGACAAATACAGTTGCGCCCCTGTAGCTTGGCACGGTACATGGCTACATCCACGGCATGCAATATGCCCTCCAGCTCGCCATGATCAGCGACGCAGGTATAGCCAATGCTGACGGTCAAACCAAGCTGTTGCTGCTGCCATACCGGCTTGCTGTCGGCTATCTGCTGGCGTAGCCGTTCGGCGGCGATGGCGGCACCCGCCAGATCGGTAGCCGGCAGGATAAGCAAGAACTCCTCACCGCCCCAGCGCACGATATCCGCTTGCCCATCAAACAAGGCAGTAAGCTGATCAGCAAAAAACACCAGCATGTGATCGCCACAGGCGTGGCCGTACTGGTCGTTGACATGCTTGAAGCCATCGATATCACACAGCAAGACCGAGAACATCTCTCTCGCGCGCTGCCAGCCTTCCCAGGCCAGTTGCAAGCGCTTGCTGGCTTCACGCCGGTTCAGCAGCCGGGTCAGAAAATCGGTACGGGACAGCCGGATGTTCTCGTCCACCGTGCACTTGAGTTCGTGCACATCGCGAAAGGTGATGATCTGCAGAAATGGCAAGGTGGCCGCTTGCGTCTGCGCGGTGATGATGAACCAGCGTTGCTGGCCATCGGCACAGCACACCAGGGCGGTCAGTTCCGCCAGCGGCTGGCCACTGGCCAGGCAACGCTCCACCTCCCGCTCCCAGGTCTGCATGACTTCCGCCCGGTAGCCAGCATCGGGATAAGCCAGCTGGAACCAGCTATCGATATCCGGCATGTCTTCCAGGCTATAGCCAATCTGCTGACGAAAGGCCTGATTGGAAAAACGATGCCAGCGGCCGGAATTGATATCGCCGCTATTGCTGCATTCGGAAATCAGGATGGGGATGGGAATGAATTCGAAACTGTTGGCCAGCAGTTCTCTTCCGACAGCCGACATGGCCTGATCATTTTCAAAAAACATGGCTTTCTTTCTCTTTCAGCGCCAGTCCGGACTTGTCGAAGTGCGCTAACACACTGCGCGAGTGCCAGGCACATTGATAACCGAACGAACACATCAACAGGAACTATCTGAATATATATATTCAAGATACCAATTTACTGAAAGAAAGCCAGCTGGCGCGGCGCGGAAGCTGCCTTATTCCTCGGGCAGCAAACTACCCTTGGCCAGCAGGCCGGCAAACTCCTCCGGCGGCATCGGTTTGGCCAGCAGATAGCCCTGAATCAGGTCACACCCTTCCTGCTTGAGGAAACGCCACTGATCGATGGTTTCCACGCCTTCGGCCACGACTTGCATATTGAGGTTTTTCGCCATGTTGATGATGGCCCGGGCAATGGCGGAATCGTCGGCATCATTGGGAATGTCGCGCACGAAGGAGCGGTCAATCTTCAGCTTGTCCGCCTTGAAGCGCTTGAGGTAGGACAGGCTGGAATAGCCGGTGCCAAAGTCATCGATGGACAGCTGTACCCCCATGCCCTTGATGCTGTCAATGGCCTGCACGGTGCTGGTCACGTCTTCCATGATCACGCTTTCCGTCACCTCAACGTCCAGCATGTCGGCAGACAAGCCATGGGTACGCAGAGCGGTTTCCAGGACCTCGGCCAGATCCTGCTGGCGGAATTGCAAGGCTGACAGATTGACTGCCAGCGACATCTTGGGCAGCCCCTGGCCATGCCACAAGGCCAGTTGGCGGCAGGCTTCGCGGATCACCCAGTTGCCGATCTGCACGATGAAGCCGCGCTCCTCGGCCACTTCGATAAAGCGCGCCGGTCCCAGAATGCCCAGCGAGGGGTGATTCCAGCGTATCAGTGCTTCGGCCCCGGTAATGCGGCCATCGGCCATCGCCACTTGCGGCTGGTAATGCAGGATGAATTCGTTGCGCTCCAGTGCAAAGCGCAGCTGGCTCTCAATGGCCAGAATTTCACGGGCACGGGCGTTCAGGTCGGCCGTGTAGAACTTGTAGCTGTTACGGCCCGACGACTTGGCGTGGTACATGGCGGCATCGGCATTGCGCACCAGGGTTTCGAAGTCGCGGCCATCATCCGGGTAGACGCTGATACCGATGGACGGCGTGATGGTGATGGTGTGGTTATGCAGCTCGATGGAAGCATTGAAGGATTCGCGGATGCGCTCCGCCGCCAGTGCAGCCTCGCTCGGGTCGGAAATCGCCGGCAGCAGGATGATGAATTCGTCGCCCCCTTGCCGCGCCACGGTTTCACCGGCAGCCAGCGAGGACTTGATGCGGTCGGCCGCCACCTGCAGCAAGATGTCGCCAGCAGAGTGCCCCAGTGACTCGTTCACCGTCTTGAAGCGGTCGAGGTCCAGCAACAGCAGCGCCATTTGCTCGTTATCGCGGCAGGCATTGTGAATCGCCAGCTCGACTCGGTCGTGCATGTGGGCGCGGTTGGGCAGGCTGGTCAGCACGTCGAAATGCGCCAGGAACTGAATACGCTCGTCGGCGGCCTTGCGCTCGGTCAGATCGCTGAAGATGGAGACATAATGGGTGATTTCGGACAGCGGGTTACGCACCGCGTTAATAGCCAGCCACTCCGGGTAGATTTCGCCATTCTTGCGCCGGTTCCAGATTTCGCCCTGCCAGGAACCCTGACCATCAATGGCCAGCCACATATTGCCGTAGAAGGCTTCATCGTGACGGCCGGAAGACAGGATGCTGGTTTTCTGCCCCAACACTTCCTGCTGCGAATAGCCGGTAATTTCGGTGAATGCCTTGTTGACGCTGCGAATGCGCTTGTCGCTGTCGGTGATCATGATACCTTCGACGGTGTTTTCAAACACCTTGGCCGCCAGTTGCACCCGCTCTTCTGCCGCACGCTTTTCGGAGATGTCGCGCACCATGCGCCATACCGCATTGATGCGGCCAAAGGCATCACGCATGGCCACAGTCTTGACACTGACCGGCACCTGATTGCTGAAGCGGTTCATGTACACCGCCTCGAATTCGTCGCAATAACCGAAGCGCAATACCTTGTTGTCCAGGTTGAAGCGCTCCAGCGCCTCGCTCTCCTGCCCCACCAGCGACCAGAAATTCTGCTGCTTGAGCTGGTCGAGGTTGTAGCACATCAGGTTGAGAAAGGCCGGGTTGGCATCCATCACCTGGCCATCCAGCGAACTGATGACAATGCCATCCAGATTGGACCAGAACAGTTCACGGTATTTGTTTTCCGAGCGGCGCAGCGCATCTTCCACCTCGCGGCGGCGGGAAATATCCGCCTCCAGCGCCAGTGTTTTCGCACGCAACTCGTCAATCAGCCGTTTCAGTTCGGAGCGGGTCCATTCCAGGTGCTTGCCCAGCTTGCCGATTTCATCACGCCGCGCCCAGTAAAACGGCGACTCCAGCTTGAGTTCGGCCAACTGGGTGGCCTGCTCGGTGAGGCTGTGCATGGGGCGCAGGAAACGCGAATGCAGAATGCTCATGATCAGCAGAATGGACAACACCAGCTGCGCCACCAGAATCAGCAGGATGTTCTTCACTTGATTGTGCAGGGCGTTGGCCAGATGCTCGGTATCAAACTCCAGCGTGACCTGGCCAATTTCCTCGCCACGGTAAATCACTGGTTTTTGTACGAAAGAAACGCCGCCGACGCGCCGCTCGCTACGCAAGGCGGACAGGAAAACCTGGTTGGACTGGGTGTCGGTCACCCGGATGGACACCACGCGGGCGTCTTCCATGACCGAGGAAATCAGCGGGCTGCCGGCCTGACGGCTGAGGTTCCACAATGGCTCCTGCATGCCCAGCGCCACAATGTCCAGCAAGCGCTTTTCGTCGGTTTCCAGCTGGGCGGTGAGGTTGTCCCGCTGAATATTGATGCTGAGATAACTGATGATGGAGGCGGGAATCAGCAAGCCGAGTACCACGGCGATCATGAAGACCGTGCGCAGGGAGAGGCTAGAGGTGACTGGGTTCTTTTCTTCTTGGGATGCCATCGGTATCGATTATCAAAAAACGTTCATGGCGCGGAAAACCCGCTATCAATATTTAGCTGCAAAATTGCAGCTCATGTGCTGTCAATCAGATTAATCGCATAATAAGGCAGACCTTTCCCAGTTATAAGCGATTTTTTCTTTACATAACAGTTTATGCGGTACGGCCACCGCCCACGCGGTCAATTTGCCATGCCCAGAGCAGCAGCCTACAATCCCCAGCATTCAGAATTCGGCAGGACTTTATCCATGTCAGCAACACAATACGACACGCTTATTTCGGCACGCTGGATCATCACGGTAGAACAAGATGGCGAAGTGCTGGAAAACCATGCGGTCGCCATCAAGGATGGCCAGATCGCCGCCATTCTGCCCGCCAGCCAGTGCCCTGCAATCAACGCCAGTGAAAGACTGGAACTGGGTAATCATGTGCTGATGCCTGGCCTGATCAACCTGCACGGCCACTCGGCCATGACCCTGCTGCGCGGTCTGGCCGACGACAAGGCGCTGATGGACTGGCTGAACAATCATATCTGGCCGGCCGAAGGCAAGCACGTGCGCGATGATTTCGTGTTCGACGGTGCCAGCCTGGCGATGGCGGAAATGATTCGTGGTGGCACCACCACCATCAACGACATGTACTTCTACCATGCCGCCATGGGCCGCGCCGGCCTGGCATCCGGCATGCGCACCTTTGTCGGCTGCTCGATTCTGGAATTCCCCACCAATTACGCCAGCAATGCCGATGAATACATCAGCAAGGGCATGGCCGAGCGTAGCGAATTCCTGGGCGAAGAGCTGATTACCTTCACCCTGGCCCCGCACGCCCCCTACACCGTATCTGATGACACCTTCCGCAAGGTGGTTGATCTGGCCGAGCGCGAAGACATGCGGATTCACTGCCACATCCACGAAACCGCGGATGAGGTGAGCAACAGCGTCAAGGAACTGCAACAACGCCCGCTGGCGCGCCTGCAACAGCTGGGCTTGCTGTCGCCGCGCCTGATTGCCGCCCACATGGTGCATCTGAATGCTGAGGAAATCGACATCGTCGCCCGGCATGGCGTGGCGGTCGCGCACAATCCGGCATCCAATATGAAGCTGGCCTCCGGCATCGCCCCGGTACAGCAACTGCTGGCAGCCGGTGTGGCCGTCGGTATCGGCACCGATGGTGCAGCGTCCAACAACAAGCTGGACATGATGGCAGAGACCCGTCTGGCCGCCCTGCTGGCCAAGGTGGGCACGCTGGACCCGACCGCCGTGCCGGCAGCCACCGCCATTCGCATGGCTACGCTGAACGGCGCGCGCGCACTGGGTATCGCCGACAAGGTAGGCTCGGTCAAGGTGGGCAAACAGGCCGACCTGATCGCCATCGACCTGTCGGCACTGGAAACCGCCCCGGCTTTCGATCCGGTATCGCATGTGGTGTACGCCGCCGGCCGCGAGCAGGTGAGCCATGTCTGGGTTAAGGGCCGCTGCCTGCTGGACGCACGCCAGCTGCAGACCATGGACGAAGCTGCACTGAAAGCGCGCGGTGAAGACTGGCGCAACCGTATTCTGGCGAGGTAAGCAATGAGCAATGTAGACGAACTGGAAATCGACAAATTCAGCCAGCTGGCACACAAGTGGTGGGACAAGGACAGCGAATTCAAGCCGCTGCACGAGATCAACCCGCTACGGCTGGACTATATCGATGACTTTGCCGGCATCAAGGACCTCAAGGTACTGGATGTGGGCTGTGGTGGCGGGATTCTCGCCGAGAGCATGGCCCTGCGCGGCGCGCAGGTCACCGGCATTGATCTGGCCAAGAAATCGCTGAAAGTGGCCCAGCTGCACAGCCTGGAGTCGGGCGTGGCCGTGGAATACCGCTGCATCGCCGTGGAAGAACTGGCCGACGAAGCGCCGGGCAGCTTTGATGTCGTCACCTGCATGGAAATGCTGGAGCATGTACCAGACCCGGAAAGCGTGGTGCGCAGCTGTGCCCGTCTGGTCAAGCCGGGTGGCTGGGTATTCTTCTCCACCCTCAACCGCAATGCCAAGGCCTATCTGCTGGCAGTCGTGGGCGCAGAGTACGTGCTCAACATGCTGCCGCGCGGCACCCATGAGTATGCCCGCTTCCTCAAGCCGTCCGAGCTGTCGCGCATGGCGCGCAATGCCGGGCTGGAAATCGGCAACGTCAGCGGCATGAGCTACAAGCCGCTGACGCGCATTTATTCGCTGGGCGACGACACCCAGGTCAACTACCTGATGGCCACCCGCCGCGCGGCGCTGTAAACACAGCACGCCTGCGCCAGACCCCTGCCCCGCTCCAAGCCGGCCAGGGGTTTTCTTTTTTCCACGGCACCCATGCAGATAAAAAAAGGCCTTCGCCGCAGCGAAGGCCCCAATCATCCCCCGGTCCAGGACCGGTAAACAACCCGCTAGATTGTGAGAAAACACACCGCACCCTCAGGTGCACTGCTTGCCTCAGGCAAGTTTGTATAGCCCCATTCCTCGTGTCAGCCATTTCAAACAAGCGTTTTAATCCTAAAGCCTATTCCGAATACAGACAAGGGATTTCCCTAACAAGGCAAAGAAACATCATCAAAATGCAACAGGCTTTGCCTAATTGCATCACCCTGCCCGACAGCCCAATTGCCAGACAATTCCACATTCCAATTGCCGTGCAGGCCAATATATATGAAAATAATAATATTCGATAATGGAGACGCTGATGACGTTCAAGGCCAACGACTCGCTCACGGAACAAATAGCCCAATACCTTGGCAAAAAGATCATCCAGGGAGAAATGGCACCGGGCGAGCGGATACAGGAACTGCGCATTGCGGCCGAGCTGGAGGTCAGCCGGGGTTCGGTACGGGAAGCCTTGCTGATTCTACAGCGGCGTCATCTGGTGGAAATTTTTCCGCGCCGTGGTGCCGTGGTGTCCAGCATCTCCGGCCAGGATGTACGCGACTTCTTCGAACTGTGGTTCATGCTGCTGGACCGGGTGGTCAGCAACCTGGCCAGCAACTGGAAAAACGACGATCTGGCACGCTTTTTCGAGCTGATGACACAGTTGGCGGAATGCCATCGCCAGGATGACATGCCGGGTTATTTTGATAGCGGCGTGGAATTTCTGCGTGCGCTGTACGACTTCTCCAGCAACCGCTACATGAGCGCTGCCCTGCAAGACTTGCTGCCGCTGACCCAGCGCTGCCTGTTCGCCATCCTGCGTGCTGGCCGGTCGCAAATGGATCTTACCCAACAGTTTCTGGAAGACCTGCTGAAAACCATCATCGCCCGCGACACCACGCGCCTGCGCATCATGGTGGCGGAGTTTGGCCAGGACTACAGCAAGCTGGCACAGAAATCCGCCGAGGCACTGGCTGGCAGCCAGCACTGAGCCGGGTAGTCACAAGCGGCTTTCAAATTGTTGACAAGTCCCTCTCGCTTTCTGGAAAGAAAGCGAGGCTCCCTTGCAGGGCAAGGGCGGGGGGATTGGGAATAAACGGGAAGGCTGCGGAAGCAAGCAGCTGTCGAAAGGCCCGGCTTCGCCGGGTCCAGCGCAATCGTACCAACTTACTTGGTCAGCAGCCTGAAAGCCGCTTGCTCGCGGCTTTTGTCATGGTCAGATCAGCTTCTGCCTAGCCAACACTGCAACGTCGGTAATCGACGAAAGCGTAGGCCAGCCCCTGTTCGCTGCAATGCTCGCTGCGCGACTCCTCCTGCCAGGCCTCCACATCAAACGCTGGGAAATGCGCATCGCCATCGAAGGGTTGGGCAATCTCAGTCAGCCGCAGGCGATCCGCTGCGGCAATCGCTTGCCGGTACAGCTCGGCACCGCCAATCAGGCAGACTTCTTCCACGTCAGCGGCCATTTCCAAAGCCTGCTCCAGTGAATGTGCCACTTCCACACCAGCCGCCTGCCAGTCGGCTTGCCGGGTAATCACGATATTGCGTCGGCCCGGCAGTGGGCGGCCAATCGAATCGTAGGTTTTACGCCCCATCAGCACCGGCTTGCCCAGCGTCACCGCCTTGAAATGCTTCAGGTCTTCCGGCAAGTGCCAGGGCAAGGTGTTGTTGATGCCGATCACCCGGTTGCTGGCCATGGCGGCGACCAGCGTCAGAACAGGCTTGCTCATACCGCCACCGCTCCCTTGATGTGCGGGTGCGGGTCATACCCTTCCAGCGTGAAGTCATCAAAGGTGAAGGCAAACAGATCGTTCACCGCCGGGTTGATCTTCATCTGCGGCAGCGGGCGTGGTTCGCGGCTCAGCTGCAGGCGGGTCTGTTCCAGATGATTGCTATACAAATGGGCATCGCCCAGCGTGTGCACGAAATCGCCGGGCTGCAGGCCGCACACTTGCGCCACCATCATGGTGAGCAAGGCATAGGAGGCGATATTGAAGGGCACACCCAGGAAAATATCGGCCGAGCGCTGATACAGCTGGCAAGACAACTTGCCGTCCGCCACATAAAACTGGAACAAACTGTGGCAAGGCGGCAGCGCCATTTCATCCACCAGCGCCGGATTCCAGGCGGAAACCATCAGCCGGCGTGAATCGGGATTGCGCTTGATCATCTCCACCACATTGCTGATCTGGTCGATATGGCGGCCATCCGGCGCCGGCCAGCTGCGCCACTGGTAGCCGTAAACCGGGCCCAGATCACCATTTTCATCGGCCCACTCATCCCAGATCGATACCCCGTTTTCTTTCAGATAGCGGATATTGGTATCGCCGGTCAGAAACCACAGCAGTTCGTGAATGATGGAGCGCAGGTGGCATTTTTTGGTGGTGATCAGCGGGAAACCCTGCTGCAGGTCGAAGCGCATCTGGTAACCGAATACCGAGCGGGTGCCGGTGCCGGTGCGGTCGGACTTGTCATGGCCATGTTCCAGCACATGGCGCATCAGGTCGAGGTACTGTTGCATGCTGCCATCCATCCATAAGAATCCGCCGATTGTACCGCAGGCAGCCGCAGCCCGTCGCCTCGGCCGCCCTTGCTGTAAAAACAGCAGGGGCAATAACCATGATGCCAAATCGGACTGGCCGGCCGCCCCCGGCATACGCTACCATCCGCTTTAAAATACAACGTCAGAAAACTGGAGCTCAATGGCAGAAGATTCCGATCTCGAACGGACCGAACCCGCGTCAGCCAAACGGCTGCAAACCGCACGGGACGACGGCAATATCCCGCGCTCGCGGGAATTGTCCACGTTCGCAGTCACCATGACCGGAGTCGCATTGCTGATGACCCTGGGCGGCAAGCTCGCCGGCGCCATCATGCTGATGATGAAACAGCTGCTGATCTTTGATCAGCACACGGTGCAACAGGCCGAGCCGGCCATCATCCGCTTCAAGGAGGCACTGTTCTCCATGCTGTGGCAGCTGATGCCGATATTGGGCGGGCTGGCACTGGTGGCGGTAGCCACTCCCATTCTGATCGGCGGCTGGAACTTCACCCTCAGTCCGCTCGAGCCCAAGCTGACCAAGCTGAACCCGGCCAGCGGCATCAAGCGCATTTTCTCGCTCAACTCTGCCACCGAAGGCCTGAAGGCCATCCTCAAGAGCATGCTGATCGGCGGCGTGGCGGTATGGATCATCTGGCGCGAGCGCAGCGACATTCTCGGTCTGCTCACCATGCCGCTGGAAGCAGGCATCCTCAAGATGACCGACATGCTGATCACCACCTTCTTCACCGTCACCGCCGCCATGCTGATGCTGGTGGTGATCGACGTGCCTTTCCAGCTGTGGAACTACCACAAGCAACTGCGCATGACCAAGGAAGAGATCAAGCAGGAATACAAGGAAATGGAAGGCTCGCCCGAGGTCAAGGGCCGTATCCGCCAGCTGCAACGGGAAGCCGCACGCAAGCGCATGATGGCTGAAATCCCCAAGGCCAATGTGATCGTGACCAACCCAACCCACTATGCGGTGGCACTGAAATACGAAGAAGGCATGCAGGCACCACAGATTGTCGCCATGGGCACGCTGAAACTGGCCGAAAAAATCATCGAAAGCGGCAAAGAACACAAGGTCACGGTGATGCGCTCGCCCAGTTTTGCCCGGGCGCTGTATTTCCATGGCGAATTGGGCCGGGAAATCCCCGCCAGGCTGTATACTGCGGCAGCGCAGATTCTGGCTTATGTTTACCAGTTGAAAGCTTATGAATACAACGGCGGCCTGGCACCGGTCTACCCGGACCAGCTGGAAGTCCCCGCCGACCTTGACCCGGAAAGCAAACGCCAGCAAGATGCGGCCCCGAAAGCGAGACAGTAATCCCGCATGGATAATTTCCTCACCCAGCTGAAGCAGTTCAACGTCACCAAGCTGGCCGGCCCCATCCTCATCATCCTCATTTTGTCGATGATGGTATTGCCGTTGCCACCGGTGCTGCTGGACGTGTTCTTTACCTTCAATATTGCGGTGTCGGTGATTGTTCTCTTGGTGGGCATCAATGTCCGCAAGCCGCTGGACTTCTCATCCTTCCCCTCGGTACTGCTGGTCACCACCCTGCTGCGCCTGTCGCTCAACGTGGCATCCAGCCGGACGATCTTGCTGGAAGGCCACAGCGGCCCGGATGCCGCCGGCAAGGTGATCGAATCCTTTGCCCACTTCCTGATCGGCGACAACGTCGCCATTGGTATCGTGGTATTCGTCATCATCACCATCATCAACTTCGTGGTGATCACCAAGGGTGCCGGCCGTATCGCCGAAGTATCCGCCCGCTTCACCCTGGATGCCATGCCCGGCAAACAGATGGCGATTGACGCCGACCTCAACGCCGGCCTGATCGGCGAAGACGAAGCCCGCAAGCGCCGCTCCACCATTTCCGAAGAAGCCAACTTCTTCGGCTCGATGGACGGTGCCTCCAAATTCGTGCGCGGCGATGCCATGGCCGGCATCATGATCATCGTCATCAATATCGTCGGCGGCCTGATTGTCGGCGTGGTACAGCATGATCTGGATGCCGGCACCGCCGCCAAGACCTACACCCTGCTCACCATCGGCGATGGCCTGGTGGCACAGATTCCCGCGCTGATCATCTCCACCGCCGCCGGTATCGTGGTGTCGCGTGTGGGGACCGACAAGGACATGTCGGAGCAGTTCTTCGGCCAGCTGTTTGCCAAACCGCAAGTGCTGTACATCACGGCCGCCGTCATCGGCATGATCGGCCTCATCCCCAATATGCCGCACTTCGCCTTCCTGCTGATCGCCAGCCTGCTGGGCGCGCTGGGCTGGACCATGGACAAGAAGGAAATGGCCGCCGCCGCCAAGGCAAGCAAGCAGGAAGCCCTGGCCGCCGCCCCACCCGACCAGCCCATGGCCGAAGTCAGCTGGAACGATGTGCAACACGTGGACGCACTGGGACTGGAGGTCGGTTACCGGCTGATTC
Source organism: Aquitalea sp. FJL05 (assembly GCF_003852595.1). NCBI lineage: Bacteria > Pseudomonadati > Pseudomonadota > Betaproteobacteria > Neisseriales > Chromobacteriaceae > Aquitalea > Aquitalea sp. FJL05. The sequence goes on from NZ_QAJS01000006.1 coordinate 242,195, forward strand.
CGCTGGTCGACCGCAGCCAGGATGGCGAACTCTTGCGCCGCATTCGCGGCATCCGCAAGAAAATCGCCCAGGAACTGGGCTTTCTGGTACCCGCAGTCCACATCCGCGACAATCTGGAAATCAAGCCCAATGCCTACCGCATTTTGCTCAAGGGCGTGGAAATCGGACAGGGCGAGGCCTATATCGGGCAATACCTCGCCATCAATCCGGGGCGGGTAAACGGCAATATGCCCGGCACGCCCACCACCGACCCGGCCTTCGGCCTGCCGGCGGTGTGGATCGATGCCGCCAAGCGCGAAGAAGCCCAACAGATGGGCTATACCGTGGTCGACTCCAGCACCGTGGTGGCCACCCATATTTCCAACCTGCTGCAAACCCACGCCGCCGAACTGCTGGGCCGCGAAGAAGTGCAGGCGCTGATCGACCATCAGGCCAAGGAATCGCCCAAGCTGGTGGAAGACCTGGTGCCCAAGATTGTCCCCATCGGCATTCTGCAAAAGGTATTGCAGCAGTTACTGACCGATGGCATCCATATCCGCGACTTCCGCACCATTCTGGAAACCCTGGCAGACCACATCGGCACCACCCAGGACGTGGACGACCTCACCTCCTCGGTACGGACTGCGCTGGCGCGGGTCATCGTGCAGCAGCTGTTCCCCGGCGAGACCGAACTACCGCTGATGACGCTGGACCCCGCACTGGAAAACGTGCTGTCACAGGCAGTCAACTCCAAGACCGGCGGCGGTCTGGAACCCGGTCTGGCAGAAAACCTGCTGTCCAGCGCTGCACAACAAGCCGAACAAGTGGAGATTCAAGGTTACAATCCGGTATTGCTGACACCACCAGGTTTGCGGCCACTACTGGCACGATTCTTGAGAAGGGCTCTCCCACAACTGCGTGTGATCTCGCATAATGAAGTACCGGACAATAAATCCATTCGTATAATTGCGGTAATTGGGGGAAGCAAGGGCTGATAAACAATGGTGGTAAAAAAATTCTTCGGAAAAACCACACGTGATGCACTCAGACAGGTCCGCGAGGAGCTGGGTGCCGACGCCCTCATCTTGTCCAATCGCCCGACAATGGGGGGCGGCGTAGAGATCATGGCCGTGGCGGATGCAGATGTCGCCAACCTGGCCACCAATCTGTCCACGCCTGGCAGCAAGCACCCGGCCCGTAACGCGCCGGCGGTCAGCCGTCCGGTGCAGCCTGCGCCGGCGGCCCCCAACGCCGCCACCAACCGCGCCATTGCCCGTACCTATGCCATGCCGGTGGAGCCGCTGGAAAGCCCGGCACCACCCCGCATCGACAGCCCTGCCCCGCGCCCGCAGCAGCGTATCGAACCTTCACTGGCCGAAACACCCGCCGTCAATTTCAACGTCAGCCCGCAAACCCCGCCCCCGGCTCGGTCAGTGCCGGCCAGCATGGTGCCGGAGTCCCTGGTGAAGATGCAGACGGTAGCGGCCGGTCCGGCAGTCAACGGCAATACGCCGCGACCGGGCAAGGCGGCTCCGGCTGCGGAAGATGAAGAGCCGGAGGTGATGGCGCAGGAACTCAAGCAGATCGGCGATGAAATCAAGCTGCTACGCAGCCTGCTGCAAAGCCAGCTGGCCAGCTTTGCCTGGTCGGACATGGAGGGCAAGACGCCCAATCGCATCGAGCTGTTCAAGCATCTGTTGGGCATGGGTTTTTCTGCCAACCTGATTCGCCAGCTGATCGAAAAGATGCCAGCCCAGTACGAGGGTGACATCGCCATCAAATGGGCTCGTTCGGCGCTGATGCACAATCTGAAATGCGCCGACGCCAATCACGACATCATGGACAAGGGTGGCGTGTATGCACTGGTCGGCCCCACCGGCGTGGGCAAGACCACCACCGTGGCCAAGCTGGCCGCGCACGCCACCATGCGCTTCGGTGCCCAGCATGTGGCGCTGATCACCACCGACAGCTACCGTATCGGTGCCCAGGACCAATTGCGCATCTACGGCAAGATTCTCGGCATCCCGGTGTTTTCCATCCAGAACGAAGGCGATCTGCAACTGACCCTGGCCGACCTGTCCAATCGCCATCTGGTGTTCATCGACACCGTCGGCATGAGTCAGCGCGATGCCCGCGTCACCGGCCAGATCGAGATGTTCCGTGGTGCAGGCCGCCAGGTGGAACGCCTGCTGCTGCTGGCCGCCAATGCCGACGGCCATACCCTGGAAGACGTGGTGCGCCACTACCGCGGCAACGGTCTGGCCGGCTGCATCCTGTCCAAGATCGACGAAGCCGTCAGCATGGGCCCCAGCATGGATGTCATCATCCGCAACCGGCTCAAGCTGTTTTACATCACCAATGGCCAGCGCGTGCCGGAAGACCTGCATTCGGCCAGCGCGGCCTTCCTGGTGGACCGTGCCCTGCGCGCGCCACAACCGGGCTCCCCTTTCAGCCTGCAAGGTGATGAACTGACCATCATGAACTCCGCTCAGGCCAGCTGGTTATGAGCAGCAATATGCAAGACCAGGCCGCCAGCCTGCGCCGTCTTTCCGCCCAGGCCAGCCGTGCGCCCAGCTTTGCCTTCATCGGTTCAGACAAGGCCGGTGCCAGTACGCTGGTCACCGAGCTGTCGCTGGGTCTGGCCTACGCCGGCCACCGGCCGCTAGTCGTCGACTGCAGCCTGGGGCAGATACAGGCACGCCGCCTGGGCGCCCCCACTACCGCCACCCTGGAAAGCCAGATGGTCAGCGTGGGCGGGCTGGATGAAATGATGACCACCTCGCGCCAGGGCATCCAGCTGATCAACCTGTATGCCAGACCGGAAGAACGCGCCCTGTTCTCGGCCCAGCTATGGTTAAGGCTGGGCAGCGAATTTGCCGCACTGGAGCGCGACAGCACGGTACTGATGATCGACGTCCCCGCCACCTCCACCGACCCGGTGCCCGCCAGCGTGGCGGACAACCTGATTCTGGTGCTCAGCCCGGCGGCCGACTCGATGACCAGCGCCTACGCCAACATCAAACGCCTGTCCGCCGGCTTTGGCCGCCAACGCTTCAATGTGCTGATCAACCGCGCCCGGCATCTGGAAGAAGCACGTGAGCTGTTCAACCGGCTGGCCGCCGTGACCAGCGAATTTCTCAGCGTCTCGCTGCGCTGGGTCGGCTTTGTGCCGGCCGACAATGCAGTGCGCCGCAGCCAGGCCCTGCGTCGTCCGCTGATGGAAGCCTTCCCCGACAGCGAAGCCGCCACCGCCTTCGCCCAGCTGGCGGCGGTGCTGCCACAGTGGGACAGCCCGGAAACCGAGCGCCACGACACCGGCTTCATGGACATGCTGATAGCCACCTCGCGCGACTGGGCCGAGGCAGATGGAGCAAAACGACGATGACACTGCCGTCCCTACGCCGCAAAGGCTATGCGGGTGCGGTCACCGCCCCGGAAATCGATGTACAGAACCACCTGCCGCTGGTTAAGAAACTGGCCGGCATGCTGATGGCCCGCCTGCCGGCCTCGGTGGAAATGGACGATCTGGTCCAGGTCGGCATCATCGGTCTGATTGATGCCGCCCGCCAGTTCGACCCCGGCCAGGGCGTGCAGTTTGAGACCTTTGCCAGCCAGCGCATCCGTGGTGCCATGCTGGACGAGCTGCGCCGCGAGGACTGGCTGCCGCGCCAGGCACGCCGTCAGGCACGGCAGATCGAAGACAACATCAACAAGCTGGAACAAAAGCTGGGCCGCGCACCGCTGGAATCGGAAATCGCTGCAGCACTGGGCGTAGAGCTGGACGACTACCAAGGCATGCTGGGCGACTGCAAGGGGCTGAGCCTGGTGCACTTCGAAGATTTCTCCGATGGCGAAGGCGAAAGCCTGAATGACGCCATTGCCAATATCGAAGACAACAACGCCCCCAACCCGCTGCAGGTACTGGCCGACGGCGACTTCCGCCAGGCACTGGTCGATGCCATCAAGACCCTGCCCGAGCGCGACCAGCTGGTGATGGCCTTGTACTACGAGCAGGAACTGAACCTGAAAGAAATTGGCGCGGTACTGGAAGTATCGGAATCCCGCGTCTGCCAGTTGCATACCCAGGCTATTGCCCGTATTCGGGCCAAAATGAAGGAATGGATCTAGAGCGTGTTGACGGTCTGGCGCACTGCGGCTCGCACAAGCCCCCCCTGCCCCGCCTCCCGGGCAGGCCAGGCCAAGCGACCGCCGTGCCCGGCCATCCGATAGCAGCACATCGGAAACCGCTGGTGAAACCATCCGCTTGCTCAGATAAAGATAACGGAATTCAGCGTGGACAAGATCAGCATCATCGCCATCGTCATGGGCCTGACGGCCATCATTGCCGGCCAGGCCATCGAAGGGGGCAATATTGGCTCCCTGTTGCAACTGACTGCCTTCATGATCGTGATCGGCGGCACCATGAGTGCCGTCATGCTGCAGAGCACGCCCAAGCAATTTGTCGCCGGCATGCGCATGGTCAAGTGGATTTTCCAGCCGCCGCCGCAAGACCACGAAAAACTGATCCGCGAAGTAGTGAACTGGAGCCAGACTGCCCGTCGCGGCGGCCTGTTGTCGCTGGAAGGCTATGTCAGCCAACAGAAAGATCCGTTCACCAGGAAAGCCCTGCAAATGGTGGTGGATGGTGCCGAACCCGATGTGCTGCGCGGGGTGATGGAAGTGGAAATCGGCATGTTCGAACATGCCCGCAAGCAGGCGGCGCGGGTGTGGGAATCGGCCGGGGGCTATGCGCCCACCATGGGTATTCTTGGCGCGGTACTGGGGCTGATCCACGTCATGGAAAACCTGTCTGACCCGTCCAAGCTAGGCGCCGGCATTGCCGTGGCCTTTGTCGCCACCGTGTATGGTGTCGGCTCCGCCAACCTGTTTTTCCTGCCGGTGGCCGCCAAACTCAAGCACCTGGTCGCCGCCGAGATCGCCCTGAAAGAAATGGTAGTGGAAGGCCTGGTGGCCATCGCCAATGGTGAAAATCCACGCATCATCGAAAGCCGCCTGCGCAGCTTCCAGGCCATGCACGAGTAACAGCTAGGGCTTGTTAACACTATGTTTTCTGCGGCGCAGGCCCTGAAAGCTTGTCAATGCAAGGCGGAGGGTGCAGCGCTTGGTGGCCCCAAGCGCAAATCCGACAACGCAGCAGTGGCAAGCTGGTCGGGCCTGCCCTGCGGGGCAGATGTTGAGCGGCGCACTGCCTTGTCAAACCGCGCTGGCAGGGAATGCCCTGCCAGCGCGGTTTTTCGCGCATTGCATCCCCTCAACATCCGCCGCCGTGAAAAAAATAGCGTTAACAGGCCCTAGGCCAGCAGCCTCAGGCTGCTACCCTCTGCCGGCTTTTTCAGATAGGCATCCAGCAATTTGTAGGTATCGATGTCAAAGCTCGGCGCACCAGCCAGGGCCTGCTCACCGACGGCACGCGAACCCAGGTAGCACCAGCGGTCGAAGACATGCTCCATCGCCACGCCGGTGACTTCGTCGGTTTCCACCACGGCCACCGGTGCCGGAAACGGCCAGGGCTTGACCTTGATGCGCGCCAACGCCTGCATCAGCCGCATATTGTGCTGCGGCGCGGCTTCCTTACCGATGCAAGCGCCACGGCAACGCCCGCTGCTGATGCCCGCACAGCCCACGCCCTTGCGGCTGGTCAGCGCCTCCACTCCCAGTACCGACTGACACAAGCCATTGCCATTGGCGATTTCGGCCAATACCTTGCGCGCTTCTTTCGGGCTACGAAACAGCCCATACAGATCAGCCGTGCGGCTGAAATCCAGCTGGTCGGCATACACGATGGCCGGTCGCATGAACTCACCCTGGCCATGGTCCAGCTGAATCGAGCACAAATCATTCGCCAGACGGCTGCGGTGATTGTAAAACGGCTGCAACTCGCGCAGCAGGCGCTGTTCCAGCAGATGCGCCCCCAGCTCGCCCACCGTTTCCTGACACTCGATACGCCGGATAGGCCGCTGTATCGACGGGTCCTTGCCGTATTTGCCATCCTGCGCCAATTGCGAAACTACCTTGCCACGCACATTGCTGGCGCGCCCCACGTACAGCGCAGCGCCCTCTTCACCCCAAATGGTATAGACGCCGGGCAGATCAGGCAGATCATCCACCAGCGCGGCGTCCACTCCTGGTGGCAGATCCGGCTGTGCCAGCACCTGACGGATGGCATCTTGCACCGTAGCCTCGCCCAGCTCGGCGATAGCCGACTGCAAGAACAGCAACAGCGCCTCGGCATCGGCCATGGCGCGGTGCCGGTCCGGCAATTGCAGGCCATGACGCTGAATGATGCTGTCCAGATTATGTTTGAAATGCTGCGGATACAGCCGGCGTGACAGTTTTACCGTACACAGGGTTGCACTTTGCAGACGCAAGCCCTGGCGACGGAATTCGTTGCGCAAAAAGCCGTAATCGAAACGCACATTGTGTGCCAGCAGCAAACGCCCCTGCAGCATGGGCAACAGCTCGCCAGCGATAGCCGCAAACGGAGGCTGTACCTGCACCATCTCGTTGCTGATTCCAGTCATGTTTTCGATGAATGGCGGAATCGGCTGCAAGGGATTGACCAGTGTCTGATAGCGACGTAGCTGATCACCATCCAGCATGATCAGGCCGATTTCGGTGATGCGGTCGCGACCGATATGGCCGCCAGTGGTTTCCAGGTCGACAATGGCCCAGGGGATATCAAACAGCATGCAGTCTCATCGGGCGAAATAATGAGCCGGAACAACCGGCAGGGGATGGATCAAGCGCCAAGGCTGATCCGCAGCGCCATCTTACACGGGCTGCCCGCATTTGCCGAACCCGCTCGCCAGGGCGCGTTGCGGCTGGTGCAACAGGCTCGCCCCGCGCTTCGGCGGGCAAAGCAAAAAAATATTTGTCGCAGTGTTGACACAAAAAAAGTGAATCTGTATAGTTCGCCCTCTCGAAAGACAAAACGTTTTCGAGACAGTGCACCCGTAGCTCAGTTGGATAGAGTATTTGGCTACGAACCAAAGGGTCGGGCGTTCGAATCGCTCCGGGTGCACCACTACAGCGTCCCTATAGTTTAGCGGTTAGAACACCGCCCTTTCACGGCGGTAGCCGGGGTTCGATTCCCCGTGGGGACGCCAGCTTTGCACCCGTAGCTCAGTTGGATAGAGTATTTGGCTACGAACCAAAGGGTCGGGCGTTCGAATCGCTCCGGGTGCACCAAAGTCCCTATAGTTTAGCGGTTAGAACACCGCCCTTTCACGGCGGTAGCCGGGGTTCGATTCCCCGTGGGGACGCCAGGATTCAAGATCAAGCCCAGTCACCAGACTGGGCTTTTTCATGGCCATCACGCAATCAGCTGTTTGCCCGAGCCTGCAAGGCAATCTCTACTGCAGCCCCCTTGGGTAGTTCAGCCACCCCTACCGAAGTACGTGCATGACGCCCGGCGTCGCCCATTACCTGCAGCAATAGTTCCGATGCGGCATCCGCCACCTCGCTCTGCTGCGCAAAACCGGCCGCCGAACGCACATAAACCGTCATGGTCAACATGCGGGCAATCTGCTCCAGGCTGCCCAATTCCCGTTGCAGCAAGGCCAAGCAGCGCAGCACGGCAATACGCGCGCCGTGCTGAGCAGCGGCCAGATCAATCTCCCCACCCACTGCGCCTTTCACCACCACCTCACTACCGATACGCGGCACCTGCCCGCTGACATACAAGAGATTGCCATCACGGACCAGCGCTTGATAATTGCCGCCAATACGTATTTCATCGTCCGCATCAAAACCCACTGCTGCCGCTTGCTGCAAAAAGAGCTGTGCCATGGTTTCTGCCATTGTCTCTTCTCCAATAAAAACGCCACCATGAGGTGGCGTATGGACTTGAACCGCGACTCCCCTGCCCACTATACGCGATAGCTGGTAGCGGTCATCAGCTTGGCAGTCAGTTTCATCAATCCCTTAACCGGAGCCGGCAGGCTGGCTGCACCAAACTCATGCGCCATGTCGGCATGGCGCAATTCGTCATCCCGCATCTGCGTCACGATGGCGCGGCTTTTGGCATCCGCCTCGGGCAGTGCAGTCAGATGACTATCCAGGTGAGCGCCAACCTGATGCTCGGTTTCTTCCAGAAAACCCAGATTCCATTTATCCCCCAGCAGGCCGGCCGTTACGCCTAGCGCCAGCGAACCGGTATACCACAGTGGACCCAGCAGGCTGGGGTGACCACCCAGTTCGCGAATGCGCTGCTCAGTCCAGGCCAGGTGTTCGACCTCTTCGAATGCGGCATGCTGCAGCGCCTCGCGCGCTTGCGGGTTGCGCGCAGTCAGCGCCTGCCCCTGGTACAGTGCCTGGGCGCATACTTCGCCGCAGTGATTCACCCGCATCAGGCCCATGGCATGGCGCTTTTCCGCAGCGCTCAACTCCGCCTCCTCCAGCCCGGCATCCGGCCGTGGCCGCTGGCTTTCCGCCTGGGCAAACAGGGTACGCAAACCCTTGTCGAATTCAGTAATCAGCGTATCAAACATATGGTTCCCGACTGGTGCACAAATCCGTCAAAGATTATACCCGTGCACCGCACAAGACGGCAGCTGCTGATATAATCCGGCATGATTTTCCATGTAAACAACCACCATCTAACAAAGGATTCTGCCTGATGAACCTGGAACTCATCGGCCCGGGCAAAGACATGCCGGGCGACTTCAACGTCGTGATCGAAATCTCCGCCAACGCTGCGCCGATCAAATACGAATTCGACAAAGAGTGGAACACCCTGGTGGTTGACCGTTTCATGGGCACCTCCATGATGTACCCGGCCAACTACGGCTTTGTGCCGCAAACCCTGGCCGGCGATGGCGATCCGGTCGACGTGCTGGTCGTTACCCCCTTCCCGCTGCCGCCCGGTGTGGTCATCCGCTGTCGCGCCCTGGGCCTGATCAAGATGGAAGACGACGGCGGCGTGGATGCCAAGCTGGTTGCCGTACCGGTAGAAAAGCTCTGCCCGATGTACAAGTCCATCCAGAAACTGGAAGACCTGCCGGAACTGCTGCGCGCGCAGATGGTGCACTTCTTCGAGCACTACAAGGACCTGGAAAAGGGCAAGTGGGTCAAGATCAACGGTTGGGGCACGCTGGAAGATGCCAAGACCGAACTGGTAGAAGGCATTGCCCGCTTCGGCAAGTAAGCCTGCCTACCCAGCCCGCCTTGCGGGCTTGCTGTCCCTGCGGACAAGACAAAACGCCAGTGCATGCACTGGCGTTTTTGTATGGGAGAGTGCCAGGCAGGGAAAGCTGCCGGCAGTCTGCTTAGTGGTTGCGATAATCGGCGGCATTGGCTGCAATAGCCTTGCCGGCACGATCATCAGCAGCCTTGCGCTGCGCATCGCTCTGACTGAACTGCTGTTCGTACTTTTGCACGACATCTTTGTCCGGGCGGCTGCGTACATCGCTCTGGGCCATGGCAGTTGCTACCAGTGCATTCGAAACAACAAGGGCCAGCATCAATTTCTTCAACATGATTCACTCCATTCGGTTAGCAGGATGCAAGCTTTGTGCAGCTGAGCATCAAAATGCTTCAATTTTTTTGATGTCACTACCTGATAGGTCTGTACAATTAATGCTTGAAAAACTGCCTTGTCACTTGCATCGGGTTGGTGAAACAGATATTAAACGCGAGCGATTCCTGTTGATAGCGAAATGATCTGAACGGCTCATTCAAAAAATTCGAACATGAAAATATCCCTGGATGCCCTGCTGGTTCTGGATGCCATCGATCGCAACGGTAGCTTTGCCGCAGCAGCAGACGAACTACACCGGGTCACCTCGGCCGTCAGCTACGTCATCCAGAAGCTGGAACAAGATCTGGATGTACAGCTATTCGACCGCAGCGGACACCGCGCCCGCCTGACCGCTGCCGGGCAAGTCCTGCTGCGCGATGGCCGTAATCTGCTGGATGCCGCGCGCACGGTCGAACACCGGCTGCTGCAACAGGCGGCCGGCTGGGAAAGTGAGCTGGTCATCACCATCGGCGATCTCATCCCCTTCGAGCAGCTCATTCCGCTCATCACCCGCTTCGATCAGCTGGGCAGCGGCACACAGTTGCGCTTTACCCGTGAGGTTTTCGGCGGCATCTGGGATGCGCTGTATGACGCGCGTGCGGACCTGGTGCTGGGCGCACCCGGTCACCCGCCAGCAGGTGATTATTTCCACCGGGAAATCGGCACCATCGATTTCGTGTTTCTGGTCAGCCCGCAACATCCGCTGGCCACCGCCCCCGAACCACTGGCCGCCCACACCTTGCGCCAGCACCGGATTATTTCGCTGGGCGACACCTCGCGCCGCTTGCCGACACGAACTGCAGGCATACTCAACGGGCAGGACGTGCTGACCGTGCATACACTGGATGCGAAGCTCGCATTGATGACTGCGGGACTGGGCATTGGCTACCTGCCACGCATGCTCGCCGCTCCCTATCTGCAAAACGGCCAACTTGTGGAAAAATCACTCAAGGAAAAGCGCAGTTGCACCAAGATGTTTTACGCATGGAAAGAAGAATGTCCCGGCAAAGCACTAGCCTGGTTTATTGACAACCTGGCACTCGCCATTCAGCAACAGCAACTGATCATATAAGGCCAAGCAATGTTTCAGCCTCAGGGCAGCGCTCCTCATCTGCACTGGCTCAGCCAGCGCCTGCAAGCAGGCACCCTGCTGCGCGCAGCGGAAGCAGGCCTGCCCACATGGCTACCGGCCGAGTGGCAAGGCTTTGCCGGAGAGCACTGCTGGCTGGATCTGGCGGCAGACGACAGCAAGCACCTGCTGGAGCGTGCCGGGCATTGCCGGCAGCACGACATTGCCTTGCTGGAAGTGTGTGGCCAATGGCTGCCACAGGGTGAGCAGTTCGGTTTCATGCTGCTTTGCGGCGGAGAACTCCCCGCGAGCAGCGAAGCCCGCCACTGGCTGGATTGCGCCGCGCCGCTGGCAGGAGGCTGGCTGCATTGCGGGCCGCTGGGCAGCGCCCGCTACACCCTGCATGTCATCAACGCCATGCGCCATGCCTGGCAACTGGCCTTGCAACAGCTGCCAGCCAATGGCCAGCCCGCCAGCATCAACTGGGAACAGCTGATGCAGCAGCAGAGCGAACTGGCTGACAAGCTGTATTTGCTCTCCGCCGACTATCTGCAGCGCCAGGGCATCAACCCTGCCGCATATAGCGCCAGCGAGGCGCGCAGCAACTTCGCCCTGCCTGCCGCCGCACAAAGCCATTTTGCTGCCAATCTGGCCATCCTCATCGTACTGGCCATGCAACAGCGTGACACCTTGCACAGCATGCTGCAGCAGGTGTTTTCCACCCTGCACCAGCCTTAGAACCTGTTCATAGTCTGCTGCGCTTCGGTGATACCGCGTTAAAAACGTCTGCGGAATGCTCATTTACTCTATGTAAACTCCGCTTCCTTAGCCGTTTTCGCCTTGTCTCACTCTAGCTCGCGAGACTTTGAACAGGCTCTTAGCCAGCAGAATGGCAGGCAATAAAAAAACCCGCCGGTTAGGCGGGTTTTCTGTATTACTGCAACAAATCAGGCAGCAGCGGGCGTAGCCGGCTTTTTGCGGCTTACCGCAGCAGCAGTGGCCTTGGCCTGGGTGCTGGCAGCTTCTACGCTGGCTTCAGCAATTTCGGCGCTAACTTTTTTGGCGGTCTTGGACACGCTTTCGAAAGCAGCATTGGAGCTGTTAACGAAGGTTTTCAGTGCGGAAACGGCAACATCGGAACCAGCCGGGGCGTTCTTGGACAGACGGTCCAGATTGCTCAGCAGCAGCTTGTTCTGTTCAGCCAGTTGTTCTTCCACGAAGGAGCTCAGTTCGCCCTGGGTAGCAACAGCCACGTCGTAAACTTCGCGCGCCACGCTGAAAGCCTGATCCAGGCTGGGCTGTGCCAGGCTGGTTTGCAGCTCGGCAAATGCCTTGGGGTCTTTCACTTCGGTCAGTGCCTTGAAGTGCTTGGCGTTGTTGTCCAGCAGCTTGCGGGTCAGTTCCAGCTGCAGGTTGGCAAAACGCTCGGCACCAGCCAGAACGATGGAGGACAGGCGAACGGCTTTGTCGAACTGCACCTGGCCGAGAGCAGAAAATTCTTGGGTGTTGGTAAACATGGCTACTCCTGGAAATGTCGAAATACAACTCAGCTTTAACAGTCACAACAACCGTTTCGCCGCCAATGCTGCACAGCAGCAAATGTAATTTAACCAAATGATTGGTGCCGGTCAAGTAAATGCTGCACCGCACAATCACGTAAACAACTATTTTGTATGTGTTTTTACAACATCAACATTCCAAATGAATGACAGTATTGCGACAATTACAGCCTGCGCCAGGCTGCTGGTATTTTTTGCAGCGCAATATCAACAGAAGGCCGTGCTCGCCGATTAGTTCACCGGCATTGAAAGGGGGGCGGCAAGCCAGTACACTCGCTCCATAGAAGAAATCTATTTATATAAAGCCTACTCATGAGCTCTGCGGTCACCGCCTTTGACATCAAATCTGCCAGCCTTGATCTGCTGGCCCTGATTCTCCGCACGGACAATCTGGAAGAACTGACTACTGCGCTGGAGGCCCGTTTCGGCCCGGCCGGTGATGCCCCGGCCGAAGCTTTCCTGCTGGATGTGGAAGCCCTGGTAAATGCAGCCGACGCCGATTACGGCCGCCTGCTCCCCATGCTCAGCCGCCATGGCATTCGTGCCGTCGCCCTGCGCCATCCGGATAGCAGCATGGCCGAGGTCGCCAGCCGCTATGGCCTGGCCTATGTGCGCGGCAATACGCCGCCACGCCAGAACCTGAGCGAGACCGTGGCCAAGCCGGTGGAGGTGGCAGCCGCCCCCGCCCCGGTGGCCGCCATGATCGTCGACCGCCCGGTTCGTGCCGGACAGCAGATTTACGCCCGTGGCGGCGACCTGGTGGTCCTGGCCATGGTCAGCGCCGGTGCCGAGGTGATTGCCGATGGCAACATCCATATTTATGCCCCGCTGCGTGGCCGCGCACTGGCTGGCGCACGTGGCAACACAGCCGCCCGCATTTTCGTGCGCAGCATGGAGGCCGAACTGGTTTCCATTGCCGGGGTCTATCGCACTATCGAACAGGCCCTGCCCGAAAGTATCAAGGGCAAGCCTACCCAGATCTATCTTGAAAACGAGCGCCTGGTCATGACCGCGCTTGGCGAATAATTCAATTATCCAAAGGGATTTACCGTGGCAAAAATCATCGTCGTGACTTCCGGCAAAGGTGGTGTCGGCAAAACCACTACCAGTGCCAGCTTTGCATCCGGCCTGGCCCTGCGTGGACACAAGACTGTGGTCATCGACTTTGACGTCGGCCTGCGCAACCTGGACCTGATCATGGGTTGCGAACGCCGCGTCGTGTACGACCTGATCAATGTGGTGAATGGCGAGGCATCGCTGAACCAGGCCCTGATCAAGGACAAGAACTGCGACAACCTCTACATCATCCCGGCCTCGCAAACCCGCGACAAGGATGCCCTGTCGCAAGAGGGCGTGGAAAAGGTGCTGAAGGAACTGGCCGACAGCGGCTTCGAGTTCATCGTCTGCGACTCGCCTGCCGGTATCGAAAAGGGTGCCCTGCTGGCACTGTACTTTGCTGATGAAGCGCTGATCGTCACCAACCCGGAAGTGTCTTCGGTACGCGACTCCGACCGCATCCTGGGCATTCTGGCCTCCAAGTCGCGCCGTGCCGAACAGGGTGGTGATCCGGTCAAGGAACACCTGCTGATTACCCGCTACTCGCCGGCCCGTGTCGACAAGGGCGAAATGCTGTCGGTAGACGACGTCAAGGAAATCCTGCGCGTGCCGCTGATTGGCGTGATTCCGGAATCGCAGACCGTATTGCAAGCCTCCAACTCCGGCACGCCGGCCATTCACCTGAAGGGCAGCGATGTGGCCGAGGCCTATTCCGACGTGATTTCACGTTTCCTGGGCGAAGATCGCCCCATGCGCTTCCTGGACGCGCCCAAGGTGGGCCTGCTCAAGCGCCTGTTCGGAGGTTAAACCATGTCTCTTATCGACATTCTGTTCGGCAAGCGCCAGAAGACGGCCGCCATCGCCAGAGAACGTCTGCAGATCATTCTGGCGCACGAGCGCAATGGTCGCAGCGCCCCTGACTACCTGCCTGCATTGCAACGCGAACTGATGGAGGTGATCTCCAAATACGTGGCGGTGAATCTGGATGACATCAAGGTGCAGGTAGAACGCCAGGATGACTTCGAGGTGCTGGAGGTCAATATCGTCCTGCCGGAGCACCAGCGCTAAACCATGACGCTGACCGAACTCCGCTACATCGTGGCAGTGGCGCGCGAGCGCCACTTTGGCCGCGCCGCACAAAGCTGCTTTGTCAGCCAGCCCACCCTGTCCATCGCCATCAAGAAGCTGGAAGACGAGCTGGGCATCACCCTGTTCGAACGTGGTGGCCAGGAAGTGGCGGTGACGGAAATTGGCGAACGCATCATCGAGCAGTCGCAACGCGTGCTGGAAGAAGCCGAAACCGTCAAACGGCTGGCGGGTGAGCACCAGAACGAGCTGGTCGGCCCGCTCAAGCTGGGGGTGATCTTCACCATCAGCCCCTATCTCTTGCCCAAGCTGATTCCGGCCCTGCGCATTCTGGCACCGGACATGCCGCTGATTCTGGAAGAGAACTACACCGTCCGTCTGGCTGAAATGCTCAAGCGCGGTGAAGTGGACGCCATCATCGTGGCCGACCCCTTCGAAGAAGCCGGCACCATGACCTGGCCGCTGTACGATGAATCCTTCGTGGTCGCCACACCCAAGGGCCATCCATGGGAAAAGCTGGCCTGCATCGAAGCCAGCCAGCTGACTGACGAGAGCGTACTGCTGCTGAACCAGGGCAACTGCTTCCGCGACCAGGTATTGCAGGCCTGCAGCGAACTGGCCAGCAAGCAGAACCACCAGTCCGGCCTTGCCACCACCCTGCAAGGCAGTTCGCTCAACACCATCCGGCACATGGTGGCCAGCGGCATGGGTGTGACCGTGATGCCATCCACCTCCATCGGCCCTGGTGATGACAGCCTGCTGTCCATCCTGCCCTTCCAGGAACCGGCACCGCAACGCCGGGTATTGCTGGTCACCCGCAAGCAGTTTTTCCGCAAGAAAGCCGTGGAAACCCTGCAGCAGGCGGTGTTCCGCTCTGGCCTGGCCGGTGTGGAAATGCTGGAAAACGAAGGTCCGCTTGGCAGTTGATCCGGACACTGCAGATAAAAAAGCCGCTCCTGTGAGCGGCTTTTCAGATTATTGACAAACCCGTCTCGCTTTCTCAAAGGAAAGCGAGGCTCCCTTGCAGGGCAAGGGCGGGGGGATTGGGAATAAATGGAAGGCTGCGGAATTAATTAAGTGAGTCGAAAGGCCCGGCTTTGCCGGGTCCCGCGTAATCGTACCAACTTACTTTGTCAGCAGCCTGAAGCCGCTCCTGTGAGCGGCTTTTTCATTGCAGCAAAACTCAACGGTGAGCGGCACGCACCAACTCGGCCAGACGGGCAATGCCCTCGTCGATGCGCTCAACAGCAGCATGGCTGAAGTTGAGGCGCAAGTGACCGATGCCATCCTGCGGATTCGGGTAGAACGGCTCGCCCGGCATGAAGGCGACATTGCGCTCGGCCAATGCGGTCTTGAGCAGCTCGCGCGTGTCCTGCGGCTGCTTCAGAGTCAGCCAGAAGAACAAGCCGCCCTGGGGCACCTGCCAGTCGGCCAGATCGGCAAAATGCTTTTCCAGCGCAGCCTGCATGGCATCGCGACCCACACGGTAGGTATCGCGCAGCGATTGCAGATGGGCCGGGAACGCCGGGTCAGCCAACTGCTGGGCAATAAACCACTGCCCCGGACGGTTGCTGTGCAAATCAGTGGATTGCTTCAGCTTGACCAGATGCGGGTACAGCTCGGGCGAAGCAATCAGGTAGCCGATACGCAGCCCGGGAGCCAGTGTCTTGGAGAAGGAACCGGCATAAATCCACGGTGTATTCTTCAAGTGACTCACCAGCGGTGCCGGTGCTTCGCCATCATAAGACAGGGCGCGGTAAGGATCATCCTCGTACACCGGCAAGCCGTGGGCATCAATCACCTCGGCCAGCGCACGACGGTTTTCCTCGCTGTAACAGGCACCGGACGGATTCTGGAAGCTGGGGATCAGATAGGTCAGCCGTGGCTTCGCCGTACGCAGGGCCTGCTCAAGTTTGGCCGGCGGTAGTTGGCCATTTTCCTGGGCAACGGCAGTAATGGCGGCACCAAACAGATTGAAGGACTGCAAGGCCGCCAGATAGGTCGGCCCTTCCGTCACCACCGGTGTACCCGGATCGATGAACAGCTTGGACGCCAGATCAATGGCTTGTTGCGAGCCGGACAACACCAGCACCTGCTGGGCGCTGCACTCCAGCCCCAGAGCCCTAGCCTGGGCGGCAATCAGTTCGCGCAGCTGCGGCTCGCCCTCGGTCGTGCCGTACTGCGCCAGATCAGGCGGCAGGCCGCTGAAATCCAGCTGCGGCAGACAACTGGCTGCAGGCAGACCACCGGCAAAGGAAATGACTTCAGGGCGCTGGGCGGCGGCAAGGATTTCGCGGATCAGCGAACCCATCAGTCGTTCGATACGTTCTGAAAACATGGTAATCTCCATGACTGTCGCACCAGCATGTCTGCCATATTGCCGTGGCCGAGGGTGGTAAGCCTACGGAAGCCCAGCTCCTGCAGCAGTAAGGATGATTTCTTCTGCTACCGCTTTATGGTCTGCTATTGCGCCAGCCCAATAGACAATAAACGTCAATTTTTTTGACCTAATTTACCCCTGACAGGGGATGTCGTCAACATGCCTGACAGCGATAACGCGATTGATCTGCGCGCAGCCATGGAAGTGTTCTTCCATGCCTATAAAGCCTTTACCGCCAAGCCGGATGAAATCCTGGCCCGGCGTGGCCTGGCCCGGGTGCATCACCGCATACTGTTCTTCGTGGCCCGCTATCCCGGTCTGTCGGTCAAGGATCTGCTAAGCGCGCTGGACGTGACCAAACAGGCCATCAACATGCCCTTGCGCCAGTTGGTGGAGATGGGACTGATTGCCAGCGTGGCCGCCAACCACGACAAGCGGGTCAAGCAGCTGACGCTGACCGGCGAAGGCCGCAAGCTGGAAGAAGCCCTGCACAAAGAGCAAGCCCGCTTGCTCAGCCAGGCGTTCAGTCGTATCGGCGATACCGCCACCCGCGACTGGATGGCCGTCAACGGCCAACTGGCCGGCCGTGCAGACGCCGACGACGCCAAGCACTAAACCCGGCCAAGCTTCGGCAGCATATAAAAAAGCCCGCGTCTTCCGACACGGGCTTTTGTTTGGGCAGAACACAGCGCTTCAGCTGATTTTCTGGTAGTACACTTCGAGGATTTCGATGTCCTCGTCGCCGTCCGGGCCGCGAAACAACACACTATCTCCCTCGCGCGCCTTGATCAGGGTGCGGGCAATCGGCGAAATCCAGCTGATATGACCGCGCGGCAGATCAATCTCGTCCACCCCGACAATACTCAGCAACTGCTCGCTGCCATCACCCCGCTCGATCAGCACGGTGGCGGAGAAAAATACCTGGTCAGTGGCTTCACGCGCCTCGGGATCGACCACTTCAGCCAGCTCCAGCCGCTTGGTCAGAAAGCGGATACGGCGGTCGATTTCGCGCAAGCGGCGCTTGCCGTACAGATAGTCGCCGTTTTCCGAGCGGTCGCCATTGCTGGCCGCCCAGTTGACCACCTGCACTACCTCCGGCCTTTCCTTGTTGACCAGCTGGTACAGCTCGTCCTTCAGCCGACGCCAGCCACCGGGTGTGATGTAGTTCTTGCTGGAGGCCGGCAGCCGCTGCTCGACTGGCAGATCGTCTTCGGCCTCGTCATTCTCTTTGGTAAATGCCTTGCTCATGCCTGCTTCCCTGCCTTGCGCTGCAATCCGCTACCTTACGTCGAGAATGGCGGCAGCGGCAAGTTGTCACTCGTCAACCGGCCACAGCCATTCCCGGCAGTACACCAGCAGATTCTTCGGCCGCAGCTTGACCTGCTGCAGTTGCGCGTAATCCAGCCACACCAGATGGTATTGATTATCCGGCGTCATGCGCGCCAGCTCTGGGCCACCCAGCCGCAGCGTGCCACGAAACTTGCTGGCCAGAAACACATGCTCGATGCGCCCCTTGTGCTCCAGCGTGCATAGCTGCTCGGCCAGCCAGATGCTCAGGCCGGTTTCTTCGCGGGTTTCGCGCACGCAGGCCATGGCCGGGGTTTCGCTCGCCTTGATGGTGCCGCCGGGCAGTACGAAGTACTCCCTGCCATTCTTGATACGCTGCATCATCAGCAGGCGGCCATCCTGAATGATGACCACCGAAGCACGCGGTCCGCGACGCAAGCCCAGCAGGCCACCACCACCTGCGGTGGCAGCCGGCGGCACGACCTCATCCTGCAAGCCCGCCGAAAGCAAAACGGGCGACCGCCAGGCGGTCACCCATTTGCAGCAGCGCGCAGCCAGTGCCGTCAGCAACGGCCAGCTGCCACGGCTCACTCTGCCTTGCTTCCGCGGGTTTTCTTGCGGCCGGTCATGGTCAGGTCAGACCACTTCATCACCGCAGCCACTTCGGCTTCGTTCAGTTCGTAGAACTGGCCACGCTTCAGGCGCGGGGGCAGGCCCAGGTTACCGAAACGGACGCGGATCAGGCGGCTGACCGTGAGGCCGAAGTGTTCGAACATGCGACGCACTTCGCGGTTACGGCCTTCCTTGATCACCACGTTGTACCACTGGTTGGCACCTTCTTCGGCACCACCGCGCTGGAACACGCGCTGGAAAGCGGCCGGGCCGTCTTCCAGTTCCACGCCGGCGGTCATTTCCTTGGCGATTTCCGGGGTCAGCTCGCCCAGCACGCGCACTGCGTATTCACGCTCCACTTCGAAGCTGGGGTGCATCATGCGGTTGGCCAGTTCACCGCTGGTGGTGATCAGCAGCAGGCCGGAGGTATTCACGTCCAGACGGCCCACGGCCACCCAGCGGCTGCTCTTGGCTTGCGGCAGGCGTTCGAACACGCTGACACGGCCTTCCGGGTCGTCGCGGGAAACGATTTCGCCTTCCTGCTTGTGGTACATGATGACGCGCGGCAGGCGGTCGGCCCACTTGAGCTTGATCACATCGCCTTTGGCGGTCACGCGGTCTTCCGGACCCACGCGGTCACCCAGGCTGGCTTTCTTGCCGTTTACCAGCACCAGGCCGGCTTCGATCCACTCTTCCATCTCGCGACGGGAACCGACGCCAGAAGCCGACAGGGCCTTTTGCAGGCGAACCGGCTCAATCTGTTCTTTGTCGAGGCGCACCTCGCGCAGCCGCTTGGACTTTTCTTTCACGTCCTGACTCGGGCTGCGCAGACGCAACTTTTTTGCCTTGATTACCAGCGACTTGCCTTCTGCGCGCGGCTTGCCCGCGGCCGGTGCACGGCGCTGTTCACGCGGGCTTTGCTCACCTTCAGCCACCGGCATGGCGGCATTCTTGTTGCCAAAGCGGCGTTCGTGCTGCAATGCCTCACCACCCTGGCCTTGCAGACGCTCGGCTTTTTCCTGGCGACGGGCAGCTTGCTGCTGGCGGTTGTTTTCCGACTGGCTGCGCTTGCCGCTGCCGGTGGGATTGCTCTGTACTTCGCCACGGCGGTTGACCGTTTCCTTGCGACGGCCTGCGGCCGGCTTTTTCGGCTCAGCGACATTGCCGTTGGCCTCGCCGTTTTCACCACGTACCACCTGGCCACGGGCCTGGCGTTGCAGTTCCAGCTGGGCCAGCTCGGAACGGCTCATCTTGAACAGCGGCGCGCTTTCATGCGGTGCGGCATGCGGCTGCGATTGCAGCAGGTTGCCATAGGCATCACGCGGTGCAGCAGGACGACGGCCCTGCGGCTTGCCACCCTGGCCTTGCGCGTCTTGCGGATTGCGCGCCTTGCCAAAGCCTCCCGGCTTGCCACGACCCTGTTGCTGCGGGGCGTTGCCGCGCGGCGCATCGGGCTGACGGCGCGGAGAAGATTCGCGGCCCTTTACACGCGCCACCGGCTGGCGGGCGTTGTTTTGTCCTTTGGTAGACATAAATCATGCTCTTTCAGTACGAGCGCACAGCAAAACGGCGTCCAGCCTATTCTGCCTGTGGCTCCAGATTGTCCGCCTCATCGTCGAGGGGGAGAGTGTCTTCGGCTTCATCGCTGCCGATCTCTTGTGGCTGGGCATCGGGTATGACCAGTGTTCCCAAGTCTGCCAGTGGTGGCAGGTCCCTTAGCGAAACAAAGCCAAGATCATCCAGAAACTTGCGGGTGGTGGCATACAGCCCCGGCCGGCCGGGCACGTCCTTGTGCCCGATTACTTCAATCCATCCCCGCTCCAGCAGGGTTTGCATCACGCTGGTGGACACCGATACGCCACGAATGGATTCGATATCACCACGGGTAACAGGTTGTTTGTAGGCGATAATCGCCAGGGTTTCCATCACGGCGCGTGAATAACGCGGCGGTTTTTCCGGATTCAGCCGTGACAGATAAGGGGTGAACTCGGCACGCGCCCGAAAGCGCCAGCCGCTGGCCAGTTTCACCAGCTCCACACCACGGCCACGCCAGTCTGTCTGGATGTCTTCCAGAATGTCGTTCAGCAGGGTGGCCTTGATGTCTTCGGTAAACAGCTTTTTGAGCTGGGATACCGACAAGGGTTCCGTCGCGGTCAACAATGCCGTTTCCAGCACGATCTTGAGATAGTTTAAGTCGGTGATGGTGGACATCGGACCAGGTCTCGCCCGGCCTGCGCACAGGACTGGGGGCGAAAAAATATACATTGCGCGGGGAAGGCGCGGATTTTACCTGATTTCCCGCCAAGCAGCACGGTCAATTGACGCGTTACTGTCATGCGCGCAACAGTCGCGGCCATCAGCTGATGGCGATACGCACGTAAATCGGCTGGTAGGCCACTTCCTGGCTGACCTTGATCAGCCCTTCCTTCACCAGTTCCAGCACGGCGATGAAATTGACTACCAGGTGTGGCACGCCCCTGTCGACTTCGAACAGTTCCTCGAACGGCACATATTCGCGATCACTGAGATAACGCAGGATCCAGCTCATCTGCTCGCGCACCGACAGTTCGTCCTTTTCCACCTTGTGGCTGCGCTTGTGCTTGGCGCGCGACAAAATCGCCAGCCAGGCTTGGCGCAGATCCATGGCGGCAACATCCGGCAACCTTGCCTCGGCCCCCTGCTCGATCAGCACGGCCAGCCAGGCAAAGTCGCGGTCGGCCTGTGGCAGCTTGTCCAGCGCCAGCGCGGCCAGCTTCATCTGCTCGTAGTCGAGCAGGCGGCGTACCAGTTCGGCGCGCGGGTCGTCCACTTCTCCCTCTTCGTCCAGCTGCGGGCGTGGCAGCAACAGCCGCGACTTGATTTCAATCAGCAAGGCCGCCATCAGCAGGTATTCGGCCGCCAGCTCCAACCGCTCGCCCTGCATGGCATCGACATAGCTCATGTACTGGCGGGTGATGTCGGCCATGGGAATGTTGAGCACATCCAGATTCTGCTTGCGGATCAGGTATAGCAACAGGTCGAGCGGGCCTTCGAAGCTTTCCAGAATCACCTGCAAGGCATCGGGCGGAATGAACAGATCCTGCGGCACTTCCAGCACAGGCTGGCCAAAGACATGGGCAATGGGCAGACCGGCCGGCAGTTCCGGTGCAGTCAGGGTGAAATCGGTGGTGGTGGTCAAGGTGCTCATGCGACAGAGTGTAAGCCAGGCGGGTGGTCTTTGAGCCATTCCAGAAACAGCCGGGCCGGGCCGGACAGGCTCACTTTGCGGTGATAGGCCAGCATGATGGTGCGGGCCGGCTCGTATGACTGCAAAGGCAGCCGGCACAGGCCACTGCTGATCATCACCTCGGGCAAGGCACTCCAGCCCAGCCCGGCCTCCACCAGCATGCGCAGGGCTTCCAGATAATTGGACGGCTCGCGCACATCCAGCGGGGTGGCATGCTGCTGAAACAGGTTTTCGATCAGCCGGCGGCAACGGGTATTGCTGCCGGGCAATAGCGCCGGATAGCGTGCCAGATCCTGCAGCGTCAGCGCCTCGAGCAAGGCCAGCGGATGCTGCTGTGCCACGGCAAAGCACAGCCGCTCGTTCAGCACCTCTACATACTCCAGCGCCTGCTCATGCAGCGGCGGTTCGGACATGAAGCCCAGTTCCAGCTCGCCCTGACACAGCAATTTGTGGGTTTCCGCCGAGGTCTTGAAATCCACGGTGAGATCAATGCCCGGATACTGGCGCACAAACTCCGCCAGCAGCGGCTTGAGGTAGTACAAGCCGATGTGCTGGGTGGTCGCCAGATGCAGCTTGCCGATCTGCGCCGGCAGCAGGCTGCGCAGCAGTTGGCCGGCCTCTTCGGCTTCGGCCAGGATGCGCAGCGCATAGGGCAGGAAGGCGCGGCCGGCCTCGGTCAGCACCGTGCGCCGGCCGATGCGGTCGAACAGCTCCACCCGCAGGGCATCTTCCAGGCTGCGGATGCGCTTGGACAGGCCGGGCTGGGTGAGGTGCAGGCAGTCGGCGGCGCGGGAAAATGAAGACTCGCGCGCGGCACTGACAAAGGCCTTGAGGGCGGCTAGATGAAAATCCATTCCAAATCATTATGGAGATGTCAAACAAATCCAACTTTTTGTTTGATATAGGTCTGGCTACTATACCAGCACCCTCCACACTTTGCCTCCGAAACCATTACATGGGAAATCAGAATCTGCCCTGGGTCGCCCCCCTGTCACTGACCCGTCCGGCACAAGCACAACTGGCTCGTGCCGTGGTCATGGTGCGCCCCGTCGACTTTGCCTTCAACGAACAAACCGGTGCCGACAATGTGTTCCAGCACCGGCTGCAGCTGGCACCGGCCGAGGTCACCGCACTGGCCCTCGCCGAATTCGAGGCCATGGTACAACGCCTGCAACAGCACGGCCTGCAGGTGATGGTGCTGGAAAAAAGCCCCGATGGCGTTGCCACCCCGGACGCGGTGTTTCCCAATAACTGGTTCAGCACCAGTGCCGATGGCAGCCTGCAGGTCTACCCCATGCATACCCCCAACCGCCGCCAGGAGCGCCGGGTGGAAGAGCTGGCGCGACTGCTGCTGGACCATGGCTATCAGATCAACCAGATCAGCTGGATTGGCCATCCCTGGGAGGAGCAGCTGATTCTGGAAGGCACCGGGGTGATGATTTTCGACCACGCCCGCCACCGTGTCTATGCCGCCCGCTCGCAGCGTTGCCATCCGCTGGCGCTGTATCGCTACGCCAGGCTGCGCGGGCTGGAAGATGTCCAGTTGTTCGACACCGCCGATAGCCACGGCGTGCCCATCTATCACAGCAATGTGATGATGTCGGTGGGGCAGGACATCGCGGTGATCTGCGCCGACAGCCTGTACCAGCCGGAAGAACGACGCCGGGTGCTGGAGGCGCTGGAATCCACCCACGAGGTAATCCGCATCAGTCATCAGCAGGTAGAACAGCACTTTTGCGGCAATATCCTGCAACTGGCGGCGCAGGATGGCACCCCGCTCTTGGCCATGTCGCAACGAGCCTGGGACGGCTTCACCCCGCAACAGCAGCGCGTACTGGAGCGTCACGGCCAGCCGGTGGTCAACCCCATTCCCACCATCGAAGCGGTGGGCGGCGGCAGTTGTCGCTGCATGCTGGCGGAGGTGTTTTTGCCACGGATGGAGCACTGAGCAGCCAGGCAAAAGCAGGATACCCCCATGCCTCGTTGGCACGCTCCGGACGACGTGCTTGCATCGTATGGCGGGGCTGCCCGCCAGCCCCCTTGCAACCCCGGGCGACCTCGACGGCCCGCGTATTTCCGCCTGCCCGACCACGGCCAAGGCGCCACCGAACTCGCGGCGCGCTATCGTCGCGCCACTCAAGCATGCGGTGGCTTAAAACCTTGTCCGTGGCCATTCCGTCGGCGCGTGCCAACGAAGGATCGGGCATATCGGTTCGAATCTCCACTTCCCTGCTACTCACCTCCACATACACACTGCGCGCTACCCCAAATTCCTCGTAGAGAAAAAGCCGCATGACAAGCCATATGGAGATCCGCTTGGGGTAGTACCTTCCCCAGAAAATGAAAAAGCCGGAACGTTTGTTCCGGCTTTTTTACATCCACCACCGCTGCTACAGCATGGTGCGGCTGACAAAACAGCGTAGCGGCCCTGGGGCAAGGCGCGCCGACGCAGACAGTACACGACGTACGGCAAGGAGGCGCAACGCCGCAACAGGGGGTTTGTCAGCTGCGCTCAGAAACCCAGGCCCATGGCGGCGCGCACGTCGGTCATGGTTTCTTTTGCCACTTTCTCGGCACGGCGACAGCCTTCGAACACGATCTCCTTGACCCGGTCCGGGTGGGACAGATACTGCTCGGCCCGCTCGAACATCGGTTGCTGTTCGCGCAGCACACCTTCGATCACCGGCTGCTTGCAATCCAGACAGCCGATGCCGGCGCTGGTACAGCCCTGCTTCACCCATTCGCGGGTTTCGTGATCGCTGTACACCTGATGCAGCTGCCACACCGGGCATTTTTCCGGATTGCCGGCATCGGTACGGCGCACACGGGCCGGATCGGTCGGCATGGCCTTGACCTTCTTGCTCACCAGCTCCGGCGCTTCGCGCATGGTGATGGTGTTGCCGTAGGACTTGGACATCTTCTGCCCGTCCAGGCCCGGCATGCGCGAAGCGGCGGTCAGCTTGGCTTCCGGCTCCGGCAGGATGGTCTTGCCCTTGTTTTCCAGCCAGCCGGCCAGGCGTTCGCGGTCGGCCACGCCCAGGTTCTGGCTGGCGGCCAGAATCTCACGCGCGGCTTGCAGCGCTTCGGCGTTGCCGTCCTGCAAATAAGCAGTGCGCTGCTGCATGAACTGCTTGCCCTGCTTGCCGATTTTCTTGGCGGCGGCCTGGGCCAGTTCGTCGAAATTGGGTTCGCGGCCAAACAGATTGTTGAAGCGGCGGGCCACTTCACGGGTCAGTTCGATGTGCGGCACCTGGTCTTCGCCCACCGGCACCAGCCCGGCCTTGTACACCAGGATGTCGGCGGCCTGCAGCAGCGGGTAGCCGAGGAAGCCGTAGGTGCCCAGATCCTTGGTGGACAGTTTTTCGATCTGGTCCTTGTAGGTGGGCACGCGCTCCAGCCAGGACAGCGGGGTCACCATGGACAGCGCCAGGTGCAGCTCGGCATGCTGCGGCACCTTGGACTGCAGGAATACCGTGGCCTTGTCCGGGTCGACACCGGCGGCCAGCCAGTCGATCACCATGTCCCAGATGCTTTTTTCGATGATGGAGACATTATCGTAATTGGTGGTGAGAGCGTGCCAGTCGGCCACCATGAAATAGCAATCGTGACTGCTCTGCAGCTCTACCCAGTTCTTGATGACGCCGTGGTAGTGGCCCAGGTGCAGGCTGCCCGTGGGGCGCATGCCGGAAAGGATGCGGTTGGCAAACATGGAGCGGATTCCAGTTAGAAAAAGAGACTGAGCAGATGATACACCAGCTGACGCAGCGGATTGAGCAGCGGCATGAGCGCGCCGGTAAAGATCAGCGCGATCAGTATCCACATGCCATAGGGTTCCAGCCGGGAATACTTGTAAGCCAGGCCCGGCGGCAGCAGGCTTTCCACGATGCGCCCGCCATCCAGCGGCAGCAGTGGCAGCAGGTTGAGCACCATCAGCATGACGTTGATATTGATGCCGGCCTTGCTCATCAGCGCCAGCGGTTCGGAATAGCTGTTGTTCATCATGATGGCGAGTTTCAGCAGCAAGACCCACATCACCGCCATGACAAAGTTGGCCAGCGGGCCGGCAGCCGCCACCCAGCGCATGCCGACGCGCGGATTGCGCAAGGCACCAAAATTCACCGGCACCGGCTTGGCCCAGCCGAACAATACACCGCCCATCATCAGCGACAGCAGGGGCAGCAGCACGGTGCCGACCGGGTCGATGTGCTTGAGCGGGTTAAGCGTCATGCGCCCCAGCATATAGGCAGTGGCATCGCCAAAACGCTTGGCGGCATAGGCATGTGCGGCTTCGTGCAGGGTAATGGCCAGCAGCACCGGCAAGGCATAGATGCTGATCTGCTGGATCAGTTGAGAGGTATCGCCCATAGCTTCTTTTCTGGTTGGGTAAGATGAACCACTACTAGATGGGGACAGCCGGCCATGGTTCCAGCCGGGCTGGCTATAAACCGAAAACGGCCGGGTCGCCCTTGCCGCGACGCAGCAGTTCCACGCCGTCGGTCATGTCGATCACCGTGGTGGGGTCGGTGCCGCACCAGCCGCCGTCAATCACCGCATCCACGCTGTGCTCCAGCCGTTCGCGGATTTCATACGGGTCGGTCAGCGGCTCGTCATCACCCGGCAGCAACAGCGTACAGGACAGGATGGGCTCGCCCAGCTCTTCCAGCAGGGCCAGCGCCACCTTGTGGTCCGGCACGCGCAGGCCGATGGTGGCGCGCTTGGGATGCAAGGTGCGGCGCGGCACTTCCTTGGTAGCCTGCAGGATGAAGGTGTAGCTACCCGGCGTGGCGGCCTTGAGCTGGCGGAACTGGCTATTGTCGACGCGGGCGTAGTTGGCCAGCTCCGACAGGTTGTGACAGACCAGGGTCAGGTGATGCTTGAGCTCGATCTGGCGGATGGCCAGAATGCGCTCCATCGCCTTCTTGTCACCCAGCATGCAGCCCAGCGCGTAACAGGAGTCGGTGGGATACACCACCACCCCGCCGCCCCGCAGGATGGTCGCCGCTTCCCGGATCAGCCGCGCCTGCGGATTGTCCGGGTGAATCATGAAGAACTGTGCCATGTGTGTGCTTTTGTGTTGGTTTATGCCGCGCGTGGGGCGCGGATGATGCGCTCTTGCAGTGCCTGCCACACCGGCTGGCAAATGGGCGGCAGGTCATCGGTGCGGCCCACGTCGCGGCCGCCTTCGCCCGGCGCGTGAAAATCGCTGCCAGCGCTGGACAGCAGGCCGTAGCGCTGGGCGATCAGTGCGTACTTGTGCATATCGTCCAGGCTGTGGCTGCCGCTGGCCACTTCGATGCCACGACCACCAGCGTCCTTGAAATCCAGGATCAGCCGCTCGGTAAGGGTGCGGCCCATATCGTAACGGCCGGGATGGGCGATCACCGCCATGCCGCCGGAGGCGACGATCCAGCCTACTGCATCGGCCAGATTGGTCCATTCATGCGGCACATAGCCGGGCTTGCCCGGCGTCAGGTATTTGCGGAACACGGTGCGGACATCTTTCACCTCGCCGCTATTGACCAGGAAACGGGCAAAGTGGGTACGGCCTATCATTTCCGGGTTTTCACACACCGCCATCGCCCCTTCGAAAGCCCCGTGGATACCGATACGGGCCAGCGAATCAGACATTTCGCGGGCACGCTCCACCCGGCCATCGCGGATGGACTGCAGACCGGCCAGCAGGCCGGCATGCTCGGGGTCGATGCCCAGGCCGACAATATGCACGGTGTGCTTGCCATTCCAGGTGACCGATACCTCGACCCCGTCGAGAAAATCCACGCCATGGGTCGCGGCGGCAGCACGGGCTTCGGCCAGCCCGCGCGTGCAATCGTGGTCGGTCAGCGCCACCAGCGTGGCCTCGCGCTCGGCGGCGCGGGCAATCACCTCGGCCGGCGGCAGCGCGCCATCGGAGGCGTGCGAATGAAAATGCAGATCGATACTGGCCATGGCTTATTGTCCGTCCTTGTTCTGCCGTAAGGGCTGCCGCGCCTGCCAGGCGGCCAGCCGGCTGCGGTAGTCGCGCAGCTCGGCTTGATAGGTGTCGAGAATGCAGGGATCACAGCCGCTGCCGCAGCACATGTCGTCGCTCACCTCGAACGGCGGCTCCGGCATGGGATCGGCAGCATCTGGAGCCAGCGGAAGCGGCTCGCTCATCAGGCAGCAAGCACCTTGATGGTAAAGCCCTGCCCGCTCACCACCTGGCCGGCGCGGATCTTGCAGGTCTTGCGCAATTCCTGCACGCCATTCACCGCCACATTACCTTCGGCGATGAAATGCTTGGCTTCGCCACCGGAAGAACACACGCTGCAGCTTTTCAGCAGATCGCACAGGGCGATGTATTCGGTAGTCAGTTTGTAGATTTCATTCATTTTTACACATCCATTCTGGACAGGCTTGTGCACCGGCTGTGGACAAGACCTGCAACTGTTTGAGCGAAAAGCCATTTTTCACAGTGCCTGTTTTTTAGGCAGATACTGCCGCTTTTCCACCTGCCTGCGGGACAGGGCTGTGGGGTAGCTGTGGAAAATGGGGACAAAGCCATGAAATATAAAGGCTTTGTCGCTACTGCTTATTTTTTGGGCAAATCTGCGCGGCCCAACGCCTGCAAGGCCTGCGCCAGCCGTGCGGCCTGCCCGCCCTGCACCAGGGTATACGCCACGCCTTGCCGCGCCAGCTCGGCCTGGTACAAACCCAGCAACCAGTCGCGCTGCTGGGGATGGCTGCGCAGCGGGTCCGGCTGCCAGGGGATGTCGGCCGCGGTCAACAAGGTGAACCCATAGTCTTGTGGCCGGTACAGCTGCAGCAGGGCCGGCGAAGGCTGGCCAAACGCCACATCGGCCCAGATCTTGCAAGTCAGCACCGTGGTATCGCACACCAGCCAGTCCTGCCCTGCTGCCGCGTCCTGTTCGGCCTGCAACTGGCCGGCGGCAATGGCTTCGATATCGGCCATGCTCACCTGGTAGTCCCGTTCGGCGTAATAGGTGCGCGCATATTCGGCCACGGCCACGGCGCGCAAGCCCTGGCTGCGCAAGGCGGCTGCCAGCTGCAGCGACAAGGTGCTCTTGCCGCAGGATTCCGGCCCGATCACGGCGATTCTGATGACTGACACGGCACGGCACCGGCAAAGAGCCTGATTATACGTCGGGATGGCAGCCTGCCAGTAGTGTTGCCGCGCATTTCTGCACACGGTGCACGGTTTCGCACAGCCAGCGGGGACAGCCTTGTGCGTGGCTTGTGGACAAACAGGCTAAGTCGCTGAAAGCAATCAGCCTTCTCTATACTGCCTGTTTTTTAGGCAAGTACCCGTTTCCTGCTGCCTGCCTGTGCCTGGCAGCGTCGCCGCAGTTTTACACATGGCGCGGGGACAGCCTTGTGCACGGTCTGTGGGCAAGTTGGCTAAGTGCATGAAACGCGACAGGGTTTTACTGACTGCCTGTTTTTTAGGCAATGGCCATTTTATGCAGCCTGCTGGCGCTCTCCACCGCTGAAACTGGCTGTTGGCCATGGTTTTGCACAGCAGGCGGGGACAGGCTTGTGCACCGCCTGTGGGCAACTGAAGCAAAGCACTGAAAGAAATGGACTTTTCCTGACCTGCTGCTTTTTTAGGCAGCAGCCAGCCGTCCACACCAAGCCAGCCCTCCTGCGCGGTAGCACACGGTTTTACACAAGCAGAGGGGACAGCCTTGTGTGTGGGCTGTGGACAAACTGTCTAAACCATTGAGTGGTAACAGGCTTTCTGCCATTGCCTGTTTTTTGGGCAGTTGCCATGTTTTTCCCCACCCCGCGTGTACCACGGTGTGGAGGGCTTGTGGATAGCATGGGCAAGCTACTGATCTGGCAATGAAAAATCAGACCGCTTATTTTTTAGGCAATTTATTGCACCGGACAGCAACAAGGGCGTGCCGCAGGCACGCCCTTGTTCTTTACTACAGACTAGCCTGGCAAGCTTAGCTGCTCTCACCCAGCAGCGGGGTAGCCAGCTGCTGGCGCAAGGCCTCGCCACGCAAACCCTGCGACAACAGCACCAGCAGCTTGGCTGTGGCCGCTTCTGGCGTCAGGTCTGCCCCGGCCACCGCCCCGGCCCGCGCCAATGGCTGGCTCGCCGCATAAGCCCCTACTTCGACCGCACCATGCACCACCTGGCTGATGTTCAGCACGGCACCGCCACGCGCCGTCAGCGCGGCCACACCAGCGAGCAAGGCCGCATCAGCCGGGGTATTGCCGTTGCCATAGCTCATCAGCACTGCGCCATCCAGCTCGCCATCCTGCATGATCTGGCCCGCCAGCGTGCTGGCATAGCCGGGAGTCAGGAAAAAGGTGGCCAGCTTGAGCGAGACATCCAGCTTTACCGGGGCAAAAGCGCCAGTGCGCGTCAGCCAGTGCTGGCGCTGCCACTGGGCCTGGATGCCAAAGCTGGCCAAGGCCGGCGCATTGGGGCTGGCAAAGCCGGCAAAGCTGGCCGCATCCAGCTTGCGCGCACGGCAGCCGCGCAACAGCAGGCGATTGAAGGCAATGCACACTTCGTGCAGATCGGGCTGGCTGGCGGCTTCCAGTGCATCGGCCAGATTGCTCCAGCCATCGGAGCGCGGATGCACCAGCGGCAGTTGTGAACCGGTGACGATGACCGGCTTGGCCAGGCCTTGCAGGGCAAAGGCCAGCACGCTGGCGGTATAGGCCATGGTGTCGGTGCCGTGGATCACCACGAAGCCGTCGTAGTCGGCATAGCGGGCAATCAGGTCATCCAGCAGTTGCTGCCACTGCGCCGGCATGATGGCCGACGAGTCGATCAGCTGCGGGTATTCCAGCACATCGAAATCCAGCGCCGGCGTGCGAAAACGTTCCAGCAGCCGTGGCAGCAGGCCCGGCACCGGGGCCAGGCCATCCGGGCTGTGGTCCATGCCAATGGTGCCTCCGCTATAGAGGACAAGCAGGCGGGTCATGGTTGCATCCTTGGTCAACATCAAACAGCCGGCATGGTAGCGCAAAACCGGCAACTTGGCGGCAAGCCGCCCGCCTGGCAGTAAAAACCCCCGCGACAGTCGGGCTGTGGCGGGGGGACGCAGCGGTGAAGGTTTAACGCCGCGAACAAAACCTCGCAGAGAGCCTGGGCCAGGGCGCGCCAGCGCAGACAGTACCAAGAGTACGGCAAGGAGACGCAACGCAGGCGCGGGGGTTTTGTTAGCGAGTCTTAGCGCAATGCTTCGTTGATGGCGTCATTCACAGCATGCTGGGCAACAGCAATCTGGCCGATGATGTAATGCTGCAGGCCGCGCAGATAGGGGTCATCTTCCTCATGGCTGGCATCCTGCCTGGCCTTGTCCAGCAGGCGCCGCGCCTGATGGAAACGGTCGTCCGGGCGGTACTGTGCATCCGGCGGCATGCGCTGGAAGGGGTCTTTGCCATCATCAATAGCCGCATCATGCATGGCATGCAGGGCTTGGTTGATGGCTTCCACGGCACGGCGCTCGCCCTGCTCGACACGTGGCTGGTCCGGACGGGACAGCAAATCGCGGGCGATGCGCAAGTCGGTCATGGCATGGCTGTAGTAAGGATGCTGCTCCGGCTGCCAGTGGTGCTGCTCGAAGCGCCAGGGCATGCCCTCTCGCCACTCGCGCTGCATGTCCGGGCGCCAGTCATTGCCGTGCCAGTCGTCGGCCATCGCCGTACCCGTTGCCAACAGGGCCAGGCCAGCCAGCAGCAGGCTGGCGACAGATTTCTTCAGGATCAACATGGTTGTTCTCCTTGATTACAAGCGGCTTTGTTATGGTTGCGAAGCAGTGGTGTGACAGCCTGGCTCAACGCAGTGCGTCGGCAATGGCTTGCTGGGTGGCGCGGTGAGCATCGTCGATGTGATGCAGGATGCGCCCCTGCAGATCGCGCACCCAGGGATCATCCTCGCGGTGGCTGGCATCGCGCCGGGCCTGTTCCAGCAATTGCAGGGCCTGATGGAAGCGGTCGGTGGAGTTCAGCCGGGTATCAATGGGCTGTGGCTGCCAGGGGTTCTTGCCGTCCTGGATCGAGGCCTGGGTCATTTCCTTCAGGGCGGCATCGATGGCACCGACGGCCCAGCGCTCGTCATCCTGCACTGGCTGCACATCCGGACGCGCCAGCAGAGCACGCGCCTGGCGCAGATCGCTCATGGCATGGCCGTAATAGGGGTGTTCGGCAGGATTCCAGTGCGGGGCGACAGCCACCGGGGCGGGCTTGTAGACGACCTGGGTGCGCGGCGGAACCACCACGCAGGCACTCAGGCCAGACACAGCGGCGGCCAGCATCAGCCAGCGGCCACTACGCAGGATTTGCGCTTTCATTGAATGCTCTCCGGAAATGAGGAACTGCTTGCAGCATGTCGCACGCAGTCATTGCCGGTCTGTAGCCATGCTGTATCGCTTGGTAAGCATTTGTAATGGAACTGTGTGCAATTGTTAATTCATGACAAAAATGACAAATAATTCACACATCAACCCATTGGCATGACCGTAATACCCAGATCACCTGGCTCTGTCGGCAACTGGCTGTCCACCGACAAGCGGATGGCATCGTGCCGCCAGTACTCGACATCGCAATCAATGATGCGCTGCTGCTGGTCGTAGTTGATGCGGGTGATGCGCAGGATGGGGCTGCCATCGGCCAGCATCAGTGCCTGTGCCACCTCGCCGCGCGCGGCTGTCGGAGTGATGTCGAAGCGCGAACGGCGGTAATGCAGGCCGTAACGCGTCTGGTACAGCTCGGTCAACGATTGCGACAGGTCTTCGTTCATGATGCCGGGAAAGCATTCCGGCTTCAGATAGTGCTCGACATACATCACCACGCGGCCATCCAGGCTGCGCTGGCGACAAATCTGCAACACCCGCGCCAGCGCCGACAATTGCAGCCGCTGGCTCATCGCCGGTGTCGCCACCATGCTGCGCACCGACAGCACCCGGGTATCCACCCGCCGCTGCTGCTGTTGCACCATCTGCTGGAAATGCACCCGGTACTGCGGGTTGTATTCCAGCCGGGGCGGGGCGACAAACCAGCCACGCCGGTCTTCGCGGTAGATGCAGCCTTCGGCCTCCAGCGCCAGCAGAGCATCCTTCAGGGTGATACGGGTGGTATCGAACAGCTCGGACAAGCTGCGTTCGGACGGCAATTTGCCGCCGGGCGGCAGCAGTCCGCCTTCGATCTGTGCCAGCAGGGACTGTCTTATCCGGGCGACTTGTGTCTGGTTATTTTCTACTGACATGCTCTGGACTAGTCCATATTGATTTGACTGGAGCTTAGTGTTTAGCAAACTCAAATGACAAGCCTGCGACAGCATGTCGGAATATGACCAAAACAGGTCGCACGCAAGACTTCACACAATAGACACGGAACTGAAACTTGCCTCACATCATTTC
Organism: Aquitalea sp. FJL05; assembly: GCF_003852595.1. Classification (NCBI taxonomy): domain Bacteria; kingdom Pseudomonadati; phylum Pseudomonadota; class Betaproteobacteria; order Neisseriales; family Chromobacteriaceae; genus Aquitalea; species Aquitalea sp. FJL05. Next base: position 275,365 of record NZ_QAJS01000006.1, read on the forward strand.
GTCACCTGCACTGCCTATGATCGCCCTGCTCATATTGACCTAGTCCAAAGGATGGAACCAATGAACAAGAAGCTGATGGCCGCAGTTGTATTGTCCGCACTGAGTGTTGGTGCTTCCGCTGTGCATGCACAGGATCTGAACAGCCTGATCAAGGCGGCAAAACAGGAAGGCGAGCTCACCACCATCGGCCTGCCGCATGACTGGTGTGGCTATGGCGACCTGGTGGCCGGCTTCAAGGCCAAATACGGCATCAAGGTGAACGAACTGAATCCGGACGCCGGCTCCGGCGATGAAATCGAAGCCATCAAGGCCAACAAGGGCAATAAGGGCCCGCAAGCGCCGGACGTGATCGACGTTGGCCTGTCCTTCGGCCCGCAGGCCAAGGCCGCTGGCCTGATCCAGCCGTACAAGGTTTCCACCTGGAACAGCATTCCGGCTGAAGTGAAGGACAAGGATGGCTTCTGGTACGGCGACTACTACGGCGTGCTGGCCTTCGAAGTGAATACCGACATCATCAAGAAAGTACCGGCCGACTGGGCTGACCTCCTGAAACCGGAATACAAGAACGCTGTGGCGCTGGCCGGTGACCCGCGCACCGCCAACCAGGCCATCATGGGCGTGTACGCTGCCGGCCTGTCGCAAGCAGGTGGCAACCCGGCCAAGGCCGCCGATGCCGGCCTGAAATTCTTCTCGCAGCTGAACAAGAGCGGCAACTTCGTGCCGGTGATCGGCAAGGCTGCCTCGCTGGCCCAGGGCACTACCCCCATCATCGTACGCTGGGACTACAACGCCCTGGCCGACCGCGACACCCTGAAGGGCAACCCGAAAGTGGCTGTAGTGGTGCCGAAATCCGGCGTGGTGGCTGGCGTGTATGTACAGGCCATCAGCGCCTACGCCCCGCACCCGAATGCCGCCAAGCTGTGGATGGAATACCTGTACTCCGACGAAGGCCAACTGGGCTGGCTGAAGGGCTATTGCCACCCGAGCCGTTTCAACGACCTGGCTGCGCGCAAGAAAGTACCGGCTGACCTGCTGTCCAAGCTGCCGGCTGCCGCCAGCTACAAAAAGGCCGTGTTCCCCACCCTGGAACAACAGGAAGTGTACAAGGCCACCATCACCAAACAGTGGGACAGCGTGGTGGGCAGCAACGTCAAGTAAGCCCGCCAGCATCTGAGCACCCAGACCTCATGGCCGTGCAAACGGCCATGACGGTTTTTGATCCCACCCATCAGGGACCAGACCCGACCCTGCCCGCGTGGCAGTACAACAGCAAGGCAGCGGCAGCCCACCGGCTCCACCGTTGCTGATGCCGGGCACTCCCTTGTACACGAGGCTGCACCACGGATGAGTACTTCACCCGATTCCCTCACCCACCATCCCGAGCCCGGGACAGGCCAGATCCGCAAGGGCCTGACGCTGTCTTCGCTCAACTGGCTGGGCGTGGCACCGTTTTTCCTGTTTGCATTGCTGTTTCTGATCCTGCCCACCGCCACGCTGATGATAGGCGCGTTTCAGGATGCCGACGGCCATTTCACCCTGGGCAATATCGCCAAACTGTTCGACGACAGCATTCTGTCGGCCTACTGGATCAGTTTTGAAGTCAGCGCTGCCTCGGCGCTGGGCGGCACGGTAATCGGTCTGGCGCTGGCGCTGGCCGCCATTCAGGGCGGCCTGCCGCAATGGATACGCCCCACGCTGATGACCTTTTCCGGCGTGGCTTCCAACTTTGCCGGCATTCCCCTGTCTTTCGCCTTCCTGTCCACCCTGGGCCGCATGGGCCTGGTGACGGTATTGCTGCGCAACTATGCCGACATTGACCTCTACGGCAGCGGTTTTTCCATTCTCAGTTTTCTGGGCCTCACGCTGACCTACCTGTACTTCCAGATTCCCCTGATGGTGCTGATCGTCACCCCGGCCATCGATGGCCTGCGTGCCGAATGGCGCGAAGCCTGCGAAAGCCTGGGCGGCAGCAGCGTGGCCTACTGGTGGCATATTGCCCTGCCCATTCTGTGGCCCAGCATCATGGGCTCGGCGCTGTTGCTGTTTGCCAATGCCTTTGGCGCGGTGGCCACGGCCTATGCGCTCACCGGCAGCTCGCTCAACATCGTGCCCATCCTGCTGTATGCGCAGATTCGCGGCGACGTGCTGCACGACCAGAACCTGGGCTACGCCCTGGCTCTGGGCATGATCGTGGTGACCGGCCTGTCCAATGCCGGCTATATCTGGCTGCGCAGCCGCGCCGAAAGGGGGCGTGAATGAAATCGACATCCCGACTGGGCGCCTGGGTGGCCATTGCCATCGGCACCCTCTACTTTGTACTGCCGCTGATCGCTACCTTCGAATTCAGCCTGAAGATGAACCGCGACGGCTACAGCTTCGAGGCCTACAAGGTGGTGCTGGCCGACCCCGGCTTTCAGGCTACCTTTGGCTATTCCACGCTGATGGCGGTGCTCACCATCATCGTCGGCATCCTGCTGGTGGTGCCCACCGCTTACTGGATTCAGCTGAAACTGCCACGGCTGCGGCCGCTGGTGGAGTTCATCACCCTGCTGCCGCTGGTGATTCCGGCCATCGTCATCGTGTTTGGCTACCTCAAGCTGTACAACAGCAGCTCCTGGCTGCCGCTGACCGGCAACGAGCGCGCCACCGACCTGCTGCTGATGTGCAGCTATGTCACGCTGGCGCTGCCCTATCTGTACCGCTCCGTCGATGCCGGCCTCAGGGCCATCGACGTGCGCACGCTGACCGAAGCGGCCGAGAGCCTGGGTGCCAGCTGGCCCAGCATCCTGCTGCAGGTGATCTTTCCCAATGTGAAATCGGCCATCCTGTCCGGCGCCTTTCTCACCTTTGCGGTAGTGATTGGCGAATTCACCATGGCCAGCCTGCTGGGCCGCCCGGCCTTCGGCCCCTATCTGCAGCTGATTGGTGCCAACCGGGCTTACGAGCCTTCGGCGCTGGCCATCATCGCCTTCATGGTGACCTGGGCCTCGATGGGGCTGATCCAGGTATTCGCCCGCAATGCCCGCCCGGCCCGCAAGACGGCCTGAGCACAGACAGAACTCAAGGAACCAGCATGGCCTATCTCACCATCAATAATCTGCACAAGCGCTTCGACGACCACGTCGTGGTGCACGACTTCAACATGAGTATCGAACAGGGCGAGTTCGTGACTTTCCTCGGCCCCTCCGGCTGTGGCAAGACCACGGTACTGCGCATGATCGCCGGCTTTGAAACCCCTACCTCCGGCCGCATCTGCGTCGGCGGCGAGGACATCACCCACCAGGCCGCACAAAAGCGCGGCATCGGCATGGTGTTCCAGAGCTATGCGCTGTTTCCCAATATGAACGTGACGCAGAACATCGGCTTTGGCCTGAAAATGCGCAAATGCCCGGCCGATGACATCAAGCGCAAGGTGGCCGAGGTCATCAAGCTGGTGGAGCTGTCCGGCAAGGAGAGCCACTACCCGCACGAATTGTCCGGCGGCCAGCGTCAGCGGGTGGCACTGGCGCGCGCGCTAGTGGTGGAGCCACGCATCCTGCTACTGGACGAACCCTTGTCGGCACTGGACGCTCGCATCCGCAAAAACCTGCGCGAGCAGATCCGCGACATCCAGCGCCGCCTTGGCCTGACCACCATTTTCGTCACCCACGATCAGGAAGAAGCGCTCACCATGTCCGACCGCATCTTCGTGATGAACCAGGGCAAGGTGGAGCAGGAAGGCCGCGCCGAAATCGTCTACACCGAACCGGCCACCGAGTTTGTCGCCCGCTTCATGGGCAATTACAACCTGCTGGGCGCTGCCGACACCAACCGCCTGCTGGGGCTGAACATCAGCGGCCACCTGGCCATCCGCCCGGAATCCATTCACGTGCTGGACGGCCACAGCCAGCAGGATGGCACCCTGGCCGGCACCATCCGCCAGCACCAGCTGCTGGGCAATATCATCCGCTACCAGATTGAAAGCGCCGGCATCACCCTGCAGGTAGACCGGCTGAACCGCACGGCCAGCGACCTGATGCCCGCCGGCACCGAAGTCAGGCTGCAAATCAGCCGCGACGACATGCGCGAGGTACGCTGATGCTGGCCATTTTTGATCTGGACGACACCCTGACTGACGGCGACAGCTCCAGCCTGTGGCTGCAATTCATGGTGGAACACGGCCTGGCCGCTGCCGACATGCTGCCGCGCGAGGCCGAGCTGATGGCAGCCTACCGCCGTGGCGAACTGCGCATGGAAGACTATATGGAATTCACCCTGCAGCCGATGCAGGGCCGCAGCATGGCGGACATGGCCGAGTGGGTGGAACGCTTCATCGCCGACAAGATCGCGCCCATCGTCTTTCCGGCCGCGCGGGAAACACTGGCGCGCTACAAGGCGGAGGGGCGCACCCTGCTGGTGATTTCTGCCACTGGCGAGCATCTGGTGGGGCCGATTTCACGCTTTCTGGGGGCGGACGACTTTCTGGCCATCTGCCTGGAAACCCACGATGGCTGCTATACCGGCCGCACCCATAGCGTGCTGACCTATCAACACGGCAAGGTGCTGCGCCTGCAAGACTGGCTGACGCAGCACGGGGCTGCGTTGGCAGGCAGCCATGGCTATAGCGACTCCATCAACGATGTGCCGCTGCTGCAGGCAGTGGAACAGGCCCATACCGTGAATGCCGACCCGAAACTGGCGGCAGTGGCTGCCCAGCACGGCTGGACCCAGCTGAACTGGCAGCGCTGAAGCCGCTGGCCAGGGCCTGTCGACGCGATCTGTATTGCAGTGCAGGCCCTGCCGCCCTAGTGCGGCATGCCGGGGGGCGTGCTGCGCCCCGGCGGCCGGGCTGGCGGCTTGAGCATGGCACCCCGCACCTCGAAGCCGACGGCCTCCACCTTGTTGCCCTTGCCATCGCGCAGCTCCAGCCGGTGCCGGCCCGGCCAGGGAAACCAGCGCAAGGCCGCGCCCTTGCCCAGCCATTTGCCATCCAGCCACCACTGTGCCGCCACCACACCACGAGCGCGCAGCAGCAGCCGTTGATTGGCCGGTGGAATATCCGGATCGATGGCAAAAATGCTGCCATCCAGCGGGGACACGATGCCCGGGCTTTGCGCCGTGGCCTTGCTGTCCGCGCTCTCGATCAGGCTGCGCTGGCTGCCCGCCAGAAACCACTCCTGGCGCTCGGCCTCCTCGCCACCACGGTAACGTACCAACTGACGCACCACGCCGGCCGGCACTGACGGTGGCAGCGATGGCCCGGTGCTGCTTTGCGCCTTGTCCAGCACGGCCATCCAGATTGGTGCGGCACCATGCATGCCGGACACATCCCACATCGGTTCGCCATTGCTGTTGCCCACCCAGCTGGCCACGGTGAACTGGCGCGAGAAACCCACCGCCCAGTTATCGCGCATGTCCTTGCTGGTGCCGGTTTTCACCGCGCTCCAGTAGCGGGTGGACAGCACGCTGTCCAGACCAAAAGTGCGCGCGCGGGCGGTGCGGTCGGACAGGATGTCGGCAATGATGAAGCTGCTGGCGGCATCCAGCTGCCGCTGCCAGCGCGGCGGCGGATCGGCCATGGTCCAGCGCAATGCCGAGGCACGCCCCTGGTTGGCCAGGGTGCGGTAGGCATTGGCCAGTTCCAGCAGGCGGATGTCGGCCGCCCCCAGCGCCAGGCTGTAGCCGTAATACTCGCCGTCCTGTTGCAGGCTGCTCAGCCCCAGCTGCGTCAAACGGTCGCGCAGCGCCTGCGGCCCGACCATTTCGATCACCCGCACTGCCGGCACATTCAGCGAGGCCGCCAGCGCGGTGCGCGCCGACACCAGACCCTTGAAATCCTTGGCGTAATTCTGCGGAGCATACAAGCCGCTGCCGGTCTGCAAATCCAGCGGGCTGTCATTGAGCAAGGAGGCCGCAGTCAAATAACGACGCTGCAAGGCCAGCTGATACAGAAAGGGCTTCAGGGTGGAACCGGCCTGGCGCAGCGCCGTGACGCCATCCACCTCGGCCGCACTGGACAGCGCGGCACCGCTGGAACCCACCCAGGCCAGGATGTCGCCGCTGGCATTGTCCAGCACCACCAGCGCACCATCCTGCACATTGCGCTGCGCCAGTGCGGCCAATTGCCGGCGCAGCACGCTAGTGGCATAACGCTGCAGGGGCTGGTCCAGCGTGCTGCGCACCACCCCGCCCTGCGCCATGGGCTGGCGCTGCAACAGCTTGCGGGTAAAGTGCGGCGCGTCCTGCTCGGCCTGCGGATTGGCGGCGCGGCTGCGCGCCAGCGCCTGGCTGGTATGGATGGCCACCACATCGCAACGTGCTGACTGGCCCAGATCGTGCAGCAGCTGGCAGGCGCGGGCCGACACCTTTTCCACTGCTGCATTCGGGGCGCGGATCAGCGCCACGGTGATGGCGGATTCTTCCTGGTTCAGCCCGGAAGGCAGCTTGCCAAACAGAGTGGACGACAAGGCAGACAGGCCGACCAGCTCGCCACGGAAGGCCACCAGATTCAGGTAAGCCTCCAGGATTTCCGCCTTGCTCCAGTGCTGTTCCAGTTCGGCGGCAGACCAGCTCTGGCCCATTTTCTGCCACAGGCTGCGGCCATTGCGCCCGGCCTTGAGTTGCTGATCCAGCAAGCCGGCCAGCTGCATGGTGAGGGTGGAGGCACCACGGGTACGGGTATTCCACAGATTGCCCCAGGCCGCGGCAGCCACCCCGGACCAGTCCACCCCGCTGTGCTGGTAGAAGCGTTTGTCTTCCGACAGCACCAGCGCCTGACGCAAGGCCGGCGAGGTATCGACCAGGCTGACCCAGTCCTGTCGCCGCCCCTGCTTGTCCACCCGCCAGCGCTGCAGCGGCTGGCCGTGGCGGTCTTGCACGATGACATCCGACGAGCGCCATGCCGCCTTCACTTGCGCAAAGCCGGGCAGCGCCAGGCAGGGGCCGCTCAACAGCAGCGCCGCCAGCAACAGCGCGCCACGCCCTCCCTTACTGGCCATCGATCACACGGAAAGCTGCATTGGGCAACATGCCGAACACCTCGGGCGCATACAGCGCCTCGACCCGGGTCGGGGGCAACTGGAACAGCCCGGCATTGCCCAGCCGCATGCTGTATTCCACTTTCAGGCTGCCGCGCGGCACGAAACCGTAATAGGCGCGATAACCGGCAAAGCGCCGCTCGACATAATCGGCACTGTCGCCTTGCCGCGCGGCCGCGCCGGCGATTTGCGAATCCCGGCCCAGCCCGCTGCCCTGGATGCTGGCCCCGGCCGGAATCGGATCATCCACCACCACCCAGCTCATATCACTCTGCGCGGTGATCTCCAGCGTCACCTTGACCACATCCCCCACCTGATAACGGCCGGCGGTGTGCTGGCTGATGGGGGTGAGCGTCTTGCGTATGCTGTAGCCGGCGTAACGCGGGCTCTTCAACACCACCGCCGCTTCGGCCTGCACCGTGGCCCAGGGGGCGCCGCTGCCCTGATGACTCAGTTGCAGCGTGCCGCGTCCGCCAGCCGGCCACGGCAACAACACGGCGGCCTGATTGCCTGCCTGCGGCCAGGCCAGCTTCTGGCTGCTGCCTTCCAGACTCAGCACGCTGCTGCCGCTGACCGGGGTGTTTTCAAACTGGCGCGAGAACTGCGCCACTGCCAGGCTGCCCCACAGATTGGCAGTGGTGGTCTGCCAGTGGCCCTTGTTCTGCCGCGCCAGCAGGCCGGTGAGCAGGCGTGGCACATCGGCCTGCCATTCCGGGCGACGGCTGGCCAGCAGCAACAGGCGTGCGGCATTGACATCGCCATTGCCCATCAGCCACCAGGCATTGTCGGCGGCCTCGGTGGTAAAGCCCATGTGGCTGCCCTGATAAGTCAGCCGCGCCCGCAGTAGATTGGTCGCTTCCACCAGCCGGCTGGCGCGCTGGGGAATGGTGGCAGCGCGATCCAGCAGGCTCAGCCAGTCCAGCAGCATCGCCGTGCTCATTTTCTGCGGGTTCAGTTCCAGCACTTCCAGCATGGCCGGACGGAAGCGGCCATAGCGCGCCAGCGCCTCCATGGCACTGAGCCGGCGCGCATCCAGATCCTGGTGCGAGGACAACAGCTCGCGCTTGATGCGGCCTTCGACAAAGGCGGTCAGCCCGTCCAGCATGCGCTGGCTGCCGGCTTGCGGCAGGCTGGCCCCGGCTTCGTGCGCCACGGCCAGCAAATGGGTAGTCAGGATATCGCTGCCCCGGTCGGCCGCGCCCTCGCCCAGCGGGAAGTAGGCCGCCAGGCCGTTGCCATCCAGATACAGCGGCAGCTCCTGCCCCAGCACCTGCCAGGCAGCCTTGTCGCCCAGCCCCAGCGCCACCGCGCTACGTTGTTCCAGGCAGTGATAGGGATATTCGGCAAACCAGCGCCGCACCGCCGGCAAGCTGCTGCCCAGGCGGTCCTGCAGCTTGATGCGCAAGCCCCCGCGCCCCGGCAGGGCTGCAGGTGGCAAGGCCACGGGCAGCGACAGGGACGGAGCCAGTCGTTGCAGGCTGGCCTGCTCCACCGTCACCGGCACAGCCGGCTCCACCGGCTGGGCTACTGCCAGCCGGTCGCTGGCCTTGCCATTGCGCTCGCTGGCCTGGAATTGCCATTTCAGCTGCGACAGCTCGGCCGGCACGGTCACCGGCCAGCTCACCCAGCGCGACTCGCCCACCGGCAGGCTGATGGCCTGCGGCGGCAGTGAGGGCAAGCCTTCGGCCGCAGCCTGAACTTGCAGTTGCAAGGGATGATCGCTGCCATTACGCACGGTGATGCCAGCCTGTAGCTGGTCGCCATTGCGCACCAGCGGCGGAATGCCAGCGCTGATCTGCACATCCTGTACCACATTGATGCCGGCCTCGCCGGTGCCGAACTGGTCGCGCCCGACATCGGCTACCGCCACCAGGCGGAAGCGGCTGAGGGCGTCATTGGTATTGAAACGCACCCGGGCGTGGCCATTGGCATCCAGCACCACGCGCGGCTGCCAGCTGAGCAGGGTGTCCAGCAGTTCGCGGGTGGGTGCCTTGCCGCCACCACCACCCGGCGGCAAGGCCTTGCGGCCAAAGTGACGCTTGCCCACCACCTGCTGCTGCGCCGTGGCGATTTCCACCCCGTAACTGTGGCGCTGGTACATGGCCTGCATCAGCTCCCAGCTGCGATTGGGCTGCAGCTCGAGCAGGGCTTCGTCCACCGCGGCAAAAGCCACTTCGGTGCCGGCCGGTGCCGGTTTGCCATTGGGCAGCTTGACCTTGATGTCGGCCTCAACCGGCTGACGGATGCCATAGCTCTTGCGCAGCGGGCTGATTTCCACCGCCAGCCGCTTGGCGGCATCACCGACGCGGATTTCGGCAATGCCGTACTTGAAGGCCGGCCGGGCCAGATCCACCAGCGCCGTGGCCGGGGTATAATCCCGCCCTTCATGCCAGTAGGCATCCCACCACTCGCCCGGTGTTTTCCAGCCCCAGGTAAAGAAGGAATACCACGGCACTTCGCGCACCCGGCCACGGATGGCCAGCACCGACACATAAACATTGGGCGTCCAGTCCGGCTCGACCTTCAGTTCGATCACCGGCTGCTTGCCTTCCAGTTCCAGCACGCGGGTTTCCATGATGCCGTCGCGCTCGATGCCGACCCAGGCCGTGGCCTTGCGAAAAGGCATGCGCACCTGGAAGCGGGCGATATCGCCGGGGGCGTAGTCGGTTTTCTCCGGCAGCACATCGATGCGGTCGTTGTTGTCGACATCGAACCACAGCTCGTCATGCTCGCTCACCCATACTTGCTGGGCGGCCTGCGCCAGATTGCCCTTGTCATCCTGGGCCTGGGCCACCAGCTCCATTTCACCGGCATCCTTCAGGCTGATATCGCACAACAGCAGACCACGGGCATCGCTACTACCGCTGCACACCTGGCCCTTGTCCGCGACTTCTTCATTGTGTTCCCAGGCGTAAAAGCCGCCCACCAGCCGCTTGCGGCTGGACAGATAGCGATGCTCACGCAGGCTGACCTGCACCTTGCGGCCAGCCACCGGCTTGCCGGTGGTATCCAGCACCACCACCTTGAGCGGGACTTCGCGCCCGCTGTTCATCCAGCTTTCCACGCTGATGCCCAGTTGCAGGGCGGATGGCCACAGCGCCAGGCGACGGCTGATGGTCTGCACCTCGCCATTCGGGTCGCGATAGGCGGCTTCGGCCTGCAGATCGTAGCGGCGGTCCAGCTTGGGCAGGCCGTTGACCATGGTTTTGCCGTTGCCGTTGCCATCCAGCACCACGGCGGCCTTGTCCAGCACCACCTTGCCATCCAGCGAACTGTCGCGCTGTTCGCGGCTGCGTTGCGGCGCAGAAAAGTTGTAGTCGTCGTAGCCCTTCCAGTGGCCATAGCTTTCCGTCAGCATGGCGCTGACTTCCACCGGCCAGCCTTTGGCCGGGCCGCCGTTGCCCCAGCTGAGCGACACGTTCAACGGCAGGCTGCTGGCGGCAATGCCGGCGTCACGCGCACTGCTGATCCGGCCACGCATCACCGGCAGCCGGAACTCTTCCACCCGGAAACTACCGCTGTGCAGCGAGTAGCCATCCAGCTCGGGACTCGATGCCTGGCCCGTGTCCCCGCTACTGCGACTGCCCTTGCGTTCCAGATAAAGGGTGTATTCACCCAGCTTGGCCTCGCGTGGCAGGGTAAAGCTGCTTTCGGCATAGCGCCCTTGCCGCCAGCTCAGCGGCAGCACGAATTCGTCGCTGCTGCCATCGTGCACAATGCGCAACTGCTGCGGCAGCTGTCCGGCTTTCAGCAACGACAGGCCACGGCTGCTTTGCACCCGCAGCAGGTGCTTCATCGACACGGTTTCACCGGCACGCAACAGGCTGCGGTCCAGAATGCTGTGCGCCAGCAGGGCCGGGGCGGCGTCGCTGCGCGTGGGGAAGGGAAAACGCCAGGACTCGATGCCCTGGTTCCAGCCGGAACGGACAAAGGACACATCCTCATTGCCCTGGGCATCACGGGCATGGGCAGTGACGAACAAGCCGGAAGACTGCTCGTCGCCGTGCTCGCAGCTGCCCTCGTCCAGCCGGCTGCCGACAAAGGCCACGCCCTTGCTGTCGGTACGGCCCTGCCACAGGGTGGCGCCCTTGCAGTCATACACGGCGATGTGCGCATCCGGCACCGGCCGCCCCTTGTCCAGGGTAGTCACCCACACCGCCGCATTTTCCGGCGAGCGCTTCAGATGCACCGCCAGATTGCTGACCAGGGCCGCCGTGCGCACATACATCGGCTTGTCGGCAGCCAGCAGCGCTTTGCCCAACAGGCGCGAGGACACCTCCACCACGTACAGGCCCGGCTTGGGCAGCGGAATGCCCACCACCTCGAACGGCCATTTGCCCTGGGCATCCGGCTGGGTGGGCAGCTTCAGTGGCTGCGCGGCGCGCTCGTGGCTCAGCAGTGACAGCCGCCGGCTTTCCACCTCCTTGCCCGCCTTGTTGGGAATGCGCGACTCATGATAGCGCTCCACCTTGTTCAGCCATTGCAGCATCTGCCGGTCGTCGGACAAGCGCAGCGCCTGCCCGCCCAGTTGCACCGTCTTGATGTTCAGGCCGGCTTCCACCCCGCGCAGGGTAATGGGCAGGGCGGCATCCGGGCCGGATTCGATAATGCCGAAGGGGGCAGCGGCAAACTTGGCCAGTGGCGGATAGTCGGCCAGCTTCACCGCCAGCGGAAAGCGGGCAGCATTGGCCAGCGGGCGCTCCACCTCGTCACGCAGCTTGTCCGGCAACACCAGGCTGAAGTTTTCCAGTGGCGGAAACGGTGGATCGAAACGCACGCTGTCCACCGGTTCGCCATGGCTGTTTTTCACCGCTGCCGGTTTGCGCTCACCCTCACTGCCACGCAGCCGGATGGCCATGGCCAGCTTTTCCGGTACCGGCGAAGTGAAGTTGAGAGTAATCGAGGCAAAGGGAATGCAGGCACCGCGCGCATTTTCGCGCTGGCAGCTAAGGGCGGCAGTAAAGGGCGGCCGCACCTGGAAATTCAGCTTGTCCGCCATTGCATTGCCGCGCGGATGCAGCAAGGTCAGCTTGCTATCCGCTGGCAGGCGCTGGCTGCAGCGCACGGTGGCCACGCTGGCGGCCTCGTTCTCCAGCCGCAGATGCTTGAGCAGGATGCCGCGCTCGGCCGCACTGACCGGCTGCGCGGGCAAGCGCTCCGGCGAAGCAGAAGACAGGCAGAACAAGGGGCCGGCCTCGACCACCCGTGCATTGAACTGCAGCGCAAAGACCTGATCTTCCTCGATATGGCCGGGATCAGGCCAGCTATTACTGATGACCGGCAGCCCGGTAAAGAAACGGAACTGCCGCACACCGCCAGGCACGCCGCCCTGCATGTCTTTCAGGCCGGGTTTGAGATTGAAGCGGCAGTCGGTATTGGCCGGCGGCATGGCGCTGATGTCCAGCACCCAGGTCTTGTCGTCCACCCAGTGGCCCTGGCCCTTGAGCGAGCACGACCAGCTGAATGGCGCGGCGGCAGCGCTGTTACCCAGCGCCACCATGCTGTCGCTGAAACTGGCGCGCACCTGGCTGACGGTCTTGATCTCACCTTGCGGGCTGAAGGTGACAATGCTGGAAGCGCTGGCCAGGGTGCAGCTCAGCAGGGCAGCGGTGAAGACAAGGGGGCGTAGCAGGGTTGCCATGGCACAATCCGGTGAAATTTGCCAACATCATACAACGCTGCGCCGCGCTCACCCACTTATCGCGGCGACGATTCCCCTGCCCCGCTGCTCACGACGCGGTGCCGCGAGCCATGCACTTCTGATAACGGCCATCCACGCGGCGGGCAAACCACTCGGTGGTCAGCTGGTGGGTGAACTTGGGGCTGATCAGCACGATCTGCGGAATGATCTGGCGCGGCGCGGCCTTGCCGGACTGATCGGCCAGCGCAAACACCCGCTGGTAAAGCGCGGTTTGCGAGAAGCCGGACAGCTTTTCCTGGCGCAGGTCACGTGCCATCTCGTCCGGGCTCATGCGCAGGCGACCGGCCAGGCCATTCAGCGCGCGCTGGGTATCGCTGGTGGCACCCGACAGCACGCGGTTCATCTTGTCGCTGTACAGCATGATGTCGCCATCCAGCGCCAGCTTCTGCCCGGACAGATGCTGCACTGCCTGCTGGAAGGCGGCATTGCGGCTGGCGTAGCGGCCGGCGTTGTAGTCGGCAAAGCGGTACACCATGTCCGGATAGCTGATGGGATATTGCAACAGGATGGCCGAACCGAAGTACACGCTGCCGCGCAGGCTGAACACCTCATCACGCAGGCTGCTGTAGCTGTAGGGATAGGGCCAGGCGCGCACCTGGGTTTCGGCAAAAGCCACGCTCACCTGCATCGGCCCGCCATCGCGGATGGGGTTCTTGTGTTCGAAGATGGTCTGGCCGAACGGCAGCTCGCGAATCATGTCCTCAAACAGCGCATTCATCTGCTTCTTGGTGCGCAGCGCATTCACCCGCTCCTTGTAGCTCTGGCCATTGGGCGATTTCTTCAGCATGGCGGCATCCACCACCAGCGAGGGAATGAAATACTTCTGCCGCCGCTCCTCGATCTGCCCCCAAACAATCTTGGACAGATTGGGTACTACCGGATCGGGATTGAAGCCAGACTCCTGCTCGGCCACTGCCAGCACCGCGCAGAAGTATTGCGGGGCATACGGAATTTTCAGATGGCTAAAGGCGCTCATGATGTCGCCATGCCATTCGCGGCGGGCCGGAATGCCGCGCGGCAACAGCCGCTCCAGCAAGGCGGAACCCGCCTGTTCGTTGTTGTAGGCCGGCTGCAGCGGAGCCGGCACTGGCTTGCTTACCGGCGCACTCGCCGGCGGAGCCGGCTGGACCGGTGCCGGCAGCGGCGCGGGCAGCAGGGTTTGCGGATCGGGCATCGGTGCCGGGCGCACCGCCGGGGAAACCACCGGAGCGGGGACAGGAGCCACGCTGCTGGCGCAGCCGGCGAGGGCCAGCAACAAGCCGGCAGACAGATAACGATACATGTGGATTAACCTCGAAATCCCCCACGCCATTAACGGCGCGGCAGGCAAAAATGCGGCAGGCCACAACGGTAAACAATGGCGGCAGTTTTGCCCAGCCACTTGTCCGCCCCGGCCTGCCTGTGTTCAGTGTTTCACCTTGGTGCTGGGTGCCGGCGTCGGCAAAAAGCCCTGGCTGAGCAGATGAAACAGCAGCCAGCCCAAGGCGCAGACCCCGACCAGCGCCGCCACGCCCAGCAGCAGCTTCACCAGCAGCGCCATGCGCGGCGAATTCAGCAAACCGTCCTTGCGTGCTGGCCGCGCCACACTGTCGGCGGCGACAGGCTTATCAGCGTCCGTGCGGATCGCTGCCGTCTCCGGCGGCTGCTCGCTGCTGGCTGCCGTTGTGGCCACCTCCTCCACGCTGGCAGGCGGGGATCTTTCAGATACCGGGGCCACCACGGCCGCATCAGCAGACATGACGGCTGGCACAGTGCTCACCGCCATCGCCTCGGCATTACCCTGCGGTCCGGTATGCTCGACCAGCGTAGCCACAGCGACGACCTGGGGCGTAGCGCCCGCTTCGCCAATGCGCGCCAGCCGGCCCATCAGGCCATCCAGCCAGCCCAGAGGCGGCGGTGGAGTCAGTGCCTGGGCACGTTCTCGGATAATGCGGCTTTCCACCAGCACGAACACCACGCACAGCAATGGCACCACCACCTGCAAGGCCGGGGCCTGGGTAGTGATCCAGTCAGCCAGCAGCGGGTCGGTGACAGCGATCTGGCCGGCCACCCAGCCCAGCAGGGCGGCACCCAGCGGAATCAGCAAGGGGATCTCACCCAGCAGGCGGGCGATGAACAGGCTGCCATACATCAGCAGCGGCACGCTGAACAGCAGGCCGAGTATCAGATAGAGCACGCTGCCCTGCGCGGCGGCGGCCAGCGCCACCACATTGTCCAGGCTGAGCACCAGATCGGCCATCACCACCACCGACACCGCCGACCACAGCTGACGGCTGTCGGCAGCACTGCCGGGGAGCGCATCGCCGTCGTCATCACCCAGCAGCAGCTTGATGGCAATGCTGACCAGCAAGGCCGCGCCCAGCAGTTTCAGCAGCGGCACTTGCAGCAGGAAACCCACCACCGTGGTCAGCAACACCCGCAGCAGAATGGCAAAGCCGGTGCCCAGCAGCACCGCCTTGCGCATCAGCGCTGGCGGCAGCGAGCGGCAGGCCACCGCAATCACCAGCGCATTGTCGCCGCTGAGAATCAGGTCGAGAAAAAACACTTGCAGCGTCATGCCCAGCGCATGCATCAAACCATCCAGCTCCATCACAGCCTTTCATTCAGCACAAACGCGCCCGGTTCAGCCATGCAAGGCTCCGGTCACCCCGGCGTACAAACCCAGCCCGCCAGTCAGTAAAAACAATATTCCCACGGCCACGGCATAGCGCCCTTGCAGCCGCAGCCCCGGCGGCAGCTCGCTGCGCGCCAGCCAGAACAGAAAGCCCAGCACCAAGGGCAGCAGCACGGCATTGAGCACGGCGGTGGCAATGGACAGCCGCACCAGGCTGTGGCTGAGCACCACGGTCAGTGCGGCAGCCAGCAGCAACAGGGCAAACGCACCGTAAAACCACGGTGCCTGCAGCGGATGCTGCGCCAGCGAGTGACGGGTGCCGCGCATTTCCCCCAGCGCCCAGGCAGCCGACAGGCAGACCACGATGGTGGCCACCAGCGCGCCGCCACTGAGCGCCAGGGCAAACAGCAAACGGCCAGCCAGCGGACCCAGCACACGACCAAAGGCATCGGCCAGCTCCGGCACGGTATCCAGCACCACCCCGCCATGTCCGGCAAACACCGCTGCCGAGGCAATCAGCACGGCGGCGGTAACCAGCTGGCACAGCACTGCCCCCAGCATGGTATCCAGCCGCGCCGCGCGCAGGTCGCGCAGGTCCAGTCCCTTGTCGATCAGCGCCGACTGCTGATAGAACACCGTCCACGGCATCACGCTGCTGCCCAGATTGGCCGCCAGCAGGTAGAGATAGCTGGCATCGTGCAGCGGCATCACCAACACCTGTTGCCGGATATGCTGCCAGTTTGGCTGGGCATGCCAGGCCATGTAGAGGAAGGCCAGCTCGGCCACGCCAAACAGCATGGCCACGCGTTCGACCGCCCGATAGCTGCCGCTGCACACCATCAGCAGGATCAGCCCGGCCACCAGCGCCACGCTCTGCCATACCGGCACGCCATAAAGCTGGCCGACACCAGCCAGCCCGCTCATTTCGGTGAGCAGCGCACCAAAACAGCTGGCCACCAGCGCCGCGCAGGACAGCTGCGCCCAGCAGCGGCCAAAGCGTTGCAGGATCAGCTCGCTATAACCCTTGCCGGTGGACAGCGCCAGCCGCACCGTCAGCTCCTGCACGATGAACAGCAGCGGAATGATGAGGAACTGCAGCAGCAACAGGCGATAACCCCACTGCGCACCACTCTGGGCTGCTGTCAGCACGCTGCCGGCATCGGTATCGGCCAGCATCACCACCAGCCCCGGCCCCAGCGTGGCCGCCAGTCGGCGCAGCCGACTCGCCGACGGCCACTGCGGCACAGCCAGCTGGCTCATGGCTTGCCGGCTGCCGGCCCGTTGCGGAAGTCATGCAGCAGCGCCGAATCCGGCGTCAGCAGCAAGGTAGGGGCCGAATCGGACAGCGCCTGACGGTAAGTCTGCAGCGAGCGATAAAACTTGTAGAACTTGGGGTCCTTGCTGAAAGCCGCCGCCAACACCTTGTTGGCCTGGGCATCGGCCTCGCCGTGAATGATGGCGCTCTGCCGCTGCGCCTCGGACAGGATCACCGTGCGTTCGCCATCGGCCTTGGCCTGGATTTCCTGTGCCCACTGCCCGCCCTGGGCGCGCAGTTCGCGTGCTTCCTGCTGGCGGGCCGACTTCATGCGGTCGTAAATCGCCTGGCTGGTTTCCAGCGGCAGGTCGGCGCGGTGCAGGCGGACTTCGGTGACTTCGATGCCCAAGGAACGGGCGCGGGTAGCGGTTTCCTGCTGGATCTGCTGCACGATGCGGGTACGTTCTTCCGATAGCAGGGATTTGAGCGGCACCTTGCCCAGCTCGCGCCGCAACGAGGTGCTCACCAGCTGAGTCAGTTGCAAGCGGGCCTGGTCTTCCGTGCGCAGCGCCTGATAAAAGCGCAGCGGATTGGCAATGCGGTAGCGGGTGTAGGTTTCCACCTCCAGCCGTTTTTCATCACCCAGAATGATCTGTTCCGGCGGCGGTGCCAGCGTTTGCAGCCGCACATCATAAAACTGCAGGCTGTCCACCAGCGGCAGCTTGAACTTGAGGCCGGGCTCGGCATCCACCTCGATGGGCGCACCCAGGCGGATGATCAGCCCCTTCTGCCCCTCGCTGAGGGTGTAGAAAGAGGAGGACAGCAGCCACAACACTGCCAGCGCGCCGAGGATGCCGGCGCCTTTGTACGAGCGGGCCATCAGCGGGTCTCCTTCGCCGGCTTGGGTTTGTCCTTGTCCTGCAATTGCAGCAGCGACAGCACGCCGCCATTGCCAGCCTTGCCAGACGAATCCACCACCACCTTGCTGGCCTTCTTCAAGACTTCGTCCATGCTGTCCAGATACAGCCGCCAGGCGGTGACATCCTTGGACTGGGCATAGCTCTGGTAGACCGAATCAAAGCGCTTGGCCTCGCCCTGTGCCAGATTCACCACCTGGCTCTGATAGGCCTGCGCTTCCTGCAGGATGCGGGCGGCATCGCCACGCGCCTTGGGCAGGATATCGTTGCTGTAGGCCTGGGCTTCGTTGCGGGCACGTTCCTGGTCGGCACGGGCGCGCTGCACATCGTTGAAGGCATCGATCACCGCCGCCGGTGGGTCCACCCGCTGCAGCTGCACCTGGGTGACGATGATGCCGCTTTCGGCTTCATCCAGCCGGCTTTGCAGCAGGGCGCGGGTTTCTTCAGCCACCTGCTGGCGGCGGTTGGACATCACCGCCTGAATCGGCGTGCGCGACACCACCTCGCGCATGGCGCTTTCTGCGGCAATACGCAGCGAAGTTTCCGGATTATTCACCTTGAACAGGAACTGCCCGGCGTCCTTGATGCGCCAGAACACCGCGCAATCGGCCTCGACAATGTTTTCGTCGCCGGTCAGCATCTGCTTTTCGCGCGGGTCGCTGGAGTCGGTGGCCGCGCCGTCAAACAGGTTGGCCAGTTTCAATTGCTTGATCTGGGTGACCTTGGGCAGCAGCACGGTTTCAATCGGCCATGGCAGGTGATAATGCAGCCCGGCCTGGGTGGTATCCACCCAGCGGCCCAGGCGCAGCACCACGCCCTGCTCGTCCGGCTGCACCTTGTAAATACCCGCCATCACCCAGCCGGTGGCCAGCAGACCGCCCAGCAACAGCAGGCCCTTGCCGCGCATGCCCATTACATCCAGATAGTAATCCAGCCGCTGCGACCAGCCATGCTGGTGCCCGGCACTGCCCGCTATCGCGGCCGGAGCGTGTTGTCCGGCTTCGTCTTGTTGCACAGCCATGCCTCTCTCACTATTGGGCGACGGTCGCCCTCGCTTGCCCGGCAAGCGACCTGGGTGCCGGCCCCTGCCCTGCACCCATCATTGTCTACAACGCAGCAGGGTTATGACGGATGACACACCGCCCCTGCCACCACTCAAAACCAGCTGCTTGCTGCCAGACCGATGCCGCCCAACGCCGACAGGATAGACACCGCCAGCAGCCAGCGACGCTGGGTCAGCACGGTGATGGAAGCCATGGCCACGGCAATCTGGATCAGCGTCATCGCCAACGCCATGCGCTCGTGCGGACGCAATACCCGCTCCGACTCCTCGCTCAGCCGGCGCGACTCTTCCTGCAAGGCTTCCGCTTTTTTCTGCTGCTCCAGCTTCTGCTTTTCCTGCTTTTGCAGATCAAGCTGGAACTGGGCCTTTTGCGCCGGATCGGTCACCAGCACCAGCGCCAGCTGGTCCAGATGCGCCTTGGTCGATTTGGCCTGGTAATAGCCCCAGGCATCCGAGGCCTCCGACTGCTTGAGAATGCTCTGATTCTTCAGAAACAGCGCCTCGTTCTGCTTGGCACCGCTCTGGTAACTGAACACCGCACCGATAGTGGCCAGAATGGCGGTCAGCAAGGCGATCTTCTGCGCCAGCTGGCCTTTTTCCGCTTCTTCCTCCAGCAGCTTTTCATGCAGACCCGCGATTTCGTATTCCTCTTCTGCCATCACCATTCCTCCCTTGCTCGACACGGCGGCGCGCCAGTACCCGCGCGACTGTCAAATTATTCCGCGGGCATCGTGCGGAATACTCCCCTGCGACCCAGGCTAAAACAAGCGGATTAATGTGCTGATTTTGTATCAGCGCCGGCCCACCCTGCCGCCCAGGGCAGCACCGCCACGGGATAGCCACCACCGCATGCCCTCCCCCACCAGCACCGCCCCTTGGCCGACATCACACAAGCGGCTACCCAGCAATGCAAAACCCGGTTACAATGCCACCCTTCGCGGGCGTCGTATAATGGTAATACCCAAGCTTCCCAAGCTTGTGCCGTGGGTTCGATTCCCATCGCCCGCTCCATACCGAATTCCTGTAGATCCTTGATCTGCAAAAGAAAAAGCCAACCGTCAGCGGTTGGCTTTTTTCTTGTCTGGTCGATAGCTGGCAACCGGTCTGGTTTTGCCAGTCACCCTGTTCAGAGCGAACCGCTGTAGGCTTCCTCGCCATGCAGGGTCTGATCCAGCCCGGTTTCCTGCGTATGCTCGTCAATCAGCACCGGCGTCATCTTGTTGATCAGCCAGAGCATGCCGTAGGTAAAGCCGAAGGCCCACAAGCCGGACACCACCGCGGCCACCACCTGTTTCCACAGGAAATCCGGATTGCCCATCAACAGGCCATCCGCGCCGGCCGGGTTCCAGGCCTTGCTGGCAAACACGCCCAGCAGCAGTGTGCCCAACAGGCCGCCCACACCGTGTACGCCCCAGACATCCAGCGCATCATCCCAACCCAGACGGTTTTTCAATTGCACTGCGTAGTAGCAGACGACTGCAGCAATCACGCCGATGACTGCGGCAGTACCCAGCGAGACATAACCCGCCGCCGGGGTAATGGTGGCCAGGCCAGCCACCGCGCCGGTCAGCAAGCCGATGAATTTGGGCTGACGGGCATGAGACCACTCAAGGAAAAACCACGCCGTGCCGGCAAACGAGGCGGCTACGTCGGTATTGAGAAAGGCAGATGCGGTGATGTAATCCACGCGCAATTCCGAGCCGGCATTGAAGCCATACCAGCCAAACCACAGCAAGCCGGTACCCAGGGCAATCAGCGGCACATTGTGCGGTTTGTTTTCCACCACCGAGCGGCGTCCCACATACAGCACGGAGGCCAGCGCGGCGAAACCGGCGGTGTTGTGCACCACGATGCCGCCGGCAAAATCGAGCACGCCCCACTTGGCCAGCAGGCCATCAGGACTCCAGATCATGTGGACAAAGGGGAAGTAGACCAACACCAGCCAGCCGGTGAGAAACAGGAAATACGCTTTCACCGTGACCCGGTTGGCGAAGGCACCGGTGATCAGCGCGGGAGTGATGATGGCGAACATCATCTGATAGGCCACGTGCACGATCAGCGGTATGCCGGCGTCGTTGCCGGTATACATGGTATGCAGGGTCACGCCATGCATGAAGGCATAGTAGGTCGGATCACCCACGATGCCATGCCATGTCGGGCCAAAGCACATCGAATAGCCAAAGGCAAACCACAGCACCGTGGTCCAGCCCAGTGACATGAAGCTTTGGGCCATGATGGTCAGCACATTCTTGCGGCCGACCAGACCACCATAAAAGAAAGCCAGGCCAGGCGTCATTAACATGACCAGGCTGGAGCAGAGCAGCATGAAGCCGGTATTGCCGACATTAAGCGGCATGAGCGAAGTCGTCATCGAACACATCCCCAATCGATAAATAATTATTTACTAATACTATTGTGGGTGGGATGCTGCGCCTCGCCGCATTGACGGCATTTGCTCCAGATCAAGTGAATGCACGACATGAAAAAAGCCAGCAGGCAGTGCCACTTTTCCGCCGCCACACCGTGGCAAAAAAGCTGAAATCACCGCAGAAAACAGCCCGGCAGCGGCCCAGCCAGCACATCACTCAGCCACCACGGCGCCCCGTCACGCGACTCAAGTACCGGTCCGCTCGCTGACGATATTGCTCGTCTGGGCAGCCTCCATTTACGGCCTGACTGTTTACGGCCTGACCATTTACGGCCTGACATAGTCCGGTGACGTGGCTCCGGCACATGGCCGGAAGCTACGCATGCAAGCCCCCCCCTGTGCGCACATCGACAGGTGGGCTGCCCTTGCTTGCATCGCGAGTGCTCACGAGCAGCCGTGGCCACTGACCGCTGCGCCAAAGCCAGCACCGGGCGGATGGGAATTCGGCAGCAACATGGCCATTCAATCCCCTGCTACGCCTGATTTCCCGGGGCTTGCCGGCCGATTACGGCCCACCTGCTAAAGCATGCTAAAATTCACGCTTTACAAATGCCGGCTGCCCGGTAATATTTTGGCTTCGCCAAATTTGGGCAAGCGGCTGCCAAGCCCCTGTCAGCCACACCATGCTTGCAAATAACATCATCCTGCTAAGCCCCCCGAAGACGCACTCATGAAATGGAACTCCGGCCGGCTATGGCTTCGTATCTCGGTCTACGGCGCGACGACGCTGCTGACGCTGTTTGTCATTATCCAGGCACTGATTTTCTGGAAATTCGATGAAGCGTCGATCAGGACCACCCTCGCTGCCTCGCTGCGCGATACCCAGCGCCAGGTGGTGGTGGAAGGCAAGATCAGCCCCACGCTCTTCCCCTCGCCCGGCCTCAGCATTCACCAGCTCACCATCAGCGAACCCGGCAGCAGCCTGCCCTTTGCCCGGGTAGAACAGCTGGACGTTTATCTGTCCTGGCTGCCGCTCTTAACCGGCAACCGCGAAATCAAGGCACTGGAACTACATGGCGTCAGCGCCAGCATCATCCGCGCCGCCGATGGCCGGCTGTCGGTAATGGACCTGTTCCAGCGCCATACCCCGGGCAATGTCAGCATGAAGCTGGACAGCCTGCTGGTGCGCGAAGGCACGCTGGTTTACTCCGACCGCATGACCGGCAATGACCAGAAGCTGGATACCATCAGCCTGGATGCCGACGACCTGCGCAGCAGCGCCAACCTGAGCGCCGCCGCCATTCTCAGCAATGGCAAACGCCCCATCCGCCTGGCCATCAGCACTCCGCTCACCATTCAGGACGATCAGGTCAGCCTGGAGAAAGTGGATGCCGTTGCCCTGTCCGAGCTGCCCGGCCTGGGTGAGAGCAAGTTTGCCGCCACCGGCCAGTACAAACTGAACTTCGCCACGCTGCAAACCACCGGCAAGGATCTCGGCTTCAACTTCAGCAGCGAACGCCCCAGCAGCCAGCTGGAGCTGAAAGTACCGGAGCTGAACGCTAGCTTCAATGAAATCACCATGCCTTCCGCCCATCTGGCCGGCAAGCTCAATTACGCCCACAGCCAGTACCAGCTGGATGCCGGCCTGGACAACCTCAAGCTCACCGAAGGCGGACTGGCCGCAGACAAGGTCAAGGGCGACTTCAACTGGCAGGCCGGCGACACCCGGCTCAACTTCAAGCTGGATGCGCCACTCGCGCTGATGGGCATGAAACAGCTGCGCATGCAGCCGCTGAACATGACCGCCACGCTCACCACGCCGCTGCTGCCGCGCGGCAAGCTGTTTTCCAGCATGGAAGGTGCGCTGGATGGCGATCTGGACGAACCGCGCCTCAATCTGCGCGTGGCCGGCAAGCTGGATGGCTCCGACCTGTCGGTAACGGTAAGCCAGTTCGGCCTGATGAAACCGCGCCATGAGGTCACCCTGTCGGTAGGCAAGCTCGACCTCAACCGCTACCTGCCGGAAAGCAAGGGCGACCCGGTGGCCATCTTCCAGAACAGCAAGCCGATTCCACTCGACTGGCTCGACTATTTCGACCTGACCGGCAAGATCGCCGTCGGTGAACTGGCCATGGGCCGCTTCCGCATGAACAACCTGAGTGCCAGCGTGCGCATCAATCCGCGCGAACTGGAGCTGGACCAGATGTCGGCCGACATCTATCAGGGCCGTCTGCAGGGCGACATCTTGCTGGCGCGCCGCGACACGCCACACCTTGAGGTCAAACAAACGCTGAAGGACATGAACATCCGCCCATTGTTGGTCGATCTGTTCAACTTCAGCCGTCTGGACGGCAAGGGCAATGGCCAGATCAACATCAGTGCGGATGGCAAGTCTTTCCTCGACCTGCGCAATACCTTGACCGGTTCGGTGGAAACCAGCCTGAACAAGGGCGCGCTGTCCGGTATCGACCTGGTGGCCGCACTGAAAAACCTGCCGGCAGAGTTGAAAGAGTGGAATACCCAGGCCCAGGCCGACCAGAAAACCACCTTCTCGACACTGTCAGCCGGCTTCCGCCTGGACAAGGGCGTGGCCCGCAGCCAGAACATGCAGCTGGCGTCACAGCTGGTTAACGTGAAAGGTTCGGGCAAGGTCGACCTGACGCAGAACATCGTCGACTACACCATGGATGTGGAAGCCAACCCGCAGGAATTCAGCCGGCTGAAGGGGGTCAACGTTCCATTGAAGATTACCGGCCCGCTGAATGCGCCAGTGTATGCGCTGGACTTCAACGCCATGGTCAAGGGCAAGAAGACCGAAGGCGAAAAGCAGCAGGCACTGAAGCAAGAGCTGAAAAAGCAGATCACCACCATTCTGCCCTGAGCCAGCAGGCTGGGCAGACAAGCACAAGGCCGTGTCGATGACACGGCCTTGTTCATTGCAGCGGGGACAGGCGACCAGTCAGCCTTTCAGCCTTCCAGAATGCGCGCCTCGGCCAGCGCTAGCTGCTCTGGCGTACCCAGCAGCACCAGCACATCGTTGGCATCGATTTCAAAATCGGCATCGAAGTCCAGCCGGCGAATGCTGTTACGGCGCACCGACTTCACCTCCACCCCCAGCCCTTCCAGATGCAGCTCACCCAATGGCCGACCGATGGCATGGGCACCGGGGCAAGCCTGAATACTGAGCAAACGCGGCACCAGCGCCTCGTCCAGCCCCTCGGCATCATCACTGGCACCACGGAAGAAGCCACGAAACAGGTTGTAGCGTTCTTCCCGCACAGAGCGGATACGGCGCAGCACCCGGTTCAATGGCACGCCCAGCACCATCAGCGCCTGCGAGGCCAGCATCAGGCTGCCTTCCATCACCTCGGCCACCACCTCGTCAGCACCGGCCTTGCGCAGCAAATCGATATCGCTGTCATCCACGGTGCGCACGATCACCGGCAGATCCGGCCTGGCAGCCTGCACCGTATGCAGAATGCGCAGAGCGGCATGGGTATCGGCAAAAGTCACCACCACCACCTTGGCCCGCATCAGGCCACCGGCCACCAGCACTTCCTTCTTGCCGGCATCGCCAAACACCACCGGGTCGCCCGCCTCACCGGCCTCGCGCACCCGCTCCGGGTCCATGTCCAGCGCGAAAAAGGGAATGCTTTCGGTTTCCAGCAAACGGGCCAGCGCCTGACCGCTACGGCCATAGCCGCAAATCAGCACATGGTCGGACTTGCCCATGCTCTCCACCAGCAAGTGGTGCAGGCTGAAAGCCTGCATCATCCAATCCTGCTTCACCAGCCGGCGGGTAATGGCTTCGCCGTGCATGATCATGAACGGTGCCACCAGCATCGACAGCAAAATGGCGGCAATGGCCGCCTGCTCGGTGCTTTCGGCAATCAGACCCAGGTTGCCGGACAAAGCCAGCAGCACAAAGCCGAACTCGCCCCCCTGCGCCAGCGCCAGGCCAGCGCGCATGGAATGATTGGGCTGATGGCGCAGCAGACGTCCCAGCACAAACACAATGCCCAGCTTGGCCAGCAGCAGCAGGCCAAGCATCAGCGCTACTTCGCCAAAGCGCTCAAACAGCACCGACAGTTGCAGCCGCATGCCTACCGTGACAAAGAAAAAGCCCAGCAGGATGTCGCGGAAGGGCTTGATGTCCTCTTCCACCTGGTAGCGGTATTCGGTTTCGGAAATCAGCATGCCGGCCACAAAGGCCCCCAGCGCCAGCGACAGGCCGGACAACTCGGTCAGCCAGGCCACCCCCAGGGTGATCAGCAACACATTGATCATGAACAGCTCGCCAGAGCGCTGGCGCGCCACCAGATGAAACCACGGCCGCACCAGGCGCTGGCCGAAAAACAGCAGCAGTGCCATCACCACCACCACTTTCACCGCAGCCAGCCCCAGATCCATCCACAAGGTTTCGCTGCCCCCGGCAAAGGCCGGCAGCAGGATCAGCAAGGGCACCACCGCAATGTCCTGAAACAGCAGTACACCAATAGCCAACTGGCCGTGCTGCTGATTCAGCTCCAGCCGCTCGGTCAACAGCTTGCTGACAATGGCGGTGGATGACATGGCCAGCGCACCACCCACGGCAAAACCGGACAGCGCCGAGCCAGACAGCCAGCCCATCACCAGCGCAATCAGCAACATGGTCGCCAGTACCTGCGCCAGCCCCAGACCAAACACCAGGTGCCGCATCGCCCGCAGCTTGGGCAGGGAGAACTCCAGCCCGATGGAGAACATCATGAAAACAATGCCGATCTCACCAAGAAACTGGGTTTCCTCGCCATCCGGAATCAGGCTGGTCACGCCGGGGCCGGCCAGAAAGCCCACCACCAGATAGCCCAGCATCGGCGGCACCCGCAGGCTGCGACACAGGGTAACGGACAGTACGGCGGCCAGCAGAACCAGCACAATGGGAGCAAGCGAATGCATTGGTGCGACAATCTCCTGTAAAACCGGGCAAGAAATAAGGACATGGTGCTGACAGGGCCAGCCGGACTCTAAAAGATAAATCGCGCCCGACCCCGGTATGAAACAGTCGCCACAAGGGCTAAAACGGTGCCGCGCAATGATTGTTAATCAGCCGACAAGCAAAAGATGCACCAGCTTGTGACTCCACCGATTATAACCTTTGATATACTTTCCCCCATGGAAAATGCTCAAGCAACATCACGACTCGACCTGGCACGCGAAGTGCTGCACACCGAAGCCGACGCCATTCTGGCACTGTCGCGCCGTCTGAACGGCGACTTTCTGCGAGCAGTCGAGGCCATTCTGGCCTGCACCGGCCGCATCGTGGTGACTGGCATGGGCAAATCCGGCCATGTCGGCCGCAAGATTGCTGCCACCCTGGCCAGTACCGGCAGCCCGGCCTTCTTCGTTCATCCGGCCGAGGCGGCCCATGGCGACCTCGGCATGATTACCGCACAGGACGTGGTCATCGCCCTGTCCAACTCCGGCGAATCCGGCGAAGTGGTCGCCCTGCTGCCCGCTCTCAAGCGCAAGGGCCTGGTGCTGATCGCCATGACCGGCAATCCGGCCTCCTCGCTGGGACGCGAAGCCGACATTCTGCTGGACACCCAGGTGGAAAAGGAAGCCTGCCCGCTGGGCCTGGCCCCCACCACCAGCACCACCGTACAAATGGCACTGGGCGATGCCCTGGCGGTAACCCTGCTGGACGCGCGCCAGTTCGGCCCGGAAGACTTCGCCCTGTCGCACCCCGGTGGCAGCCTGGGCCGCCGCCTGCTGGTACACGTCAAGGATCTGATGCACAGTGGCGAAGAGCTGCCACGTGTCGCCCCCGGCACCGCGCTGAAAGACGCCCTGCTGGAAATGTCGCACAAGCGACTGGGCATGGTGGCCATCGCCAACGCAGACAATGTCATCTGCGGCATCTATACCGATGGTGACCTGCGCCGCACGCTGGAACATTCCGGCAATATCTACGACCTGAACATCGACCAGGTGATGAGCCCCGCCCCGCAAACCATCCTGCACAGCAAGCTGGCCACCGAAGCGGTTCACCTGATGGAGCAGCGTCGCATCACCAGCCTGCTGGTAGTGGATGCCGACGGCAAACTGGCCGGTGCCATCCACATGCACGACCTGCTCAAGGCCGGCGTGGTCTAGCTCCGCTAGCCCACCCACAAGGAAACTCATGCAAGCCATCACCGAACAAGCCCGCAAAATCAAGCTGCTGATCATGGATGTGGACGGCGTCATGACCGACGGCCGCATCTACTACAACGCCCAGGGCGAAGAAAGCAAATCCTTCTACGTGCAGGACGGGCTGGGCCTCAAGCTACTGCAGTCCACCGGGGTCAAGCTGGCCATCATCTCCGGCCGGGCCGACCGCTGTGTCGAGCATCGCGCCCGCGCGCTGGGCATCGATTTCTATTTCGGCGGCATCCACAACAAGCAGGAAGCGCTGGCCCAATTGCTGGAGCAGGCCAATGTCAGCGCCGAACAATGCGCCTTCATCGGTGACGATCTGATCGACCTGCCGGTGCTGCGCCGTGTCGGGCTGGCCGTGGCGGTACCGGCCGCCCCCACCCTGGTGCGCCAGCACGCCCATTACGTCACCGGTTTTCCCGGTGGCCAGGGTGCGGTGCGTGAACTGGCCGAACTCATCATGCAGGCTCAGGGCAACTTCGATGCCATCCTGGCCAGGTATCTGGCATGATCCGCTCGCACCGGCTGTTTCCCATCCTGCTGGTCCTCATCACCGGCCTGCTGACGGTCTGGCTGGATACCGTATCGCGTTGGGAGCCCAGCAAGCGCGAACTCGACCCCAACAAGCCGGAAGTCGTGGTTGATGCTGTCGTCGCTACCCGCTACGACCCCAAGGGCATGCTGCAGGAAAAAATGATTGCCAGCCGCATGTGGCAGTACCCTGACCGCACCGAGTCCTATTTCGAAACGCCGGACCTGCAAAGCTACAAGAACGGTGTACTCGCCTACCACGCCATTGGCGAAAGCGGGCGCTATAACAGCAAGACCAGACAGGCGCTGTTTGACAAGAAAGTCACGCTGATCCAGCCGGCCAGTGCAGAGCAGCCGGAAACCCGCGTGGTCAGCAGCAATATGCGTATCGATACCGTGCGCCACATCGCGCAGGCCGCCACGCTGACCCACTTCTATCACGGCAAGTCGAGCGGCAGTGCCGTCGGCTTCATCTATGAACAGCAGACCGGCCAATTGCAGCTGCTGTCCAATGCAAAGGTCACCTATGAAAAATAAATGCCGCACTTACGCCCGCCTGGCCTTGCTGGCGCTTTCCCTGTGCGCGGGCCACAGTGCACACGCCGAAAAGGCCGACCGCGACAAACCCATTGAAATCAGTGCAGATCGCGGCAATCTCGACCAGCTCAAGGGCGTTACCGTCTGGCAGGGCAATGTCATCATCGTGCAAGGCACGTTGAAACTGAACGCCGACCGCGCCACCGTCACCCAGGACAAGCAGGGCAACCAGACCATGCAGGCCACCGGGCGTCAGGTACTGTTCCGCCAGAAAATGGATGGAAAAAACGAATGGATTGAAGGCCAGGCCAACCAACTGGACTACAACACGGTCAGCCATGTCGCCGTCCTCACCGGCAATGCCCGCGTCAAGCGCGGCAACGATCTGGTCATCGGCAACGTCATCACCTACAACACCGAAACCGAGCTGTATGAAGTCAGCAGCGGCGCCAGCAGCAATGGCGGCCGCGTCACCGCCATCATCCAGCCCAAGCCCAGGGACACCACCGCCCCTGCCGCCAAGAAACCCGACGGAAACGCACCATGAGCGGCCCCAGCATTCTGAAAGTCGAGCGGCTGAAAAAGCGCTTCAAGAAACGTACCGTCGTCAAGGATGTCGCCCTGCAGATCCAGAGCGGCGAAGTGGTCGGCCTGCTCGGCCCCAACGGCGCGGGCAAAACCACCAGTTTTTACATGATTGTCGGCCTGATCGGCGCCGATGAAGGTGAAATCACCCTGGATGGCAGCAGCATCACCCACCTGCCCATCCACCAGCGCGCCCGCCTTGGCCTTGGTTACCTGCCGCAGGAAGCCTCGATTTTCCGCAAGATGACGGTGGAGGAAAACATCACCGCCGTACTGGAAATCGCCGGCTACAAAGGTGACAAGCTGGAAAAGGAACTCAGCCTGCTGCTGGACGACCTCAATATCGCCCACCTGCGCGAAAGCAATGCCCTGTCGCTGTCCGGCGGCGAAAGACGCCGGGTGGAAATCGCCCGCGTACTGGCCACCCGCCCGCGCTTCATCCTGCTGGACGAGCCTTTTGCCGGCGTCGACCCGATTGCCGTGATCGACATCCAGAAAATCATCACCTTCCTGCAACAACGTGGCATCGGCGTACTGATTACCGACCACAACGTACGGGAAACCCTGCGCATCTGTGACCGCGCCTACATCATCAGCGACGGCTCGGTACTGGCCTCCGGCGAACCGGAAGAACTGGTCAACAACGAGAAAGTGCGCCAGGTCTACCTTGGCGAACACTTCCACCTGTAAGCCATGAAACAGTCACTACAGCTCAGGGTTTCACAGCAACTCACGCTTACCCCGCAACTGCAGCAGTCGATCAAGCTGCTGCAGCTGTCCACCCTCGACCTGCAAACCGAAGTCGAGCGCTTCCTGCTGGACAACCCCATGCTGGAACGCGGCGACGACACCCCGACACAAGAAGGCAGCACCAGTACCAGCGACACGCCGGCGGCCGGAGAAGAGAGCACGCCCGCCTCCGACAGCAATGACAGCGACAGCAACCCGCGTGACGACAGCAGCGGCGAACTCACCGACTGGGGCAGCGGCAGCCGCCGCAACGACGGCGACGACGAGTTCGACCCCATGCTCAACGTCCCCTGCCCGGTCAGCCTGCGCGAACATCTGCTGGCCCAGCTGGGCGAACTGACGCTCCCCACCCGCGATCAGGCCATCGTGCAATTGCTGATCGAAGAACTGGACGACAACGGCTTTCTCAGCGTCGATCTGGAAGAACTGGCCAGTCATTTGCCGCTGGAACTGGAGCTGGAAGCCGACGAACTGATGGTCGGCCTGCGCCTGTTGCAGCAGTTCGATCCGGCCGGCATCGCCGCGCGCTCGCTGGCCGAATCGCTCTGCCTGCAGCTGGACCGTCTGCCACCGCAGGAAAACGGCCATGCCCTGGCGCGCAAGATCGTGGCAGAACACCTCGGTTTGCTGGGCAATCGCGACTATACCCGGCTCAAACGCCTACTCGGCGTCGACGACGCCGCCATCCGCCAGGCCCAGCAACTGATCGCCCGGCTGACCCCCCATCCGGCAGCCGGTTTCGGTGGCGAGGACGTGCACTACGTCATCCCCGATGTCACCGTGCGCAAACGCCGCGGCCGCTGGGTGGCCGAACTCAACAACGGTGCCGTACCCCGGCTGCGGGTCAACCAGCTGTATGCCCAGATGCTGTCGGAAAACCGTGCCGGTGCAGGCGAGCTTTCCGGCCGCCTGCAGGAAGCAAAATGGCTGGTCAAGAACATCCAGCAGCGATTTGACACTATCCTGAAAGTGTCGGAAGCTATAGTGGAAAGGCAGCAAGCGTTCTTTGAACACGGAGAAGTGGCCATGCGTCCGCTCATCCTGCGCGATATCGCAGACGAGCTGGGACTGCATGAATCAACCGTTTCCCGGGTGACTACCCAGAAATACCTGCTCTGCCCGCGCGGCTTGTTCGAGCTGAAATATTTCTTCGGCAGTTCCCTGGAAACCGACAGTGGCGGCGAATGCTCGGCCACTGCCATCAAGGCCCATATCCGCCGCATGATAGACGGCGAAAATACGGCCAAGCCACTTTCTGACAGCGCCATTGCCGACGAATTGGGTAAACAGGGCATGCAGGTTGCAAGACGTACCGTTGCGAAGTATCGTGAAGCTATGCAGATTCCACCGGTCAACCTGCGCAAGGCATTGTAGGACGCCTTGAAGAATATCCGCTTGCCCGGCCGACCCGACCGGGCAGTCAACACAAGAAGGAGTTAGGGTATGAACCTCAAAGTAACCGGTCTCCACCTCGAAGTAACCCCGGCCCTCCGCGAATTTCTGGAAAGCAAGCTGGAACGTATCACCCGCCATGTCGATCACGTTATCGACGTTACCGTCACACTGTCGGTAGACAAGCTGGTGCAAAAGGCAGAAGTCAACGTTCACCTCTCCGGCAAGGACATCCACGTAGAAGCCACCGACTCCGATATGTACGCTGCCATCGACTCGCTGATGGACAAGCTGGATCGACAGGTACTCAAGCACAAGGAAAAACAGAGCGAACACCGCGTGACTCCGCAGGTTCAACCGGAAGCCACCCTGTAATCACCTGACCGACGATGCGGGAACCCAGCGGGTTCCCGTTTTTATTTGCACGGAGCCTTTTTCATTTTGATGAAGGCAACGTAGAATTGGCCAGTTTTTGTAGCCGCGTGCACACATTCCTATGAGCCTGATCGGCAAAATCCTGACACAGGATCACATCCTCCCGGACCTGGATGTCGCCAGCAAGAAGCGCGTCTTCGAGCAGGTGGGCCTCCTTATCGAAAACACCCACGGCATTGCGCGCAGTGAAATTTTCGACTGCCTGTTTGCCCGGGAAAAGCTCGGCTCCACCGGACTGGGCCAGGGAGTCGCCATTCCGCATGGCCGTGCCCGTGGTCTGAAGGAAGCCGCCGGCATCTTCATTCGGCTGAAGAACCCCATCCCCTTCGATGCGCCGGATGGCAAGCCGGTGCAAAGCCTGTTTGTACTGCTGGTACCGGAACAAGCCACCGACCTGCACCTGCAGGTACTGTCGGAACTGGCCCAGCTCTTCTCCAGCAAACAGCTGCGCGAACAATTGCTGACTGCCACCAACCGCGCCGAGCTCTACCAGTTGCTCACTGCATGGAATACCAATAATGCCTAGCATCACCGTGCGCCGGCTGTATCAGGACAATCAGCAAAAGCTCAATCTGACCTGGGTGGCCGGCACCGGTGGTGCCGACAGCCCCATCGGCAATGACGAGCAGCGCCCTACGCTGGCACTGGTGGGTCACCTCAACTTCATCCACCCCAACCGTGTACAGGTGTTGGGTCTGGCCGAAGTCGACTACCTGAACCGGCTGGAACAGTCCGCCGCCAAGACCGCGCTGGACCAGCTGTTCCACAAGACCATGTCGGTGGTGATGGTGGCCAATGGCCAGCAGGTACCCAAGCTGCTGCGCGACTACTGCCACACCCATAACGTGCCACTGATGAGCACGCCGCTGGAAAGCCCCTACCTGATGGATGTGCTGCGCATCTATCTGGCGCGTGCGCTGGCGGTTTCAACAGTGCTACATGGGGTTTTTCTCGATGTGCTGGAAATCGGCGTGCTGATCATGGGCGACTCGGCCATGGGCAAGAGCGAGCTGGCACTGGAACTGATTTCACGCGGTCACGGCATGGTGGCCGATGACGCAGTGGAACTCTACCGCATCGGCCCGGAAACACTGGAAGGCCGCTGCCCGCCCCTGCTGCGCGACTTTCTGGAAGTGCGCGGCCTGGGCATTCTGAATATCCGCACCATTTTCGGTGAAACCGCCGTCCGGCCGAAAAAGGTGCTCAAACTGATCATCCATCTGGTCAAAGCCAACGACCAGGCCATGCAGGCACTGGATCGGCTGAATATCCAGTCCGAAACCCAGGACATTCTGGGTGTCACCGTACGCAAGGTGGTGCTGCCAGTGGCTGCAGGCCGCAACTTGGCCGTGCTGGTGGAAGCGGCAGTACGCAATTACATCCTGCAACTGCGTGGCATCGACAGCACGCGTGAATTCATCGAACGCCATACCAACTTCCTCAGAGATCAGGAAAATGCGCCTGATATTGATTAGCGGCCTGTCCGGCTCCGGCAAATCCATTGCCCTGCGCGCGCTGGAGGACTCCGGCTATTATTGCGTGGACAATCTGCCAGCCACCATGCTGCATGAGGCCATGTCGCTGTATGCCGACTATGGCTACGAGCAAATCGCCATCAGCGTGGATACCCGTTCCAGCCCTTCGCTCGGCGCATTGCCACAGGAAGTGGACAAGCTGCGCCAGCAAGGCGTGGACGTACGACTGCTGTTTCTGGAAGCCAAGCCGGAAACCCTGGTCAAGCGCTTTTCTGAAACCCGTCGTCGCCACCCCTTGTCCGGCAGCGGCTCCACGGTGGAAGAATGCATCCGGCTGGAGCAGGAGTTACTGGCCAGCATCCAGGAAATGGGCATTCGCATCGACACCAGCGAGCTGTCGGCCAATGCACTGAAAAGCTGGATCAAGGAATTGGTAGAGGCAGACAGCAGCCGGCTGACCATCATCTTCGAGTCCTTCGGCTTCAAGCATGGCGTCCCGCTGGATGCCGACTATGTCTTCGATGTGCGCTGCCTGCCCAATCCCTACTACGACCCTGCCCTGCGTCCACTGACCGGCCGGGATCAACCGATTGTCGATTTTTTCCTGCAGCACCCGCTGGTCGCTGAAATGACCGAAGACATTCGTCACATGGTGGCCAAATGGCTGCCGGAATTCAGCCGTGAAAACCGCAGCTACCTGACAGTCTCCATCGGTTGTACCGGTGGCCAGCACCGCTCGGTCTATATTACCGAACAACTGGCGCGGGCCTTTCCCGCCTCACAGGTGCTGCTGCGCCACCGCCAGCTGTTCCGCGAAGCCTGAACCCGCGCGGCCCCCTGCAGCCGGACAGTGCGGCTCCCCCATACCTCCCGGCCATTGCGGATCCTGCCCACAGCATCGGCAAGATCCCTGCCCATGGAAGATGCTGATGACCATACCCAAAACCGTTACCGTCGCCCTGACCGGAGCCTCCGGTCTGCCTTATGGCCTGCGCCTGATCGATGCACTGATCGCCGCAGGTATCCGCGTGTGGGTTTTATATTCACAGGCGGCCCAGGTGGTGGCCAAGCAGGAGATGAATCTGCTGCTGCCCTCTCGCCCCGCCGAAGTACAACAATGGCTGTATGAACGTACCGGCGCACAAGCCGAACAACTGGCCGTGTTTGGCCGTGAAGAGTGGTTTGCCCCGGTCGCCTCGGGCTCGAATCCGGCAGATGCCATGGTGGTCTGCCCCTGCTCGATGGGAACCCTGGCCGCCATTGCCCATGGCATGAGTGATAATCTGATCGAGCGGGCTGCCGATGTCAGCATCAAGGAAGGCCGCAAACTGATTCTGGTGCCGCGCGAAACCCCACTGTCGGTCATCCACCTGGAAAACATGCTGCAACTGGCCCGGCTGGGGGTCGTCATCCTGCCACCATCACCAGGCTTCTATACACATCCAGCTAGCGTCGATGACATGGTGGACTTTGTCGTGGCACGCATTCTGGACCAGCTGCGCATCCCCCATAGCCTGATGCCGCGCTGGGGTGAAGCACACAAGGAGTAAGCCATGCGGGAAAACGCGTTGTGGAGCCTGCCGGACTTGCGCCGGCTCGAAACCGAAGCCGAACGACAAGGCCTCGATCTGATGCAACGCGCTGCCCGCGCCACTGCCGACTGGGTGGGCCAACACCTGGACCGCGACGCACACATCCTGGTGGCCGCAGGCCCCGGCAATAATGGTGGTGATGCGCTATATGCTGCCTTGTTGCTGATGCAGGCAGGCTACAGCGTGGATATCCTGCTGCCGCAAGCCGCCACCAGTCCGCAAAGCCAGGCCGCACTGCAGGCCATACGCCAAGCCGGCGGGATTCCCCTGCAGCAATTGGCAAGCGACTACCCCACGCCAGACCTGCTGATAGACGGCCTGTTCGGCATCGGCCTGAGCCGTCCCCTGTCAGCCGACTGGGTGGCCGTCATTACCCGGCTGAACCAGCTATCCTGCCTGAAACTGGCCCTGGACTGCCCCAGCGGGCTGGACCCTTACACCGGGCAGGCACAACAGGCCTGCATGGATGCCAGCCATACCCTGACTTTTCTCTGCCACAAACCGGGACTGTTCTATGCCGCGGGTGCCGACCATGCCGGTCAAATCGAACTGGCCGAACTCGACTGCCCGCAAGCGCTGCTACCACCAGCCGAAGGCTATCTGAACCGACAGGATGCCAGCCCACTGCAACGCCGACGCGACAGCCACAAAGGCAGCAACGGCACGGTATGCATCATTGGTGGCAATCGCGGCATGCTGGGTGCAGCCCTGCTAGCCGGACGCGCAGCACTGGCCGCAGGCGCAGGCAAAGTGCATGTACTGACACTGGATGGCAGCCTGCCGGTCGACCCCGCCTGCCCGGAACTGATGCTGCAGCATGCCGATCCGGCCATGCCGCTGCCATCAGCCGACGTGCTGGCGCTTGGGCCTGGCCTGGGACAGGACAAACCGGCCCGGCAATGGCTTGCGCTGGCCTTGGCCAGCTCCTTGCCACTGGTGCTGGATGCGGATGCCCTTAACCTGCTGGCCTGCAGCATCGACATTCAGCAGGCACTGGCCAAGCGCCCAGCCACCAGCATCCTGACGCCGCACCCGGCAGAAGCAGCCCGCCTGCTGGCTTGCTCAACCGCGACCGTGCAAGGCGACCGTCTAGCCGCCGCCCGTCAACTGGCCGAGCGTTTTCAGTGTACGGTGCTGCTAAAAGGAGCTGGCAGCCTGATCGTAACTGTTGGACAACCCTATCTGCTCAATACCAGCGGCGGTCCGGCACTGGCCACTGCCGGGCAGGGAGATGTGCTGACCGGACTGATCGCCGCCTTGCTGGCGCAGGGCATGGATGCGCGAGCAGCCAGCAGCCTGGCGGCTCGGGTACACGGACTGGCCGGGGATGAATATCAGCAACAGGCAGGCGGCCCCATCGGCCTGACTGCATCGGCTACCAGCCAACGCTGTAGCAACTGGCTGAACCGCCTGCTCTAGCCCGCAACAAGTTCAATCCCAGTTTTTGTATACAAGAACGATTCCCGCAGCCCGCTCGCCATGTGTAAAATGAGCCACCAATATGGTGGAGAATTGTCTTGCCTCAACAAAAAAAAGCTTATCTGCTAGGGCTTTCTGCCGTTCTTGCCTGGTCTACGGTGGCCGCTGCCTTCAAGATCAGTTTGCAGCATCTGTCGCCCGCACAGCTTGTTTTGTATGCAAGCATCGCCTCCACACTCAGCCTGTTTTCCATCCTGCTGTGGCAAGGTCGTCTTGCCAGCCTTCTGCCGGCCCTGCGCCAGCACTGGCGCCGCTCACTGCTGCTAGGCGCAGTCAATCCGCTCGCCTACTACCTGATCCTGTTCCAGGCTTACGCCCTGCTGCCCGCGCAAGAAGCACAGGCCATCAACTACACCTGGGCACTGACCATGACCTTGCTGTCAGTGCCCCTGCTCAAACACAAGCTGAGCCGGCCAGACATGCTGGCCGCCGTGATTTGCTATCTGGGGGTGCTGGTCATCGGCACCCATGGCCAGCTGCTGCAACTGCATTTCTCCAGCCTGAAAGGTGTTGGCTTCGCCCTGGCCTCCACCCTGCTCTGGGCCGGCTACTGGATTTTCAATGCCCGCGATCAACGCGAACCGGTGATCGGGCTTACGCTCAATTTCCTGCTGTCCTTGCCGCTGACACTGGCTTTTTGCGCCTTCAGCGGCGAACTCAAGCCAGTCGCCTGGCAAGGCCTGGCGGGTGCCGCCTATGTCGGCGGCCTGGAAATGGGTTTCACCTTCGTACTGTGGCTAAGCGCGATGAAGCTCACCAGCAGTACTGCGCGCATCGCCAACCTGATTTTCCTGTCACCACTGCTGTCACTGGGATTGATCCACTTCATTGTCGGCGAACCCATCCTGCCCTCCACGCTGATCGGACTGGGCTTGATCCTGGGCGGACTGCTGCTGCAAAAACTGGGAAAAAGCAACTAGCACCATTAGCCAGAGCAGTGCCAATATGCTGATGGCAACTGGCTCAAGCTGCACTTGAGTGCAAAAAAACTGCATTTCTCAACCAACGCCTGCTGGTTGTGCTGCCATTTGCAAGCGTAAACCATTAAATTATCCCCATCACGCATAACAGCCGTGACAGCTTCATACTGCGATGCCAACATGCTTAGCAAACAGTTGTAGCAATTCCCGTGTTGAGTTTCTAGGATTCAAACAGGGTAAGAGGGATAATAAAAGCAATGAACAGTATCAAATCAAAGCTCAGGCTCTGGCTGATGATGGGGGTGACCGTGATCGTGGCAATCACCGGTCTGTTGTCTTATAACCAGAACCGCAGCCAGGATGAAGCAGACTACCAGGCACAACGCGCCTCACTGCAGGCGCGGCTATCCTTGTCCCTGCCACACGGGGTCTGGCAGATGGACGACTCCTACACCCGCCTGACACTGGATGCCGAGCTGGGCTGGAACTCGGTGGTGGCCATTCGCATTACCGGTGACGCTGGCCTGAACATCGGCCGCATCCGCAGCGACAGCAACACCTTGCGCGACATGGCACCATCCGAAAAGCCCAGCAGCGATGATGTGCTGAGCTTACCCATCATCTACCAGAACCGCGAAAAGCTCGGCACAGCCACCGTCTACCTGTCCCGTAGCCAGCTGGAACACCGCCAACTGGTGCACTTGCTGGAAATCCTGCTGGAAATCGTGGTACTGGACGTGTTGATCTTCTTCGTGATGACCTACAACCTGAACCGCTTCGTGTTCGATCCACTAAAGCGCTTGCAGGATGCACTGAATCGGGCGGCCAGCAGTGATGACGCCAAGTCCTCACGCATTTCGCAGGAAACCCAGGATGAGTTCGGTGCAGTCACCCGCAGCTTCAACCGCATTGTCGACCGCATTTCGGCTGACCTCGCCATGCGTACGGCGGCCGAGGCCCAGGCCCGTCTGGAAAAGGACAATGCCGAGCTGGCCCTGCGCCAGCTGGTGCACACCCAGCAAACCCTGGTTGAGGCTGAAAAACTCGCCTCGCTGGGCAGCCTGGTGGCTGGCGTGGCCCATGAAATCAACACACCGGTGGGCATTACCCTGACCACGGCCTCACACCTGGCCACCACGACCCTGCATATCACGGAAAAACTGGATAACGGCGGCATCAAGAAAAGCGACTTCCAGGCTTATCTGGATACCGCCAAAGAGTGCTGCGAACTGATTCTGTCCAATGCAGAACGCGCCGCCAACCTGATCCACAGCTTCAAGCAAGTGGCGGTGGATCAAACCAGCGAACAGCGCCGCGACTTCCAGCTCAACGACTATCTGAGTGAAATCGTCACCAGTCTCAAGCCGCGCTTCAAGCGCTCGCAGACCAGCATCGACATCTCCTGCGAAGACGACCTGCTGCTGGACAGCTATCCGGGAGCGGTGTCGCAAGTCATCACCAATCTGCTGGTCAATGCACTGGTGCATGGCTTTGATGAAAAGCCCGGCGGGGCCATCAGCATCCATGCCGAGCGCAGCAGCAACAATAATGTAAAGCTGAGCATCAAGGATAACGGCAAGGGCATCCCTGCCGAAAACCTCAGCCGCATCTTCGACCCCTTCTTCACCACGCGCCGTGGCAGCGGTGGCAGCGGGCTCGGTCTGCATATCGTCTACAACATCATCCGGCAACGTTTGGGTGGCAGTATCGAGGTGCACAGCGAAGTCGGCAAAGGTAGTAGCTTCATCATCACCATTCCCTGCATCGCCCCTGAAATTCAGCACAAGGAGTTCAACCAATGAGCCAGCAGCAAGCAAATGACGACGACTGGCTGCTGGATGATGATCCGCCAGATCTGAGCGCACCTGTGCCCCCGTACAGGCATCCATGGAAAATCCTGATCGTGGATGATGAGCCGGATGTCCACAGTGCCACGGCGCTGGCCATCCGCAATATGCGCTACAAGGATCGTGCACTCGAGCTGCTCAGTGCCTACTCGGCAGGCGAAGCCCTGCAGATGCTGCAACAGCATGGCGACGTCGCGCTGATACTGCTGGACGTGGTAATGGAGACCGATGACGCCGGCCTGCGCCTGGTGCGCCGCATCCGCGAGGAACTGCAGATCAGCACCACCCGCATCGTGCTGCGCACCGGCCAACCCGGCCAGGCACCGGAACAGGAAGTCATCCTCAACTACGATATCAACGACTACAAAACCAAGACCGAGCTGACGGTACAAAAGCTGTTTACCACGGTCATCGCCTCGCTGCGGGCCTACGAGAACCTGATCA
The DNA here is from genome assembly GCF_003852595.1 of Aquitalea sp. FJL05. Taxonomy (NCBI): domain Bacteria; kingdom Pseudomonadati; phylum Pseudomonadota; class Betaproteobacteria; order Neisseriales; family Chromobacteriaceae; genus Aquitalea; species Aquitalea sp. FJL05. The sequence continues at coordinate 314,460 of NZ_QAJS01000006.1, forward strand.
CCATCGAAAAAAACCGTCAGGGTCTGGCCAAGATTCTGGAAGGGGCGGCCGATCTATACCAGATGTTCTCGCTGAAGGAGTTCGCCTCTGGCGTGCTCAAGCAGATCAGCGCCATTCTGGATGTGGGCACCGATGGCATTCTCTGCGTGGAAAGCACGCCAGACATGACGGGCCGGCCACAACTGGAAATCCTGGCCGCAGCCGGTGCCTATGAAAGCCTGCTGGAAAGTGGCAGCCTGGACGACTACCCGGAACTGGCCAGCGCCATCCGGCAGGCCTTGCAGGAAAAGCGCAATATCTACCAGCACCCCTATGATGTGCTGTGCATTACCGCGCAGAACGGGCGCGAATTCGCCGTACACTTCACCCCGCCCTGGCCGCTGGACGATGTAGAGCGCAATCTGCTGGAGGTGTTCTGCCAGCGTATTTCCTCGGCCTACGACAACCTTTATCTCTACAACCAGCTGCGCCATTCGCAGGAAGCCACCGTGGTGGCCCTGGCAGCGCTGGCTGAATATCGTGATACCGATACCGGTGCCCACGTGCTGCGGGTGCAGAAGCTCACCGATGCCATTGCCGGCGAAATCCGCCAGCGCGGGCAGTATCTGGACTTGCTCACTGCCGAATTCATGGACATGGTGGGCATGGCCAGCATCCTGCACGATGTCGGCAAGGTCGGCACGCCGGATCACATTCTGTTCAAACCGGGCAAGCTGGACCCCGACGAGCGGCGCATCATGGAGCAGCACGCCGGTATTGGTGCCAGCATCCTGGCCAAATCGGCACAGATGGTGGAGGGGCAGAGCTATCTGTCACTGGGTTCTGAAATTGCCGGCGGCCACCACGAGCACTTCGATGGCAATGGCTACCCGAACAAGCTCAAAGAGCAGCAAATACCGCTCTCTGCCCGCATTGTGGCGGTGGTGGATGTGTTTGATGCCCTGCTGAACAAGCGCCCCTACAAGGAGCCATGGGAGCTGACGGAAACCCTGGACTATATCCGCAGCCGCGCAGGCAGCCAGTTTGATCCGGTAGTGGTCAGTGCGCTGTGCGATATGGTGGACGAAGGCAGGCTGCCCTTTGAACTGTAAGCAAATCCATCCCCATGACAAAGCCGCCAGCAGCATACGCTGTGGCGGCTTTGTCATGGTCAGGCGGCGCTAATCAGGCGACGTAAAACATCACACTGACAAACTGGCAGATGCTGCCACCCAGCACAAACAAGTGCCAGATACCGTGGCCATGGCGGATTTTCTCGTCATTGAGAAACCAGTAAATACCCACGCTGTAAATCAGGCCGCCCAAGGCCAGCCAGAACAGCCCGCCCCAGGACATGGCGGCAATCAGCGGCTGCATGGCAATCACCACCAGCCAGCCCATCACCACATACAGAATCATCGACAGCAACCGGGTGCGCCGCCCCAGTGTCAACTCCTGGATAATGCCGAAAATGGCCAGGCCCCAGCTCAGCCCGAACAGTGTCCAACCCCAGGCTCCGCGCAAGGTGACCAGACAATACGGCGTGTAGCTGCCGGCAATCAGCAAATAGATGGCCGAATGGTCACACTTCTGCAAAATGGCCTTGGCCCGTCCCTTGGCGCTGTGATACAGCGTGGAAATCAGATACAGCAGCACCAGCGTAGAACCATACAGGCTGAAGCTGACAATTTTCCAGGGATCGCCCTGCTCTGCCGCCACATACACCAGGCTGATCAGCCCGGTAATGGCCAGCACGGTGCCCACCAGGTGGGAAATCCCGTTGAAGCGCTCTCCGTAATACATAACACCTCTTTCTCTTGCCCGGCAGGAAATATGGCAAAACCGAAGCTGCCGTCCCGGACAGGCTTGGGCAAGCAAAACACCACCACAGTTCCAGTGTATACCAGCAAGATAGCGTCAATTCATCGCAATACAAGCATGGGCAAGGCGAAAATGCTGCGACAGCAACAACAAAGCGGGCCGCAGCCCGCTTTGTTTCATCAAGCACTCAGTCTGCAGCTCAGGCGCCCAGCGCCTTCAATACATTGCCACGCACGACATCTACCGGCTGGGTGCCATCGATCTTGACGTACTTGGGAGCCTTGGCATCGCCGCTGGCAGCGCGCTCGCCATAGAAGCCCACCAGCACTTCGGTTTGCTCGTGATACACCGCCAGACGCTTTTTCACGGTTTCTTCGTGGTCGTCATCACGCTGGATCAAGTCTTCACCGGTCTCGTCATCCTTGCCGGCCACTTTCGGCGGATTGAAGGTGATGTGGTAGGTACGACCGGAGGCCAGATGTACACGACGGCCAGCCATGCGCTCAACGATGGCCGCATCCGGCACATCAATCTCAACCACGTAGTCGATATCCACGCCGGCAGCAATCATGGCTTCGGCTTGCGGAATGGTACGCGGGAAACCGTCGAACAGAAAACCGTTGACACAATCGGCTTCGGCGATACGTTCCTTGACCAGACCGATGATGATGTCGTCGCGCACCAGACCGCCGGCATCCATGATGGATTTGGCTTCCAGGCCCAGCGGGGTGCCAGCCTTGACGGCCGCACGCAGCATGTCGCCAGTGGAAATCTGCGGAATGCCGAACTGTTCACGAATATAGTTGGCCTGAGTGCCCTTGCCAGCGCCCGGAGCGCCCAACAGAATCAATCGCATAATTACTCCCGTCAGTTTGTATGTCGTTTATTGTGTTTGGTGTTCATCGGCCGTCTTCTGCTGCGGCCTTGCCCGGCGCTCAGCGCCCGGCCAGTACGGCACGCACCCGTTCCAAGTCTTCCGGCGTATCCACGCCGGCCGCGGGTGCTTCACTCACCGTGGCCACCATGATGGGGTAGCCATGCCACAGCACGCGCAGCTGTTCCAGTGCTTCGAACTGCTCCAGCGGTGCCGGGCTCAATGAGCTGTAAGTCTGCAAAAAACCTGCCTGATAGGCATACATGCCGATGTGCCGCAAGACCGGTAGGTCGGCTGGCAAGACGCTTGTATCGTGTACAAACGCGTCACGGGCATAGGGAATGGGCGCCCGGCTGAAATACAGGGCCCGCCCAGCATGGTCCAGCACAACCTTGACCACATTGGGATTGAACATATCTTGTGCTGCATGAAACGGGTGGGCCACGGTGGCCATTGGCACCTTGGTCTCGGCCATCAGGGCGGCCAAGCGGTCGATCAGTGCCGGATCGATCAAGGGCTCATCGCCCTGAACGTTGACCACGATCTGCGCGTCATCCCACTGCATCTGCTGTGCGACCTCGGCCAGGCGGTCGGTGCCGCTGGCGTGATCAACACGCGTCATCACCGCGGCGATGCCATGTGCAGCACAGGCTTGCAAGATATCGGCATGGTCGGTAGCCACCACCACCTGGCTGGCTGCACTTTTTGCCGCCTGCTCGGCCACCCGCACCACCATGGGCTTGCCGGCCAGATCAGCCAGCGGCTTGCCCGGCAAACGGCTGGAGGCCATGCGCGCAGGGATGACGACGGCAAAACCGCTCATTTTACTTCTTCTTCCGGCGGCAGTTCGCGCGCTTCGGTTTCCAGCATCATCGGGATGCCGTCCCGCACCGGGAATGCCAGACGATCGCCCTTGCAGATCAGTTCCTGCTGGGCCTTGTCGAATACCAGCGGGCCCTTGCACAGCGGGCACACCAGGATGTCCAGAAATTTAGCGTCCATGTCTTATCTTCAATCGGGAAAGTAGCCAGCCCGCCAGATCCGGCGTCAGCTGTGCCGTAACCGGCAAGACCCATAGTCTAGCACGCTGCGCCGCATCATGAATCACCCGCCGCAATTTCACCGCATCTTTGCTGGTGACGATGATGGGGCTGTCGCCAGCAGGCAAATCCGCCGCGCTGAAATCGTGGTGATCAGGAAAGCTGAGGCAGTGCTGCAGCGAAAATCCCAGGCCTTGCAAGGTGTTGAAAAAACGCTCGGGGTGACCGATACCCGCCAATGCCAGCACCGGCTCGGCACCGAAATCCGCCACGCTGCGACTCCGTGCCGGATCGGCCAGCGCCACCAGGCGCTCTGCACTCAGCCGCATCTGAAAGCATGGCAAAGTGGCAGGCAGTGCCAGGGAGGAGGCTGCGCCATTCACCACCACCGCATCTACGCTGGCAAGACGTGCGGCCGGCTCACGCAGCGGGCCTGCCGGCAACAAATGGCCATTGCCCAGACCGCGCCCACCGTCCAGCACCACCACTTCCAGTGTGCGGGCCAGCCGGTAGTGCTGCAGGCCGTCATCGGTCAGGATCAATTGCAAATCAGGATGGCAGTGCAGTAACCATTCACCGGCGGCAACCCGGTCCCGTCCCACCACAACCGGTGCACCACTGGCAGCCAACAGCAGTGGCTCGTCCCCCACCAGTTCCGGGCTACAGTCGGCACTCACCAACCTTGGCTGCCGGTGCGTCCCGCCATAGCCACGACTCACCACCCCCACCCGCACGCCCTGGGCTTGCAAGCTGGCCAGCAGACTCAAGGTCAGCGGTGTTTTACCGACACCACCCACATTGATGTTGCCAATCACCACCACCGGCACCGCCAGCTTATGGCTGCGCAGCAGTCGCAGGCGATAAGCCGTGCGCCGCAGCGCCGACACCAGTGCAAACAGCCCTTCCAGCGGAGCCAGAAGGGCTGTCAGCCACCAAGTAGGTTGATACCAGTGGCGTTCGATACGTTGACTGATGCGACTCACGGTGTGCTGTTTTGCGTGGCAAAAGTCAGCTGGGTCAGGCCAGCAGCCCGTGCGGCCTCCATGACACTCACTACCGACTGATGAGTCGCCTTGGCATCGGCGTTGATGATGATCACCGGGTCTTTCTTGCCGGCAGCTGCATCGCGCAACTGCACCTGCAAGGCAGATTTGTCGCCGGCGGCCAGCTTGTGTCCTGCCACCTCCATTTCACCGGAAGCCGCCACCGCTACCGTGATCTCGGTAGCCACAGGCTGGCTGGTTTCGGCCTGGGCACTGGGCAGATTGATCTTCAGCTCGGCGAATTTGGAATAGGTGGTGGTGACCATCAGGAAAATCAGGATCACCAGCAGCAAATCAATCATCGGGATGAAGTTGATTTCCGGCTCCTCGCGTTGCCGTCCGCGACGAAAATTCATGACTTGCTGCCGTTCTGGCGGTCGCCGTGCAGCACTTCCACCAGTTTCACCGCCTGGGACTCCATCTCGACCAGCAAGCCATCCACGCGGGCGCGGAAGTGGCGATAGAACATCATGCTGGGAATGGCCACGATCAAACCAAAGGCGGTGTTGTACAGCGCAATGGAAATACCATGTGCCAGTTGCTGGGGATTGGAAGAACCGCCCGGAGCCTGCGACCCGAAAATCTCGATCATGCCGATCACCGTACCCAGCAGACCCAGCAAGGGGGCCATGGCCGCGATGGTGCCCAGCGTATTCAGAAAGCGTTCCAGTTGATGCGCCACCACGCGGCCTTCGTCCTCGATGGCGTCTTTCATTACCTCGCGGCTAACGCTGACATTGCGCAGGCCGGCGGCAAACAGCTTGCCCAGCGGTGAGTGCTTGTTGAGTAATTGCAGCAGGTCTGCAGAGGCGCCAACCCGGCGATATTCGGTTACAGTCTGCGCCAGCAGGCCATCCGGCACGATCAGCGATGCGCGCAAACTGAACAGCCGCTCGAAGATGATGGCCAGCGAAATGACCGAGGCCAGAATGATGGTCCAGATCGGCCAGCCGGCCGCTTCAATGATTGACCACACGAAACATTCTCCAAAGCTTTAGCTAAACGCTAAACTTTAGCGGTTGCCAGGGTTCTCGGCAACCGTAGTCAGAGACTTGCCGGTAATAAAAAAAGACATTTCCCAAACCAATGTAAGGAAATTCGCTAAGAGTCGATTTTCTAAGGGAAATTTGGCCGCATCCACAGATGCTGTGGATAACTTTGTTGATAAGCTTGTGAACAGACCGCTCATATCCTGCTGGCACGGCGCTTTCATCCGGCTGCACGCAATTTGAACAAAATACACAAGCTATTGTTTTTAAAAGAATTTAATCAAAGCAACATACCCCCAGCCAAAAGCATTGTCCGACAATTTACAGACGACAAAAAACGGTATTCCTGCTGTGGATGACTTGACAACCATGAATTTCAATACCTCGGCCAACGACGTTATCAGTGTCTCCTCGCTTAACCGCATGGCGCGCGACCTGCTCGAATCGGGCCTGCCCCCCATGTGGATCGGCGGAGAAATATCCAATCTGACGCTGGCAGCCTCCGGTCACGCCTATTTCTCGCTCAAGGATGGCGGCGCACAAATACGCTGCGTCATGTTCCGTCACAAGCTGAGCCTGCTCCCCTTCCGCCTGGCCGAAGGCATGCAGGTGGAACTCAAAGGACTGGTCACCCTGTACGAAGCCCGCGGTGACTTCCAGATCAATGTCGATACCATGCGCTCGGCCGGACTGGGCCGACTGTACGAAGCATTTGAAAAGCTCAAAGCCAAGCTGAATGCCGAGGGTTTGTTCGATCAGGCCCGCAAGCGTGCCTTGCCGCCGCACCCACGCGCCATCGGCATCGTCACCTCTCCAGCAGCGGCAGCACTGCGCGATGTCGTCACCACCCTGGCTCGACGCATGCCTGGCATTCCCGTCATCCTCTACCCGGCACAGGTGCAGGGAGAAGCGGCCGCCCGGCAAATTGCCACCGCCATCCAGCAAGCCTCGACCCGGCAGGAAGTGGAAGTACTGATTGTCTGCCGGGGTGGCGGCAGCATCGAAGACTTGTGGTCATTCAACGAGGAGATCGTTGCCCGCGCCCTTGCCGCCTGCAGCATTCCCACCGTCAGCGGCGTTGGCCACGAAACCGATTTCACCATCTGCGACTTTGTTGCCGACCGCCGGGCCCCCACCCCGACGGCCGCTGCCGAGCTGGTTTCTCCCAGTCAGGAACAACTGCGGCTGCAACTGGAGCAAGGCAAGCGCGGGCTGGAGCGGGCCTTGTCCCGTCTGCTGACCGACAAGTCCCAACGACTGGACTATCTGGCCCGTCGTCTGGCACATCCCGGCGACAAGCTGCGCCGTCAGGCCCTAGCCCTGACCCAGGCCTGCGACCGTATGCAGCGCGGGCTGGACACCCTGTTCTCACGCCGGCGCTGGGCACTGCAACTGGCCAGCAGCCGCATGCAGCGGCACCAGCCACAGCTTGCCCAGCAGCAGCAACACCTTGCCCGCCTGGCCGAGCGCATGCAACGTGGCATCAGCCAGACGCTGGACCGACAACAGCAATTGCTACAGCGACATCACGCCACACTGGAGGCAATGAACCCGGAAGCGGTGCTCAGCCGTGGCTATGCCATTGTTCAAAAGCGCGACGGGCAGGCAGTTAAATCGCCACAAGAGTTGTTGAATCAGGAGAGAGTGCTGCTCCGTCTGGCCGAAGGCATCACCGAAGCCATCATCGATCATCCGCAAGGCGCGCAGCCAGAATTGCCATTCTGAAAGCAGACGAACCGAAAACAGGTTTACTTGACATGGATCAGCTTTTTGCCGAGCATGTAAATCAAACAACCGTTTGAATGCAGCCATGTTGAAACCTTCGCCGCGCCTGATCAAGACCATCATCAACCTGTGGCCGCCCTTTCTGGGAGCGGGCATCAAGGTTTGCCACATTGCCGCCGACTGGAAACAAGTTGATGTGCGCTTGCGGCTTGGTCTGACCAACCGCAATTATGTCGGCGTGCACTTCGGTGGCAGCCTGTATTCAATGACCGACCCGTTTTTCATGCTGATGCTGATACAGTCGCTCGGCCCGGACTATGTGGTGTGGGACAAGGCCGGCTCCATCGAATACCACAAGCCCGGCACCGGCGTGGTCAGCGCGCGCTTCCGCCTGGACGAGATGCAATTGCAGGACATCCGCCAACGTACCGCCGGCGGCGAGAAATATCTGCCGGAGCTGCAGGTTGATATCCGGGATCAGGCTGGCGATATTGTCGCCACCGTTAACAAAACGCTGTATGTAAGACGCAAGAAAGGCCGCTGAGCGGCCTTTTTTCATTGATATCGGCTGGCAGATGGGTCAGTCGACAAAACCACAGAATACTTCACGCATCATCTTGAGCACTTCCAGTGTCCGGATATCGCCAACGCGGTAATAAACCCGGTTCGCATCCTTGCGTGTTCGCAGCACACCTTTGTCGCGCATGATGGCCAGATGTTGCGAGATATTGCTCTGCGAGGTTCCCACCTGTTCCACAATATCCTGCACACTGACTTCCTGGTCGCCCAGTACCGAAATGATCTTCAACCGCAAGGGATGCGACATTGCCTTCATCGCCCTCGAGGACTGTTCGATCTGGTCATCGTTGAACAGCAAGCTCTGCTCCTAAGTAGATTGCAATGCGTATTTATATTGGTTTGACTACGGTACAATACTAACTAAAAAAATCAATACCATCAAGAATTTCTAATATTCTGATTGTGGACATCATGACAGCTATCACACCGGTATTACTCCTCATCCTCGACGGCTTCGGACACCGACTGGAGGGCGACGACAACGCCATCCTGCATGCCAATACCCCCACCTGGAACGCACTGAAACAGGCTTTTCCCTACGGTGTCATCGATGCCTCCGAAGGCCATGTTGGCCTTCCCAAAGGGCAGTTTGGCAACTCGGAAGTCGGCCATCTCAACATCGGCGCTGGTCGGATTGTCCAACAAGACATCAGCCGCATCGATTGCGATATCGAAGAAAACCGTTTCGACCAGAACCCTGTCCTGCAACAAGCCATCCAGCAAGCAAAAATCTCTGCGCTGCACGTGATGGGCCTGTTGTCCGATGGCGGCGTCCACAGCCATGAAAATCACATTTTTGCCCTGATCCGTGCCGCTCAGGCCGCGGGCGTCAGCAAGATTTACGTGCATGCCTTCCTGGATGGCCGCGACACCCCGCCGCGCAGTGCAGAAACCTACCTCAAGCGTCTGGATGAGGTGCTGGCGGACTGCCCGGCAGCGCGTCTGGTATCGGTCACCGGCCGTTACTGGGCCATGGATCGCGACAAACGCTGGGAGCGGGTAGAGCCTGCCTATCGCCTGCTGGTGGAAGGCGAAGGTCTGTACCATGCCGATAGCGGTCTGGCTGCATTGACCGCAGCCTATGCTCGCGACGAGAACGACGAATTCGTCGCAGCCACCAGCATCGGCCAGCCAGTGAAGATGCAGGACGGCGATGTCGCCCTGTTCATGAATTTCCGCGCCGACCGCGCCCGCCAGCTCACCACCGCACTGACCGACCCGGCCTTCAGCGGCTTTAGCGCCCGCCAGCCCAAGTTGGGCCTGTTCGCCACCCTCACCTCGTATGGCGAGGCTTACCGCAATCCGGTGGCCTATGCTCCGCAAAAAATCAGCAATGGTCTGGGCGAATACCTGTCCGCACAGGGCCTGCAGCAGCTGCGCATTGCCGAAACAGAAAAATATCCGCACGTCACCTACTTCTTCAATGGTGGAGAAGAGCAGGTGTATCCGGGTGAAGAGCGCATCCTCGTGCCCTCGCCCAAGGTAGCCACCTACGACTTGCAGCCGGAAATGAACGCGGCCCAGGTGACCGACCACATCGTGGAAGCCATTGCCTCGGGCAAATATCAGGCCATCATCTGCAATTACGCCAATGGCGATATGGTGGGCCATACCGGCAAGTTCGATGCGGCAGTGAAGGCGGTAGAGGCACTGGATGGCTGCATCAAGCGCTGCGTGGATGCCATGCGCGCCGCCGGCGGCGAAGTGCTGATCACCGCCGATCACGGGAACTGCGAGCAGATGTTCGACTCTGTGCATCACCAGCCGCACACCCAGCACACGCTGGACAAGGTGCCCTTCCTTTACATCGGCCGCAAAGCCAAGATCAAGGAAGGTGGCGCACTGCGAGACATCTCGCCGTCGCTGCTGGCCATGATGGGCCTGCCCCAGCCGGAAGAAATGACCGGCCGTTCGCTGATCGACTTCCAGTAAGTCGCTGCGCCGGTCTGCCATGCAGACCGGCTGCCTCTCCGGCCACATCCCTCCGCATCCGCCTGTTATCATGCAGGCCACAGGCTTAATCCGAAGCGATAATGGAATGAAACCGATACTGCTGTTCGCCCTGCTGGCCGGCGCGGCCCACGCCGCGACACCCACTGCCTCTCCTCCCCTGTCTACCGCACCACAGCAGCAGAATCTGCAATCGGTGCGCAAGGAAATCGACAGCTTGAAAAAGGACCTCGCCCAGAAGCAGGTGGTACAGCAGGAAGCCAAATCGGCCATTCAGGAGTCGGAACAGGCCATCGCCAAGACCAGCAAGGTGATTGCCACGCTGGAAAACAAGCAAAGCAATTCGGCACAACAACTGGCCGAGCTGCGCAAGCAAGTACAAGACACCGCAAACAAGCTGGCTACCACTCGGCAGCATGTCGCGCAGATGCTGGCCAGGCAGTACAAGAATGGCGATCACGACGCCATGAAGCTGATGCTCAACGCCGACGACCCCAACCAGACCTCGCGCGACATGGTGTACTACCAGCACATTGCCAAAGCCCAGCAGCAGATGGTGGCGCAGCTGATTACCCACCAGCACGAACTGGAAGCGCTCACCTACCAACTGGAACAGGAGCTGGCCCGGCTGGACGCCCTGTCGAATCACAAGAGCCGGGAAAAAAGCGCCCTGCTCAACAACAAAACCAGCAAGCAGGCCCAATTGAACAAGCTGTCCGGAGAAATCCAGGCCGGGCAAAGCCGCTTGGGCAAGCTGCAAGAGGATGAAAAGCGGCTGACCAACCTGATTGCCCAGATCAATCAGGAAATCGAACGCCGCCGCAAGGAAGCCGCCCGCAAGGCGGCAGAAGAACGCAAGGCCAGACAGGCCGCGGCCATGGCGGCGAAGAAGGAAAACGAGCGCCGTCGCAAGCTGGCCGAAAACGCCCGCAAGCAAGGCAAGCCGGTGCCGGAAGTAGCCAAGAAAACCGTGCCGGTGCCACAGGAAAAACCCGTCGACGATGTGGCAGACAACAGCGCTGCCGGCAAGGCTTTCACCAGCCTGCAGGGCCGCATGAAAATGCCGGTATCAGGCGTACTGGCCGGCCGCTTTGGCAGCGCCCGTAGTGAAGGGACTTCGTGGAAGGGCCTGTTCATCAAAACGGCAGCGGGTCAGGCCGTGCATGCGGTCGCCGACGGCAACGTAGTGTATGCTGATGCGCTGCGCGGATTCGGCAACGCCGTGATCATTGACCATGGCGGCAATTACCTCACGGTGTATACCGGCCTGTCCTCCATCGGCAAGAGCGTGGGCAGTTCGGTCAAAGCAGGTGAAACACTCGGCAACACAGGCGCACTGGACAGCGGCGAATCCGGCCTGTACTTTGAAATCCGGCATATGGGACGACCTCTCAACCCGCAAACCTGGGTACGCTAAGCCACCCGCGGTATCGGAGACCAACACACAATATGACTAGTCATCGCATGAAAAAAATTGCCTGGCTCGCGGCCGGCGCTCTGGCCGGCGGCGCCCTTACCCTCAGTGTGCAGGCTTTTGCCGGCAAGGAACCCACTGCGCTGCCGCTGAACGAATTACGTACCTTTGCCGAAGTATTTGGCCGCATCAAGCAGGATTATGTTGATCCGGTCGATGACAAAAAGCTGATCACCGAAGCCATCAAGGGCATGCTCAGCGGACTGGACCCGCATTCCGACTACATGGATGCCGACGCTTTCAAGGAATTGCGTGAAGGTACCCAGGGCGAATTCGGTGGTCTGGGCATTGAAATCGGTGCCGAAGACGGCCTGGTAAAAGTCGTCTCGCCGATTGAAGACACTCCGGCGCAAAAGGCTGGCATCAAGAGTGGCGACCTGATCATCAAGATTGACGACACACCGGTACGTGGCCTGTCGTTGAACGATGCGGTCAAGCGCATGCGTGGCAAACCCGGCACCAAGGTCACACTGACCATTGCCCGCAAGAGTGAAACCAAGCCGCTGGTCTTCACCCTCAACCGCGCCATCATCAAGACCAAGAGCGTCAAGTTCAAGCTGCTGGAACCGGGCTACGGCTATGTCCGCATCACCCAGTTCCAGGAACACACCACCGAGAACCTGGCCGAAGCCGTGGCCAGCATGACCAAGCAGAACAAGCAGCCGCTCAAGGGCCTGGTGCTTGATCTGCGTGATGACCCCGGTGGCCTGCTGACCAGCGCCGTTGGCGTATCCGCCGCCTTCCTGCCCAAGGATGCGCTGGTGGTCTACACCGAAGGCCGCACCGCCGATGCCAAGATGAAGCTGACAGCCACGCCGCAGAACTACGGCCGCCCGGGCATGCCCGATCCGCTGTCGGTCCTGCCGCAGGAAACCCACAAGGTACCGCTGGTGGTGCTGGTCAACGGCGGCTCGGCCTCGGCCTCGGAAATCGTCGCGGGTGCGCTGCAAGACCACAAGCGCGCCGTGCTGGTGGGTACCCAGACCTTCGGCAAGGGCTCGGTGCAATCCATCCTGCCGCTGGGCAGTGCCGGTGGCATCAAGCTGACCACCGCCCGCTACTTCACGCCAAGCGGTCGCTCCATCCAGGCCAAGGGCATTGTGCCGGATGTGGTGGTGGAAGACGCTACCGTGACGGCCGCCGACCAGGCCCTGCGCGTGCGCGAAGTGGATCTGGAAAACCATCTGGCCAATCCCAATGGCGACGACGCTCCGGCCAAGGCGAGCAAACCGGCAAAACCGCCGGTGGCCGCTCCGCTCAAGCAGGAAGCGCCCAAGCAGCAGGATGACAAGAACGCCAGCCCGGATAATCCGCGCGAACCCAATCCGAAGCAGGATTACCAGCTATCGCAAGGTCTGAACATCCTCAAGGTGCAGCAACTGCTGATCAAACAAGGCAATTGATACCGCCTCAGACAGCCACCCCGCCACGTGCGGGGTGGCTGTTTTCGTTTCTTCCCAGCAGATGACAGGTGGCAAAAGCCCTGCCCATGCCGTCCTATTCCTGCTAGGCTTGTCACTTCTGAAGTCCTTCCATGGCGGGAGCCAATCCAACAATGCTGAATCGGGAATTTGTCCTCTCATTCCGTGAAGCCGCCCCTTACATCAATACCTTTCGTGGTAAAACCTTCGTGCTCGCCATCAGCGGCGAAGCAGTGATGGAGGGCGGTTTTTACAATCTGTCGCAGGATATCAATCTGCTGGTCAGTCTGGGTGTGCGCGTGGTGCTGGTGCATGGTATCCGCCCCCAGATCGAAGCCCTGCTCAAGCGCTTCGGACTGAACCGGCTGTTCCACCGCGACCGACGAGTGACCGATGCCAGTACCATGGAAATCGTCAAGCAGGCCTGTGGCGTTACCCGGCACGGCATCGAGGCACAACTGTCGATGGGCATGCCCAATTCCCCCATGTTCGGCGCTCATCTGCGCGTGGCCGGCGGCAATTTCATCACGGCCCAGCCGCTGGGTGTGCTTGATGGTGTGGACATGCAGTACACCGGACAGGTACGACGCATCGATGTGGACGGCATCAATACCCGGCTGACCGCCGGCGAGCTGGTCTTGCTGTCGCCGGTTGGCTACTCCGTCACCGGCGAAGCCTTCAACCTGACCATGGAAGAAATGGCCGCCCAGTTGGCTTCTGCACTGAAAGCCGAGAAGCTTATCTTCGTGATCGAGGGACGTGGCGTCACCAACGAGCTGGGCCAGCATGTCAGTTCGCTCACCGCCCAGCAGGCCGAAGACCTGCTGCAGGCCGGTCACTTGCAACGCGATGTCACCGCCTACCTGCCCTATGCCGTGAAAGCCACCCGCGACGGCATCCCGCGCGCGCATCTGGTCAGCCATCATGAAGATGGCTCGCTGCTGGCCGAGCTGTTTACCAATGGCGGCACCGGCACCATGATTGCGCGCGATTCGCTGGTGAAGGTGCGCAGCGCCAGCATTGATGATGTCGGCCCCATACTCAATCTGATTCGCCCGCTGGAAGAACAAGGCATTCTGGTCAAGCGCAGTCGCGAACACCTGGAAATGGAAATCTCCCAGTATTCGGTGCTGGAACACGACGGCAAGATTTATGGCTGCGTGGCCATGCACGCCTTCCCCGAGGCCGGCATGGCCGAGCTGGCTTGCCTGGCGGTAGCACCCGAGCGGCGCGAAGGCCGCTTTGGCGAAACCCTGCTCAAGCATGTGGAATACCAGGCGCGCACCCAGGGCCTGAAAGCCTTGTTCGTGCTGACCACCCAGACCGCACACTGGTTTGTCGAGCGCGGTTTTGCCGAAGCCGGCCGTGGCCAGTTGCCACTGGCGCGTCAGGCCTTCTACAACAATCAGCGCCGCTCGAAAATATTCGTCAAACAGCTGTAAACCCAGCTTCAGCCACAGCCGTGGCATGGTTGGAAGGGTTTCATGTCTGTGACACAATACTGCAGTATATTCGGTTTAACTTTTGCAAGGATTCGCAATGGCAAGAAACGTCAATTGCATCAAGCTGGGTCGCGAGGCTGAAGGTCTCGACTTCCCCCCGTTGCCGGGCGAGCTTGGCAAGCGTGTGTATGAAAGTGTTTCCAAGGAAGCCTGGCAAGGCTGGTTGCGTTATCAGACCATGCTGATCAACGAAAACCGCCTGAGCCTGGCCGATGCCCGTGCCCGCCAGTATCTGGCAGCGCAGCTGGAAGCCTATTTCTTCGGTGCCGGTGCAGATGCACCAGCCGGCTACACGCCGCCGCAGCAGTAAGCAATACGCAGAGCCCTCCTGACCGAGGGCTTTTTTGTCTCAATCACTCTCAATTATTGGCGCGAAACCGTATGTCACAAACCCACGAGTTGCTGCTCAACCGTGAACTGGGCCTGATCGAATTCAACCGCAGAGTACTGGCTCAGGCCGAAGACCCAAGCCTGCCGCTGCTGGAGCGCCTGAAGTACCTGTGCATCGTCTCCTCCAATCTGGACGAGTTTTTCGAAGTACGCATGGCCTGGCTGAAGGATACCGCCCTGCTCACCCCCAGCCGCATTCTGGCCGACGGCTCGACACCGGCACAGATCATGGCCAAGGTATCAGCCGCCTCGCACGAACTGGTCCGCCAGCAATACGCCGTGATGAGTGATGTATTGTTCCCGGCGCTGCGTCAGGAAGACATCATTTTCCTGCGCCGTACTGAATGGACCGAGCAGCAACAGCAATGGGTGCATGATTTCTTCAGTAACGAGCTGCTGCCCATCCTTACCCCCATCGGACTGGACCCGTCCCACCCCTTCCCCAAGGTGTTGAACAAATCGCTCAACTTCGCGGTGGAACTGGAAGGACGCGATGCCTTTGGCCGCCAGTCTGACATCGCCATCGTGCAGGCCCCGCGCATCCTGCCGCGCGTGATCAAGGTGCCGCCGGAAGTGTGCAACGGCCACCCCCATACCTTTGTTTTCCTGTCCTCCATCCTGCACTCGCATGTGCACGAGCTGTTCCTCGGCATGACGGTCAAGGGCTGCTACCAGTTCCGCGTCACCCGCGACAGCGAACTGACGGTGGAAGACGAAGACCTGAAAAACCTGCGCACCGCCCTGCAAGGCGAATTGCGTCAGCGCCAGTTTGGCGATGCAGTACGGCTGGAAATCGCCGATACCTGCCCGCCGCACATGGAAGAATTCCTGCTCACCCAGTTCAATCTGAAAAAGCAGGATGTCTACCGCGTCAACGGCCCGGTCAATCTGGTACGCCTGATGCAGGTGCCGGATCTGGTCGACCGTCCCGACCTGAAATTCCCGCCCTTCGTACCCTCCCTGCCCGACCAGCTGGACAAGAAAGTGCCGCTGTTCGACGCCATCCGCAAGGGCGATATCCTGCTGCATCACCCCTTCCAGAGCTTCCAGCCGGTCATCGACATGCTGAATCTGGCCGCCACCGACCCGCAGGTCGTGGCCATCAAGATGACGGTATATCGCACCGGTACCGACTCGGTGCTGATGGAATCGCTGATTGCCGCTGCCCGTGCCGGCAAGCAGGTCACCGTGGTGCTGGAGTTGATGGCGCGCTTCGATGAAGAAGCCAACATCAGCTGGGCCAGCCACCTGGAAGATGCCGGCGCACACGTGGTATACGGCGTGTTCGGCTACAAGGTCCATGCCAAGATGCTGATGGTGATCCGCCGCGAAGACAAACGCCTGCGCCGCTATGTGCATCTGGGCACCGGCAACTACCATCCGCGCACCGCCCGCTTCTATACCGACCTGGGCCTGCTGACCTGCAACGAAGACATCGCCAGCGATGTGAACGACATCTTCGTGCAACTGACTGGCCTCGGTCGTGCCAGCCAGCTCAAACAGCTGTACCAGAGCCCGTTTACCCTGCACAGCCTGCTGCTCGACTCCATCGAACGCGAAATCGAACACGCCCAGCAAGGCCGTCCGGCGCAGATCATCGCCAAGATGAATGCCCTGCTGGAACCACAGGTAATTCATGCCCTGTACCGCGCCAGCCAGGCCGGGGTGAAGATCCAGCTGATCATCCGTGGCGTGTGCGCCCTGCGCCCGGGCGTGCCGGGCCTGTCGGAAAACATCACCGTGCGCTCGGTGGTCGGCCGCTTCCTCGAGCATCCGCGTGTCTACTACTTCTATAACGACAAGCAGGAAAACCTCTACATCGCCAGTGCCGACTGGATGGGCCGCAACCTGTTCCGCCGCATTGAAACCTGCTCGCCCATCCTCGACCCCAAGGTCAAGCGCCGCATCATCAAGGAAGCGCTGCGCCTGTACCTGGAAGACAATGTCAACGCCTGGGACATGCAATCTGACGGCAGCTACAAGCGTCGCCCCAGCCGTGGCAAGGAGCGCTGCGCACAGAACGTGCTGCTGGAAGAATACGCCCGCTAAAACCTGAGCCCAGCAGGCAGATGACATGGCGGCCGGCCGGCGGAACTTCCGTCGCCCGGCCGCTTTCTCATGGTGTTGCCGCTACTTCGAGGAGCCCACGTGACTATCCTGCTCTACTTGCTAGCCAGCCTGCTGATCATCATCGGCATGGCCGGCGTCCTGTTTCCCGCTCTGCCCGGTCTGCCGCTGATGCTGGGCGGCATGCTGCTCATCGGCTGGGTCGATGACTTCCAGCACCTGGGCAGCCTATCGCTCACCATCCTGACGCTGATCACCCTGTGTGGCGTTGCCGTCGATTTTCTCGCCGGCCTGCTGGGCGCCAAGATGACCGGTGCCAGCAAACAAGCCTTGTGGGGCGCCTTTATTGGTAGCATTGCCGGTCTGCCCATGGGGCTGGCCGGCGTCATTCTGGGGCCGCTGGTGGGTGCCATGATTGGCGAATTCATTGCCCGGCGCGACGCCTGGCAGGCCGGTCGCGTGGGTGTGGGCACGCTGGCCGGCTTTCTGGTCGGTACCGCCGCCAAGATCGGCTGTGCCTTCGCCATGCTCACCACCGCCATCCTCGCCTGGTTCTGGTAAAGCAGTCTCGAAAGCAGGCAACGCCAGCGCGGCCTGCTTTTGGTAGAATCCCCCCATTAACGATTACCTTCTGCGTGGTCCCTCATGGCTCAATATGTAATGTCTATGCTCCGCGTGAGCAAAGTGGTGCCGCCCAAGCGCCAGATCATCAAGGATATTTCGCTGTCCTTCTTCCCCGGTGCCAAGATCGGCCTGTTGGGTCTGAACGGCTCGGGCAAATCCACCGTGCTGCGCATCATGGCCAATGTGGACAAGGAATACGACGGTGAAGTCCAGCATCTGCCGGGCGTGAAAATCGGCTACCTGCCGCAGGAACCGCAGTTGGACCCGGAAAAATCCGTGCGCGAAGAAGTGGAAAGCGGCATGGGTGATGTGATGGGCGCGCAAAAGCGTCTGGAAGAAGTGTATGCCGCCTACGCCGAAGAAGATGCCGACTTCGACGCCCTGGCCGAAGAACAGGCCAAGCTGGAAGCCATCATCTCCGCCGGTGCCGGTGACAATGTACAACTGCAGCTGGAACTGGCCGCCGACGCACTGCGTCTGCCGCCGTGGGACGCCAAGATCGGCCCGCTGTCCGGTGGTGAAAAGCGCCGCGTGGCGCTGTGCAAGCTGCTGCTGTCCAAGCCCGACATGCTGCTGCTGGATGAGCCGACCAACCACCTGGACGCCGAATCGGTAGAGTGGCTGGAACAATTCCTGGTGCGCTTCCCCGGCACCGTGGTAGCCGTCACCCACGACCGCTACTTCCTCGACAACGCGGCCGAATGGATTCTGGAACTGGACCGTGGCGAAGGCATCCCGTGGAAGGGCAACTACTCCAGCTGGCTGGAGCAGAAGGAAGAGCGCCTGGAGAAGGAAGCCAAGAGCGAAGGCGCGCGCATGAAGGCGATGAAGCAGGAACTGGAATGGGTGCGCCAGAACCCCAAGGGCCGCCAGGCCAAGTCCAAGGCGCGTATTGCCCGCTTCGAAGAACTGTCCAGCTACGAAACCCAGAAGCGCAACGAAACCCAGGAAATCTTCATCCCCGTAGCCGAGCGCCTGGGTAATGAAGTGATCGAATTCGACGGTGTGTCCAAGGGCTTTGGCGACCGCCTGCTGATCGACAACCTGTCGTTCAAGGCACCGGCTGGTGCCATCGTCGGCATCATCGGCCCCAACGGTGCCGGTAAATCAACGCTGTTCAAGATGATTGCCGGCAAGGAGCAGCCGGACTCCGGTAGCGTGAGTATCGGCCAGACCGTACAGATGGCCTTTGTCGAACAGAGCCGCGAAGGCCTGGAAGACGACAAGACCGTATTCGACGACGTGTCCGGTGGTGCCGACATCCTGACGGTTGGCCGCTTTGAAATGTCCAGCCGCGCCTATCTGGGCCGCTTCAACTTCAAGGGTGCCGATCAGCAGAAGAAGGTAGGCATGCTGTCTGGGGGTGAACGTGGCCGTCTGCATCTGGCCAAGACCCTGCTCAAGGGCGGCAATGTGCTGCTGCTGGATGAACCGTCCAATGACCTGGACGTGGAAACCTTGCGTGCGCTGGAAGATGCGCTGCTGGAATTCGCCGGCACCGTGTTCGTGATCTCCCACGACCGCTGGTTCCTCGACCGTATCGCCACCCATATCCTGGCGGCGGAAGGCGAATCGCAGTGGACCTTCTTTGACGGCAACTATCAGGAATACGAAGCCGACAAGAAAAAGCGTCTGGGCGAAGAAGGTGCCAAGCCCAAGCGTATCCGCTACAAGCCCATCATCCGCTGATCAGCCAGTCACAAGAAACCCCGCCTTGGCGGGGTTTTTCTTTACAACACCAACAGCTCAGGACAGCTGGCTGTGCGAACCATCGCACAAGGGCTTGCCTTCACTCAACTTGCAGCCACAGAAGTAAACCAGCCCGCTTTGCTCGGCCACATACTCCACCGGGCTGAAACAGGAGCCGGCATGACTGCCATCGCAGAACGGCTGCTTGTCGCTTTGTCCACAGGCGCACCACCAGTAATGCTTGCCGGCCTCCACTTCTACGGCATAGGGAAAGCTCTGTGGCGAGAACGGTTCATCGGCCATCGTGCACTCCTTTCAAAACTGCAGCGGGGCTTTCAGCTTAGTGGGCAAACGGCACGAAAACCAGCCAAGTCGGCCGGTAGTGCAGGGCAATGCTAAAATGCCCGCATGCAATCCCTTCTTCGCCGCTGTTACCTGCTGCTGATACTGGTCATCACCGCCTGCAGCACGCTACCAGACTACCCGCCGGCACCGGCAGGCTTTTACCGTGTTCAGCCCGGTGACACGCTGTACCGCATTGCGCTCAAGCATCGCCAGAGCGTCGGCAATCTGGTGAGCTGGAATCAACTGAAAGACCCGGCCAGCATCAATGCCGGCCAGCTTCTGCGCATCAGCCCGCAGGCCACCAGTAGCTCCACCCAGGCCAAGCCACCAGTCAAACCGGCCACCAGCACGCCAGCACGCCCGGTCGCCAGCGCCATCACGCTGCAATGGCCGGCCACAGGGCAATTAATTGGCAAGTTCAATGGCAGCAGCAACAAGGGCATCGACATCGCGGGCAAAGCAGGCGACCCGGTGCGTGCGGCCGCCAGCGGCACCGTAGCCTATGCCGGCAAGGGCATACGCGCCTATGGCAACCTGCTCATCATCAAGCATGGCAATGATTACCTCACCGCCTATGCCCACAACCAGACGCTGCTGGTGAAAGAAGGCCAGGCAGTCAAAGCCGGGCAGCAAATTGCCACGCTAGGCCGCTCCGGCAGTACACGCGACATGCTGCATTTCGAGCTGCGCCACCAGGGCCGGGCCACCAACCCGCTGGCGGTACTGCCCGCTCAGTAACCGCGCTCTCTCAGCACCAGGCCCTGCGGCGGCACACCTTGCTGCAGCGCCTGCAGATTGGCCACAATCTGCGCCACCGCCGGCTCGGCCAGCGTCATGGCGGCAATATGCGGTGTCAGCAGCACCGCCGGGTGGCGCCACAATGGATGGACACTCTCCAACGGCTCCACTACAAACACATCCAGCAAGGCAAAGCGCAGATGGCCGCTATCCAGCATGCCCAGCAGGGCCGCTTCGTCCACTTGCTCGCCACGCCCGGCATTGATCAGCGCCGCACCACGCGGTAGTTGCCGCAATAGCTGGCTGTTCAGCAAACCACGGGTTTCTGCCGTGGCCGGCAGCAGATTGATCAGGATGTCACTGCGCGCCAGCAAGGCAGGTAAGCCCTGCTCACCGACAAAATCAGCCACGCCCGGCAACTGCCGCCCCTGCCTGCTCCAGCCAGCCACCTCGTAGCCCATTGCCGCCAGGCCTTGCGCCACCCTGCCACCAATCTCTCCCAGCCCCAACACGCCAATCCGGGTCTGGCCGGCAGCCGTAGCAGCCAGCGCCTGCCACTGACGGTGCTGTTGCTGGCGCTGATACTGGTCCATGCGGCGCTGCACATGCAGCACACCGTAGAGCACGTACTCCAGCATCTGCTGCGCCATGCCGGCATCGCTCAGCCGGATCACCGGCACCGCCGGGTCCAGATCATCACGGCGCAGAATGCGATCCACACCGGCACCCAGTACGAATACCGCCTGCAATTGCGTCATGCCGGCAAAAAAACCGGCCGGCGGATTCCACACCACGGCATGCCGCACCTGCGTAGCCTCCACCGGCTGCGGCCAGCAGACTACCTGCCGCTGTGGCAGCGCTTGCTGCAGTAACTGGCGGTACTGCTCGCCGTCTTGCGCGCTATATAGATAAATCATCGGTCTCTCCCACCTGTGGCTTGTTGCTGGGCGCTGATGTTTGCGCCGGCCCGGTCATGCATTGTAAATAACAGCGCGGCCAGCAACAGCATTTTCCTGCCTGAGCGGCCCATGCTTGCCGATACGGCAAGACTGCAAGCATTGCCGCACCGGCGCAGATAGCCTAAGGTCTCGGCTTGGCCTCTTGGACTTTATCCGTATGACCCGTCATCTTTTCAGCCTGGCGCTGCTAGCCGGGCTTTGCGCCTGTAGCACCACGCCGACAAATCTGGCCCCCGTACCAGTACCTGCACCCGTTATCCCTACCGCAGCCAGCGAGCCCGCCGCCACGGTTGTGACCACTCCCCCGCCAGTCACCCCACCCGTCACTATCAGCCCGGTCACTCCCCCCGGCAGCAAAGCACCGCTGACAGAAAGCCAGGCACGCACCTTGTTGAACCGCCTGCTGCCACCTGGCATCGGTGATCGCCAGGGCTGGAACAATGACATCCTGAGTGCCTTTACCGCACTCAAGCTCCCCTACCGAGCCGACAATTTCTGCGCCGTAGCCGCGGTGATCGAGCAGGAATCCAGCTGGCAAGGCGACCCCGGCGTGCCTAATCTGCCAGCCATTGTCTGGGGCAAGATCGGCGAGCGTGCCAACAAATACCTGGTACCGCTGCCGGTGGTCAAAGCCGCCCTGCTGAAAACCTCGCCCAATGGCAAAAGCTACAAATCACGCATAGACAATCTGCGCACCGAGCGCGAGATGAATCTGTTATTCGAAGACATGTCAGCCGAAGCCAGCAAGCTGGGGCTGCCGATGAATATGAAGAACCCCATTCGCACCGGCGGGCCGATGCAGGTAAGCGTGGAGTTTGCCGAAGCCCACGTCAAAATCTGGCCCTATCCTTACCAGACCGGCAACAGCATCCGCAATGACGTCTTCACCCGCCGTGGCGGCGTGTATTTTGGCAGCGCCATCCTGCTGCAATACCCGGCTCCCTATCAGGACATGCGCTATCGCTTCGCCGACTTCAATGCCGGGCGCTACAGCAGCCGCAATGCGGCATTCCAGGCCGCGCTCAGCCAGCTCACCGGCCGCAAGCTGGCACTGGATGGCGATTTGCTCAGCTATAGCGGCAAACAGGCCAGTGGCAGCAGCTACCGGGCGCTGCTGGAACTCAAGACAAAACTGGACATGAAACAAGGCGAGATCGAACGGGATTTGCAGCAGGAGAAGAACAGCGCCTTTGCGCAAAGCGAGCTGTACCGCAAGCTGTTTGCACTGGCAGACAAGCAGGCCGGCAAGCCCCAGCCACGCGAACGCATGCCGCAGATCGACCTGCACAGCCCGAAAATCAGCCGCAAGCTGACCACACAATGGTTTGCCGACAAGGTGAATGTGCGCTACCAGGCCTGCATGGCACGGCAATAGCGATGATCAGGCAAGCAGGCCATGTATGGTCTGCTTGCCGAACTGGAAGGAAACACGTACGGCAGGAATACCGCAACAGGGAAAAGGAAAACAGAAACGAAAAAGCCCAGTCTTGCGACTGGGCTTGATCTTGAATCCTGGCGTCCCCACGGGGAATCGAACCCCGGCTACCGCCGTGAAAGGGCGGTGTTCTAACCGCTAAACTATAGGGACTTTGGTGCACCCGGAGCGATTCGAACGCCCGACCCTTTGGTTCGTAGCCAAATACTCTATCCAACTGAGCTACGGGTGCAGATTCTGGCGGAGAAAGAGGGATTCGAACCCTCGATACAGGTTTAAGCCCGTATGCTTCCTTAGCAGGGAAGTGCCTTCGACCACTCGGCCATTTCTCCGTTCAGAGAGCGCCATATTAAGCAAGCTGGCGCGCCCTGTCAAGCATCTACCTAAAAAATTATGCCGGCTGATCCAGACCAAATACCTTGTGCAGAACGCGCACGCCCAGCTCCAGGTATTTCTCGTCCACCAGCACCGATACCTTGATTTCCGAAGTGGAAATCATCTGGATATTGATGCCCTCTTCCGCCAGGGTGCGGAACATGGTGGAGGCCACGCCACAGTGCGAGCGCATGCCCACGCCGACGATGGAGATCTTGGCTACCTTGTCGTCGGCATCGATCTTGGCGGCGCCGATATGGGTTTGCACTTCGCGCAGGATGTCCATGGTGCGCGGGAATTCGCCGCGCGGCACGGTGAAGGAGAAATCGGTCGTGCCGTTTTCGCCCACGTTCTGGATGATCATGTCGACTTCGATGTTGGCATCGGCAATCGGGCCCAGAATCTGGTAAGCGATGCCCGGCTTGTCGGGTACGCCCTTCACATTGATGCGTGCTTCGTTACGGTCAAACGCGATGCCTGCAACTACGGCCTTTTCCATGTTTTCATCTTCCTCGAACGTAATCAGCGTGCCTTCCCCTTCCTCTTCGAAGCTGGACAGTACACGCAGACGTACCTTGTATTTCCCGGCGAATTCCACCGAACGGATCTGCAATACCTTGGAGCCCAGCGAGGCCATCTCGATCATTTCCTCGAAGGTAATGGTCTTGAGACGGCGGGCATCCGGCACGACGCGCGGATCGGTGGTGTAGACACCGTCGACATCGGTGTAGATCTGGCATTCGTCGGCCTTCAGCGCAGCGGCCAGCGCCACGGCGGAAGTGTCGGAACCACCACGACCCAGCGTGGTGATGTTGCCGTTTTCATCAATGCCCTGGAAGCCTGCCACCACCACGACCGAACCGGCCGCGAGGTCTGTCCGCATGGCGGCTTCGTCGATGGATTGAATACGTGCCTTGTTGTGCGAGTCGTCGGTGGTGACGCGCACTTGCCAGCCACAGTAGCTCTTGGCGTCGACGCCAATTTCCTTGAGTGCCATGGCCAGGAGGCCGATGGTGACTTGTTCGCCGGTGGAAATGATCACGTCCAGCTCGCGCGGGTCCGGATAGGCCTGGATCTCTTTGGCAAGGGCAATCAGTCGGTTGGTTTCGCCGCTCATGGCAGATACCACTACTACGACATCATGTCCCTGCGCTTTCCATTTGGCGACACGGCGGGCCACGTTCTTGATGCGCTCCGCAGAGCCCATCGAGGTACCGCCGTACTTTTGTACGATGAGTGCCATGCTTGCTTCTTATATAGAAAGGTTGATATGTCGGACTTCGATTCTGGCCCGATCTTCGCCATAAAAGCAAGGCCATTGTTCGACAATGCCCATCTGCCTTTGCGCAATGCAACAAATCGCGGCCACGCGGCTATCAGCCGCTGCTGAAGCACAGCTGGAATCTGCCTGGCCGCCCCGTCCATCTGCCACAAGCTGGCCAGCCGTGACAGCCGCTGGCTCAGCCAGCCAATAGCCGCTGCGGATGGGTGTAGACATTCACCCTGCCCGGCCGGGCAAAACCCAGCAGGGTAAGGCCGTACTGTTCGGCCATTTGCACCGCCAGCGCGGTGGGGGCGGCAACCGCCACCAGGATTTCAATGCCGGCAGCAGCAGCCTTTTGCACCATTTCGTAGCTGGCGCGGCTGGTCACCAGTGCCACGCCCGCGCCCCAGTCACTGATGGCCCGCCGGCCGATCAGCTTGTCCAGCGCAACATGCCGGCCAACGTCCTCGCACACCTTCAGCAAGCTGCCTTGCAGATCAAGCCAGGCGGCCGCGTGGACGCAGCCGGTCTGCTGCGACAGGGTTTGCCGCTCGGGCAGCGCCTGCAGCGCCCGCTTCAGCGCTGGCCAACCCAGCCTTACCGTATCCGGCAAAGCGGGCAAGGGACGAAAGATTTCTGCCAGTTGCTCCACACCGCACAGGCCGCAGCCGGTACGGCCGGCCAGTTGGCGGCGGCGCTCCTTGAGGGCGGCAAAGCAGGCCGTGGCCAGCTCGACATGCACCTCGATGCCGCTGGCGGCGTTGCGTACTTCGATGTCGTAGATATCGCTGACCTGCCGGGCAATGCCCTCGGCCAGCGAGAAACCACGGGCAAAATCTTCCAGTTGCTGCGGGCTGGCCATCATCACCACATGCGCCAGACCGTTGTAGACCAGTGCCACCGGCACTTCGCAGGCCAGGACATCGGCCTGGTGCAGCATGGGCTGTGCCTCCTGCCACTGGATTCGGGCAATATTGCTGGAGATATCAAAGCCTTCGAGAGCGGAATCGGTCATGGATTAGGATTTTTTAGGGGTTTCATTGTCACTCGCTATTTGAGCTTACAGAAATTGCTGACGATAATGGGGTCAGGCGACAACTCTCACAGGTTGGCCAGACCCGTCTTTCTGCCCGGTATTGGCGTCGAGCAAGCATATTGCTGCATTTGACGACCAGAGCGGAAAGTCAGTCAACATTCCCCATGAAGGAGACCCCATGCAGGTCAATCGGCGGCAGTTCTTCAAGCTGTGCGCCGGGGGTATGGCAGGTTCCACGATTGCAACGCTGGGTTTATTGCCGGAAAAGGCAATGGCTGATGTGCGCAGCTACAAGCTGATGCGCGCCAGTGAAACCCGCAACACCTGTCCGTACTGCTCGGTAGGCTGTGGCATTCTCATGTACAGCCTGGGCGATGGTGCCAAAAACGCCAAGTCCGAAATTTTTCACATCGAAGGCGATCCGGATCATCCGGTCAATCGTGGCGCGCTCTGCCCCAAGGGGGCCGGCCTGGTGGACTTCATCCACAGCCCTAATCGCCTGAAATATCCGGAAGTCCGCGAAGCCGGCAGCAACGAGTGGAAACGCCTTAGCTGGGACGAGGCTTTTGCGCGCATCGCCAAGCACGTCAAGCAGGACCGCGATGCCAACTTCATCGAAAAGAACGCCGATGGCGTGACGGTGAACCGCTGGCTGTCCACCGGTTTTCTCGCTGCGTCTGCCTCCAGCAATGAAGCTGGCTGGCTGACCCACAAATTTACCCGCAGCCTGGGCATGCTGGCTGTCGACAATCAGGCGCGTGTATGACACGGACCAACGGTGGCAAGTCTTGCCCCAACATTTGGTCGCGGTGCCATGACAAACCATTGGGTCGACATCAAGAACGCCAATCTGATCGTGGTGATGGGTGGCAATGCCGCCGAAGCACACCCGGTTGGCTTCCGCTGGGCCATTGAGGCCAAGACCCGCAACAAGGCCAAGCTGCTGGTCATCGACCCGCGCTTTACCCGTACCGCCTCGGTGGCGGACTTCTACGCGCCTATCCGCACCGGCACGGACATCACCCTGCTGTCCGGCGTGATTCGCTATTTGCTGGAAACCGGCAAATACAACAAGGAATACACGCTCGCCTACACCAATGCGGCACTGCTGGTGCACCCGGACTTCAGCTTTGAAGACGGCCTGTTCAGCGGCTATGACGCGGAAAAGCGCAAATACGACAAATCCACCTGGGCCTACCAGCTGGACGAGCAAGGCATGGCCAAACGCGATGACACGCTGAGCGACCCGCGTTGCGTGATCAATCTGCTGAAACAGCATGTGTCGCGCTATACCGACGACGTGGTGACCAATATCTGCGGCACGCCCAAAGAAGCCTTCCAGGCCATTTGCGCATACCTGGCAGAAACCAGCGCAGCGGACAAGACCACCTCCTTCCTGTATGCCCTGGGCTGGACCCAGCACTCCATCGGTGCGCAAAACATTCGCACCATGGCGATGATCCAGCTGTTGCTGGGCAATATGGGCATGGCCGGTGGTGGCATCAACGCCTTGCGCGGTCACTCCAATATCCAGGGGCTGACCGACCTGGGCCTGCTGTCGACCAATCTGCCTGGCTACATGACCATGCCGTCGGAGAAAGAGCCGACGCTGTCATCCTATCTGGACAAGTACACCAGCAAGCCGCTGGCCGATGGCCAGATGAACTACTGGCAGAACTATCCCAAGTTCTTTGTTTCCTTCATGAAAGCCATGTGGGGCGACAAGGCGACGGCAGACAACAGCTGGGGTTATGACCTGCTGCCCAAGTGGGACAAGGGCTACGATGTGCTGCAGTACTTCGAGCTGATGCATCAGGGCAAGGTGAATGGCTATTTCTGCCAGGGCTTCAACCCGGTGGCGTCCTTCCCCAACAAGAACAAGATCGTGGAATCCCTGTCGCGATTGAAGTTCCTGGTGATCATGGACCCGCTGACCACGGAAACCTCCACCTTCTGGCAGGACCACGGCGAGCAGAACGATGTCGATCCGGCCAAGATCCACACCGAAGTGTTCCGGCTGCCCACCACCTGCTTTGCCGAGGAAGACGGCTCCATCGTCAACTCCGGCCGCTGGCTGCAATGGCACTGGAAAGGTGCGGAAGGACCGGGCCAGGCACTGACTGACCCGCAAATCCTCGCCGGCATCTTCCTCAAGCTCAAGGCCATGTACGCCAAGGACGGCGGCACCTTCCCGGATGCCATCAACAGCCTGTCCTGGGCTTATGGCGACCCGCACGAGCCCAAGCCGGAAGAGCTGGCCAAGGAGCTGAACGGCAAGGCGCTGGCTGATCTGCCCGATCCGAAAAACCCCGGCCAGACGCTGGCGAAAAAGGGCGAGCTATTGCCCGGCTTTGCCCTGCTGCAGGCCGATGGCAGCACCGCGTCCGGTTGCTGGATTTTTGCCGGCAGCTGGACCCAGGCTGGCAACCAGATGGCGCGGCGCGACAACAGCGACCCATCCGGCCTTGGCAACACCCTGGGCTGGGCCTGGGCCTGGCCGGCCAACCGCCGCATCCTGTACAACCGCGCCTCCTGCAAACCCGATGGCACGCCATGGGACAAGAAGCGCACGCTGATCAAGTGGAATGGCGAAAAGTGGGTGGGCGTGGATGTGCCTGACTTCAAGGCCGACGAGCCGCCAGGCAGCGCCATGGGCCCCTTCATCATGCAGCCGGAAGGTCTGGGACGACTGTTTGCGCTGGACAAGATGGCCGAAGGCCCCTTCCCCGAGCATTACGAGCCGTTTGAGACGCCGCTGGGTACCAACCCGCTGCATCCCAAGGTGATTTCCAACCCGGCAGCGCGGCTGTTCAAGGGCGACAAGGAGCAACTGGGCCAGCATCAGCAGTTCCCTTATGCCGCCACCACCTACCGCCTGACCGAGCATTTCCATTACTGGACCAAGCATGCGCGGCTCAACGCCATCATGCAGCCGGAACAGTTCGTGGAAATCGGCGAAGAACTGGCCAGGGAAAAGGGCATCGTCCACGGTGACATGGTCAAGGTGTCGTCGCGGCGCGGCTATATCAAGGCCAGGGCGGTGGTGACCAAGCGCATCAAGGCCATGCCGGTGAACGGCCAGTCGGTGCACCATGTCGGCATTCCGATTCACTGGGGCTTTGAGGGACTGACCAAGAAGGGCTTTATTGCCAATACGCTGACGCCGTTTGTCGGGGATGCCAATACCCAGACGCCGGAGTTCAAGTCCTTCCTCGTCAACGTTGAAAAAGCATAGGAGCGACCATGTCACTGCAATCGCAAGATATCCTGCGCCGCTCCGCCAGCCCTACCCAGCCGCCGATTGCGCGCGAGCACAAGGCGGAAGTGGCCAAGCTGATCGACGTGACCACCTGCATCGGCTGCAAGGCCTGTCAGGTGGCCTGTTCGGAGTGGAATGACCTGCGCGACGAAGTGGGCAGCAATGTCGGGGTGTACGACAACCCGGCCGACCTGTCCGCCGAAAGCTGGACGGTGATGCGTTACAGCGAAACCGAGCAGAACGGCAAGCTGGAATGGCTGATCCGCAAGGACGGCTGCATGCACTGCGCCGACCCCGGCTGCCTGAAAGCCTGCCCCTCGCCCGGTGCCATCATCCAGTACGCCAACGGCATCGTGGACTTCCAGTCCGAGCACTGCATCGGCTGCGGCTACTGCATTTCCGGCTGTCCCTTCAATGTGCCGCGCATCAACCAGAAGGATAACAAGGCCTACAAGTGCACCTTGTGTTCCGACCGGGTAAGCGTCGGCCAGGAGCCGGCCTGTGTGAAAACCTGTCCGACCGGGGCCATCCGCTTCGGCAGCAAGGAGGACATGAAGGAATACGCACAGGAACGGGTGGACGAGCTGAAAACCCGTGGCTATGCCAATGCCGGCCTGTACGATCCGCAAGGCGTGGGCGGCACGCACGTGATGTATGTGCTGCACCATGCCGACCAGCCCGAGCTGTACCACGGACTGAAAAAAGACCCGCAGATCAGCCCGGTGGTCAGCCTGTGGAAGGGCATACTCAAGCCGCTGTCCACCATTGGTCTGGCCGCTTCGGTGTTGTTCGGCTTCTTCCACTACATCGGCGTCGGCCCCAACAAGGCCGAGGATGAAGAAGAGGAGGACAAGGTATGAGCAAGGAAAAGCTGATCAAGCGCTACAGTGCCGCAGAACGCATCAACCACTGGATCGTGGCGCTGTGTTTCGTGCTGCTGGCCATTTCCGGCCTGGCCTTCTTCTACCCGGCCTTCTTCTGGCTCACCGGGGTGTTTGGCACGCCGCAGCTGGCGCGCATCGTGCACCCCTTTGTCGGGGTGCTGATGTTCCTCGGCTTTGCCCGCCAGTTTTTCCGTTACTGGCATCACAATTTCATCGACAAGGAAGACATCAAGTGGATGAAATCGGTGAAGTCGGTGCTGGCAGGCCATGAGGTGGGCGATACCGGCAAGTACAACGGCGGCCAGAAAGGCATGTTCTGGATGATGACCGGCTGCCTGCTGGTGTTGATCTGTACCGGTGTCATCATCTGGCGGCCCTACTTTGCCTATTACTTCCCCATCGAGCTGATCCGCGTCGCCCTGCTGCTGCATGCCTGGAGCGCCCTGGCGCTGATTGCCGGCATCATCGTGCATGTCTACGCCGCCATCTGGGTGCGCGGCACCATCCGCGCCATGGTGGAGGGCGTGGTCACCCATGCCTGGGCCAAGAAGCATCACCCGCGCTGGTACCGCGAAATGACAGGAGACAAGAACAAGCCATGAGCATTCGCATTGTGCCGGTAGAACAGCTGGCAGAGCGGCAAGCGGCCAGCCTGGACATCACCCCGCTGCTGCTGCCGCAGCCAGCCACGCTGTATCGTCAGCGTGCGGCCCGGCTGCAGCAACTGGCGGCAGGGCATGTCATGGCCGATTACCTGCAACTGGCCAGCCGCATTGCCGAAGCACAACACCAGCTGGTACACAGCCAGCCGGTGTTGCTGCCCGCGCGGGAGGACTACTTCCAGCAGTGCGCCGAGCACGGCCTGCCACCACTGGGTGCCATGGCCTGGCAACGCGACGGGCAATGGCGGCAATTGCTGCAGGCCCTGTGTACACAGCTGGTGGATGGCGCCAGTCCGGCCGTGCAGCAGGTGCTGACGCAGTTGCTGGCCGCACCGGCAGAGCAACATGAAAAGGCAGCCCAGTCACTGTTGTCGGGTGATCTGGCGGCGGTGGACAGCGCCCAGGCACCCTTCATCTGGGCGGCCTTGTCGGTGTACTTCAGCCAGTTGGCCAGCCAGCTGAAAATCGCCGCCGTGGCCGAGCCGGGCGATGCCCGCCACCTGTGTCCGGTGTGCGCCAGCGCGCCGGTGGCCAGCATCGTGCATCAGGGCAATGAGGCCGGCCTGCGCTATCTGCACTGCAGCCTGTGCGAAAGCGAGTGGCATCTGGTACGGGCAAAGTGCAGCAACTGCGAGGCAACGCGCGACATTGGCTACTGGTCGCTGCAAGACCAGCATGCGGCGGTGCGCGGGGAATCCTGCGGCGATTGCGGCAGCTATCTGAAAATCCTGTCACTGGATAAGGATCAGCAGGCCGAGGCCGTGGCGGACGACCTGGCCAGCCTGGCGCTGGATGCCGCGCTGGAAGAACAGGGCTTTGCCCGCAGCGGCATTAACCCGCTGCTGTTTCCCGGCTGAATACCTTACTGCCAATCAACAACCGGCCCGGGTGGCCGGTTTTTTTATTGCGACAAGAAACAATGTTTAAAAAATCATGACCAGTAATAATAAATAAAACACATCGCCCTGCCATTCCCCTTTGCATTCGACAAAGGCAGCAACTACAAAACTAGAAAGACCAAGCAGCAGTCGCTGCCACAAAAATAGCCCGTCCGGGCACCAGCCGCCTGCCAACCTGTGGCAATACGCCAGCCGCAGCAGGCTGCAACGTCAGCGACGTACAAGGGGAAAATATGGCCAAGACCATACTAGTCGTGGACGACTCCACCAGCCTGCGGCTGGTGGTGAAGATGACACTGGAAGGTGCCGGCTACGATGTCATCGAGGCGGCCGATGGCCAGCAAGCGCTGGCCTTGCTGGACGGGCGCAAGATCCATCTGGTGCTGTCGGACCTCAACATGCCGGTGATGAATGGCCTCAGCCTGCTGGCACAGATCAAGCAGCATCCCGACTATCACAGCACCCCGGTCATCATGCTGACCACCGAAACCGCCGACCATCTGCAACGGCAAGGTCAGCAACACGGTAGCTGCGCCTGGGTCATCAAGCCATTCGAGCCGCCGCAACTGCTGGACGCCATCGCCCGGCTCATCCTGCCCTGAGCCAGCGCCATGGCCCACCTCATCACCCTGGCTGCCGAGCAGACCATCTACCAGGCCCCGGCCCTGCACCAGCAGCTGGCAGCGGCCCTGCGCGAGCATGCGCAGCTGGAGATCGACCTGTCGCAAATCGAGGAAATCGATAGCGCCGGCGCACAGGTGCTGCTGTGGTTGCACCAGGCCGCGCCACAGCAGCCATGCCAGCTGACGCTGCGCCATGCCAGCCCGGCGCTAGTGGATTTCATCCGGCTGCTGGGCCTGCAAGCCTTGCAGAGTGCACTGGAGGCTGCGGATGAATCTTGAACTGGCCATGCAGTCCTTCTTGCAAGAGTCTGCCGAACTGCTGGAAGAGATGGAATGCATCCTGCTGGACGCCGAAGCCGACAGCATTAGCACCGAACAGCTGGGCGCACTGTTCCGCTGCATGCACACCATCAAGGGTTCGGCCGGACTGTTCGAGCTGGCAGAGATTGTCCGTTTCACTCATCAGGCGGAAAACCTGCTGGACCAGCTGCGCGATGGCAAATTGCAACTGGATGCCGAACTGAGCGGCGTCTTGCTGCGCAGCCACGATCACGTCAAGGCCCAGCTGGCAGCAGTGGCCGCCGGGCAGGCCATTCCGGCGGGCGAGCAGGACCGCATTCTGGCGGACATCGCGGCCCTGTTGCAGCAGCCGGGTATGTCGCCCCAGCCGGCCGAAACCAGCGCAAGCAGCCCCGAGCAGGCCGCCGACAGCGACTGGCTGCTGTCACTGCGCTTTGGCCCGGAGGTCTTGCGCAATGGCATGGACCCGGCATCCTTTGTGCGCTACCTGGCCACACTGGGACAGATACAGGCCATTGCCGCCTGTTGCAGTGCACTGCCCGCGGATGACAGCTTCGACCCGGAGCGCAATTACCTGCGGCTGGAAATGCAGTTCCGCGGTGCGGTGGATGCTGAGCAACTGGCCAGCGTATTCGCCTTTGCCAGTGAGGACAGCCAGTTCATCATCAGCCCGCGCAGCGAGCTGGCCAGCCATCTGCAACAAGCCTTGCAGGCCGGCGACGCCGCCG
Organism: Aquitalea sp. FJL05; assembly: GCF_003852595.1. Lineage (NCBI taxonomy): Bacteria > Pseudomonadati > Pseudomonadota > Betaproteobacteria > Neisseriales > Chromobacteriaceae > Aquitalea > Aquitalea sp. FJL05. Next base: position 347,134 of record NZ_QAJS01000006.1, read on the forward strand.
AGCAGCAACGCTGCAGCGACATCTGGCAGCAATGGGGGCTGTGGCAGCCCACGGCTCAGAGCGCGCCGGCCACTCCTCCCAGCACAGCCACCGACACGACAGCGGCAGTGGCCACGCCAGCAGACAGCAAAACCACCCGCAGCAGCGAAAGCAGGTTCATCAAGGTGGAAGCCGGCAAGCTCGACAGCCTGATCAATCTGGTCGGCGAACTGGTGATTGCCGGCGCAGCGGCCAATCTGCTGGCGCGCGGCAATGGCAGCAGCCCCTTGCTGGAATCCACCGTGGTGATGGCCGGGCTGATCGAGCAGATCCGCTCGCATACACTGGCCATGCGCATGGTGCCTATCGGTGAAACCTTCAGCCGTTTCCCGCGCGTGGTGCGCGATGTCGGCCACGAGCTGGGCAAATCCATCAAGCTGGAAATCAGCGGTGCGGAAACCGAGCTGGACAAATCCATGGTCGACAAGCTGGCCGACCCGCTCACCCATCTGGTGCGCAATGCCATCGACCACGGCATCGAAGATGTGCAGCAGCGCCGGGCCGCCGGCAAACCGGAGCAGGGTCATGTCTGGCTGAATGCCTATCATGAATCGGGCAGCGTGGTGATCGAGGTGGCCGATGATGGCGGCGGGCTCGACCCGCAGCGCATCCTGGCCAAGGCCGTGCAGCGCGGCATCATCAGCAGCGATGCCATGCTAAGCGAGCAGGACATCTACCGGCTGATCTTTGCCGCCGGCTTTTCCACGGCCGAGCGCGTCAGCAATCTGTCCGGCCGTGGCGTGGGGCTGGATGTGGTGCAAAAGAATATCGAGGCGCTGCGCGGTACGGTGGAGATAGACAGCGAAGTCGGGCTGGGCAGCACCTTCCGCCTGCGTCTGCCGCTCACCCTGGCCATCATCGACGGCTTTCTGGTGGAAGTGGGCAGCTCCACCTTTGTCATTCCGCTGGAAACCGTGGTCGAGTGCATGGAACTGCCCGCCACGCCCGGCTGCCGTGACATGCAGGAGCGGCTGCAGCTGCGCGGTGAAATCCTGCCACTGCTGTATCTGCGCCAGTTTCTGGAGCTGGACGGGCAGCCCGGCCGCCGCCAGAACGTGGTGGTGATCCAGACCGGTGCCAGTCGGGTGGGGCTGGTGGTGGATGCACTGCAAGGCGAATTCCAGACCGTGATCAAACCGCTGGGCAGCCTGTTCCGCCATCTGAAAGCCATCAGCGGCTCCACCATTCTGGGCAATGGTGCGGTGGCGCTGATTCTGGACGTACTGGCTCTCATCCAGCATGCCACCCAGCAGGAAGCCAGCCGCTACGCGCTGGAGCAGGAAGCATACCCGCCGGCCGGCGGCCTGCAATCACATAACAACGATCTGCATTCGGGGAAATGACCATGAACAAATCTGCACCCATAAGCATAGCCATGCGGCTGGGATTGGGCTTTGCCAGCCTGCTACTGCTGCTGGTGCTGTGCGTCTCTGTCGCCTTGTTCGGCTTCGTGCGCATCAACGGCATGCTGGGCGACATGCGCATCAACGACCGTGATGCCACGCGCGTGTCCATCCTGATCGAGCAGGCGCAGGAGCTGCGGATCAATTACCGCAACATCATCATCTATCCCGATCTGCATGCCATCAACGATGCCATCCAACGCTATAACGAGGCCAAGCGCCGCTATCTGGACAGCGAACAGCTGCTGATCCGCGACATGCTGGCCGAACCGGCGCTGAGCCAGCGCGAAAGAGAGCTGATCGCGCAGATCCAGTCGATCCGCCCACTCGCCTTCACTGCCATGGACAAGTCCGAGGCGCAGGCCGCCATCAATGAAAAAGACGCTGCCATCCAGCTGATGCAGTCAGAGGCCAATCCGGCCATGAACCGCTTCACCGAAGTATTGCGCCAGTTGTACGACACCGAACTGCGGCTGAACGAACAATCACGCCAGGAGAGTGAAGCCGGCATCCAGCAGGCACACGACATCATGCTGCTGCTATCGGCAGCCGCCCTGCTGCTGGGCAGCCTGCTGGCAGTGCTGATCATCCGCTCGCTGCGCCGCACCCTGGGCGGCGAGCCACATGCCGTCGCCGACATCATGCAGCAGCTGGCCAGTGGCCGGCTGGATACCCAGCTGCCACTGCGCCCTGGCGATAGCAGCAGCATGCTGTACTCGGTGGCACAAACCGTCAGCACCCTGGCCGGCCTGATGGCCGAAGTGAAAAACGGCGCGGCCAATCTGGCCTCGGCCTCCCAGCAACTGAATGCCACCTCGCAGTCACTGTCGCTATCGGCCAGCGAATCGGCCGCAGGCATCGAGGAAACCACCTCCGCCATCGAGGAAATGTCGGCCGCCATCAACCAGACCAATGACAATGCCCGCGTCACCGAAGCCATTGCCGAACAGGCCGCCCGCGAGGCTGCCGAGGGGGGAGAGGCCGTGCGCCAGACCGTACACGCCATGCGCCAGATTGCCGACAAGATCGTCATCATCGACGACATTGCCTACCAGACCAATCTGCTGGCACTGAATGCCGCCATCGAAGCGGCGCGTGCCGGCGAACACGGCAAGGGCTTCGCCGTGGTGGCGGCAGAAGTACGCAAACTGGCCGAGCGCAGCCAGATCGCCGCCCAGGAAATCAGCCAGGTTGCCGCCGGCAGCGTCGGGCTGGCCGAGCAAGCCGGCAAGCTGCTGGGTGAAATGGTGCGTTCCAGTGGCCGCACGGCTGATCTGGTGCAGGAAATCGCCGCCGCCTCCAATGAACAGGCCAGCGCGGTCAACCAGATCAGCAGCGCCGTCCAGCAACAGAATTCCACCACCCAGCAAACCGCCTCGGCCAGCGAGGAGCTGGCCTCCACCGCCGAGCAAATGAGCAGCCAGGCGGAAAACCTGCTGGAGCTGATGAGTTTCTTCCGGCTGCACGACAGCGCCGCCCCGCTGCCCTCGCCGCCCAGTGGCCGGGCCGGGCAGTACGGCATGCCACAGCAGCTGCGTCGCGTCGGTGCCAACCCCACCGACGAATCCGACTACATCCGTTACTAGGCACAGCCGCATGGGCGCACAACAACACTGGCGCAAACCGAAACAGGCTGCCGCCGCTCCCCCGCCGCTGCCGCAACTGGTGCAATACCTGCGGCTGCGCGCCGGACCACACCAGCTGGGCATCAGCATCGATGTGGTGCGCGAACTGCTGGAGTACCAGCCGCTGACCACCTTGCCCCATATGCAGCCGCCGCTGTGTGGCGTGCTCAACCTGCGCGGCAGCGGCGTACCGGTCATCGAACTGGCGCAGTGCCTGGGGCTGCCCACCGCCGCGCCACAGCGCCGCAGCTGCATCATCATCCTGCAGCTGGCCGACAGCCAGCCAACACAGGAAATCGGCATGCTGGTTGACGAAGTGTATGCCGTGCTGGAACTGGCGCGCAGCGAGATCGAAGCCGCACCGCAGCTGGGTGGGCTGCTAACCGAGCACTTCATTGCCGGCCTGCTGCGCGAACCGCAGGGCTTTACCGTGCTGCTGGATGCCAGCCGCCTGCTGGCGCTGGACGAACTGGCAGGCTTGCTTCTTCCGCCAGCGCCATCAGCACAGCCAGACTTGCTGCTGCAGGAGGATGCCCATGACTAAGCCGGCCGAACCGGAGCAGTACCTCAGTTTCCAGCTGGGTGCCGATGTCTTCGCCTGCAATATCCTGCAGGTCAAGGAAATCCTGGAATACCACCGGCTGACCGGCGTGCCGCAAATGCCCGCTTTCGTGCATGGAGTGATGAATCTGCGCGGCACGGTGGTGCCGGTCATCGACCTGGCCCAGCGCTGCGGCCGCCCCGCCAGCGCCATTCTGCGCCGCAGTTGCATCGTCATTCTGGAAGCCGGCCATGAAGGACAGCGCCAGTTCATCGGCATGCTGGTGGATGCGGTACACGAGGTCATCAGCCTGAGTGCCGCCGACATCCTGCCGGCACCAGCCTTTGGCAACCATCTGCGGCCCGACTTCATTGCCGGCGTCACCCACCGGCAGCACGGCTTCATCATGCTGCTGCACATGGACAAAGTGCTGTCGATTGAAGAGATGGCCGGCCTGTCCTCGCCACTGGGTGTGCAGATAAAGGCGGAAAGCGCCTGCCTGATGAACTAGATTGGATGAGGATCTGTTCACGCCATCTGCCCTGCGGTGCTGGCCCGACAGGGTCGCAGCGGCCAATTCATCGGGCCTGCCCAGCACCTTCGGCATGGCGTCCGGTGGCAGCAGCAAACAAGTGAAAGCATCATGACCAGCAGCCCGCGTAAAGAAGTGTTTCTGCACCCCGGCGAATGGCTGTTCGCCGACCGGGAGCATGTCATCAGCACCTTGCTGGGCTCCTGCGTTTCCATCGTGCTGTGGCACCCGCAGCTGCAAGTGGGCGGCATGTGTCATTACCTGCTGGCGCACCGCAACGAGCGGAGCAGCCAGTTGTCCGGTCGTTATGGCGACGAGGCCATGTTGCTGTTGCTGCGCGAAGTGCTGGCCACCGGACGGCCCTTGCAGGAATTCCGGGCCAAGCTGATTGGTGGCGCAGCCATCCTGGCCACGCTCGAAGGAGAACACGGCAGCAACGATGTTGCTGCACGCAATGCCGACATGGCCCGTTTGCTGGCACGGCAACTGGGGCTGACGGTGCAGGCAGAGGATCTGGGCGGGGCGAGTCCCAGAATGGTGGTATTTGATGTGCAATCCGGCGATGTCTGGGTGCGCCTGTCGCAGGACCCCGATACAGGCCCGACCCTGACCGGTACAAAAAGGAAAAAAACATGAGCATCAAGGTGATGATTGTCGACGACTCCGCCGTGGTACGGCAGGTATTGAGCGAAGTCTTCAACGCCAGCAGCGGCATCGAGGTGATGGATGTGGCGACCGACCCCATCGTCGCCATGGAAAAAATGAAACAGCACTGGCCGGATGTCATCGTGCTGGATGTGGAAATGCCGCGCATGGACGGCATCACCTTCCTCAAGCAGATCATGGCCAGCCGCCCTACCCCGGTGGTGATCTGCTCCTCGCTCACCCAGAAGGGGGCCGACATCAGCATGCAGGCCATGGCCGCCGGGGCAGTCGAAGTCATCGCCAAGCCGCACGCCGGGGTGAAGCAGTTTCTGCAGGACAGCAACAATCTGCTGATCCAGGCCGTCAAGGGTGCGGCCGCCGCCCGCATGAGCCGCATGCGCAGCCTGCCGCCCACCCCGCTGGAAACCCGCCCCAAGTTATCGGCCGATGCCATCCTGGCCGCCCCCACCGGGCAGCAGATGTTCCAGACCACCGAACGCATCGTCGCCATTGGCACTTCCACCGGCGGCACCCAGGCGCTGGAAGCCATTCTCACCAAGCTGCCGCGCACCTGCCCGGGGCTGGCCATCGTGCAGCACATGCCGGAAAAATTCACTGCCTCGTTTGCCGAACGGCTGGACCGGCTGTCGGAAATCGAAGTCAAGGAAGCAGCCACCGGCGATCGCATTTTGCCGGGGCGGGCGCTGATTGCCCCCGGCGGCAAGCACATGATGATCAAGCGCAGCGGCGCTTTCTATCAGGTGGAAGTGGTGGACGGCCCGCTGGTCAGCCGCCACAAGCCCTCGGTCGATGTGCTGTTCCGCTCTGCCGCCAAGTTCGCCGGCAAGAATGCGCTGGGCATCATCATGACCGGCATGGGTGACGACGGGGCCAAGGGCTTGAAGGAAATGCATGATGTCGGTGCCCGCACCATTGCCCAGGACGAAGACAGCTGCGTGGTGTTTGGCATGCCCAAGGAGGCGATCAAGCTGGGGGCGGCCGATGAGGTCATCCCGCTGGACGCCATGGCCAAGGCCATTTGCCGCTAAGGGAGCGCCATTCATGCCGTTTGCTGACATGCAGGATGTGCTGATCGTGGAAGACAGCCAGCTGCACCGGCTGCTCGCCACAGAACTGTGCAGCCAGCTGGGCTTTAGCAGTATCCGCCATGCGGCCAACGGCGAGGAAGGCATGGCGCAGGTGCGCCAGCAAGTGCCGGACCTGATGCTGCTCGACCTGGAAATGCCGCGCATGGATGGCGTGCAGGTCATGCAGCAACTGGCGCTGGAAAAGCTGACGCCTTACATCATCCTCACCTCTGGCAAGGACTACATGCTGATTTCCACGCTGGAGCTGATGGGCTGCGGGCTGGGGCTGCCAGTGCTGGGTGGTTTGAAAAAACCGCTGCAAGCCGGAGCAATGCAGGACCTGCTGGCACGGCTGTGCCAGCAATCCGCCAAGGCCAAGGAAAGCTGCGCGCTATACGACCCGGACGCAATACGCCTGGCACTGCAAGAGCAGCAGATCATTCCCTATTACCAGCCCAAGATCGACCTGGACAGCAGCCAGCTCAAGGGCGCGGAAATGCTGGCGCGCTGGCAGCACCCCAGCCGCGGTTTGGTCATGCCGGGCAGCTTCATCCCGGTGATCGAACAGCATGGCTGGGCCACCGAGCTGACACTCTCCATGCTGGATCAGGGGCTGCTGCAATGGCAGGAATGGGCCCGCCAAGGCCTGCGCCTGCCCTTGTCCATCAATCTGTCCGCCCGCTCGCTACAGGGCAGCACCCTCATCGGCGAAATGGAAAGCCGCCTGCACCGCAGCAAAGTACCGGCCCGCTACATCACGTTTGAAATCACCGAAACCGCCATCGCCGACAATCTGCCGGAAGCCATCGGCATTGCCGCACGCTTGCGGCTGGCCGGCTTCGGCCTGTCCATCGACGATTTCGGCACCGGTTTTGCCACCTTGCAGCAGCTCACGCACTTTCCTTTCACCGAGCTGAAAATCGACCAGTCGCTGGTGACCTCGATTAGCAGCAAGCCGCATTTGCAGGCCATCGCCAACAGCATCATCGAACTGGGTCAGCGCATGCAGCTGACTACGGTCGCCGAGGGGATAGAAACCCGGCAGGACATGGAGCTGATGCAGGCGCGCGGCTGCAATCTGGGGCAGGGTTATTTCATTGCCCGGCCCATGGAGGCCGCACTGCTGCAGCCCTGGGCCAAGCAGCACCAGCGGATGGTCGGCGAAACGCCTCCGGCCATCCGCTAGTTTGCGACAGGCAGGCTCAGGGCAGACGCCACAAAGGCGGCTCGTCCATCAGGGCAATCTGCTCGCGCAGCGACAGAATCTGCTCTTCCCAGAAGCGCGGCTGGGCAAACCAGGGGAAGGCCGCCGGGAAGGCCGGATCATGCCAGCGCCGCGCCAGCCAGGCCGAATAATGCAGCAGGCGCAAGGTACGCAAGCCCTCCAGCAGATACAGCTCGCGCACATTGAAGTCGCAGAAATCCTCATAGCCCGCTAGCACATCAGCCAACTGGGCTGACTGCTCCTCGCGCGAGCCGGACAGCAGCATCCACAAATCCTGCAATGCCGGCCCCATGCGGCTGTCGTCAAAGTCGACAAAGTGCGGGCCATCGTCGGTCCACAGCATGTTGCCGTTATGGCAATCGCCATGCAGGCGCAATTGGCGCACCGTACCGGCACGGTCGAAGCAGCGCCGCACGCCATCCAGCGCCTGGGCCGCCACGCCGCGATACACCTCGCGCAGATCGGCCGGCAACAGATTGTTGGCCAGCAGATAGTTCACCGGCTCCACCCCGAAACTGTCGATATCCAGCTGCGGCCGCTGGGCGTAATCCTCGACCTGCCCCAAGGCGTGAATCCGCCCCAGGAAACGGCCAATCCACTCCAGCGTGCGGCTGTCACCCAGCTCCGGCACCCGTCCGCCACGGCGGGCGAACAGGGTAAAACGGAAACCGCCATGCTGATGCAGGCTGGCACCGTCAAACAGCAGCGGCGGCACCACCGGAATCTCGCGTTCGGCCAGCTGCTGGCTGAAAACATGCTCCTCCAGTATCTGTGCATCGCTCCAGCGCTCCGGGCGGTAAAACTTGGCGACCAGCGGCGGACCTTCTTCCATGCCCACCTGATAGACGCGGTTTTCATAGCTGTTGAGTGCCAGCAGGCTGCCGGAGGCGCGCAGGCCCAGGCTTTCCACCGCATCCAGCAGTGCATCCGGCGTCAAGCCGGCAAAGGGGGGAGTGGCATCATGTGTCATCGCGCCATTATACGTGCAGTTCCACACCCGCTACCCATTGCTGCGTCGGCTCGGCTAGTATGCAAGGTGAGAGACCTCCCGAACTTGCAGGAGCCACACCATGCATACCCGTGATCCGCAGCAGGACAACAAACTGCTATCGCTCCCCGCCGATATCGCCGAAGCCACCTGGAGCGGCTGGCAATGCATCGCCCATACCCTGCACCGCCAACGCTGCGAACCGGCAACGGATCAGCACAGCCAGTGGCGGCACATCCTGGGCTGGCTGGCCGGCAATCTGCTGCTGGTGGCCCTGCTGTATCTGCTGTACCGATTTTCCCGATTCTGAGAAGGCCCCATGGAGCTGAAAAACCTGTATGCCCGCCTGCCCTCGGTAGACCGGCTGCTCAATCACCGCCTGCTGGAAAAGGTCATCGACCGCCATGGCAGCGCCGCACTGGCCGAAGCCGTGCGCCAGACGCTGGATGAGGCACGCCAGTACATCCGCGCCAACCACAGCCTGCCCGGCTGGGCCGAAGACGAACAACAACTGGCACAGGCTGCCAGCCAGCGTGTGGCCAGCCGCCAGCACATGCAGATGCGGCCGGTGTTCAATCTCAGCGGCACCGTGCTGCATACCAATCTGGGCCGCGCGCCGATGGCGGAAGAAGCCGTCGCCGCCGTCAGCCGCGCCATGCGCGAATCGGTAACACTGGAATACGATCTGGACGGGGCCGGCCGTGGCCATCGGGATAACGCCATCAGCGAATTACTGCAGGAGCTGACCGGTGCCGAAGCCGCTTGCGTGGTGAACAACAATGCCGCTGCCGTGCTGATCCTGCTCTCCACCGTGGCAGCCGGGCGCGAGGTGGTGGTGTCGCGTGGCGAGCTGGTAGAAATCGGCGGTGCCTTCCGCATGCCGGATGTGATGCGTCAGGCCGGCTGCCGGCTGGTAGAAGTGGGCGCAACCAACCGCACCCATCTGCGCGATTACAGCCAGGCCATCAATACGGAAACCGGGCTGCTGATGAAGGTGCACACCAGCAATTACCATATCGAAGGCTTCACCCACAGCGTCAGCGAAGCCGAGCTGGCCGAACTGGCCCACCATCACGGCTTGCCAGCGGCAACCGATCTGGGCTCGGGCGCGCTGATCGACCTGTCCGCCCATGGCCTGCCGGCCGAACCCATGCCGCAGCAGATGATTGCTCAGGGCGTGGATCTGGTGAGTTTCTCCGGCGACAAACTGCTGGGCGGCCCGCAAGCCGGGCTGATCATCGGCAAGAAAAGCTGGATAGACCAAATCCAGCAACACCCGCTCAAGCGCGCCCTGCGCTGCGACAAGATGACACTGGCCGCGCTGGAAGCCACGCTGCGACTCTATCTGCAACCGGACAAGCTGACCCGGCAACTGCCCACCCTGCGTCGGCTGACCCGCCCGCAAGCCGACATGCAAGAGCAAGCCACGCGCCTGCAGGACAGTCTGAGCAGCTTTGCCGGGGCTGAATTCGACACTGCCAGCGCCGCCTGCCTGTCGCAGATTGGCAGTGGTTCGCTACCGGTGGATCGCCTGCCCAGCTGGGCCATTACCTTCAGTGCCCGCGATGGCCGCGGCAGCACGCTGGAAGCGCTGGCCAGCCGCCTGCGCAGCCTGCCCGCCCCGGTGATTGGCCGGCTATACGATGGCAAACTGTGGCTGGACCTGCGCTGTCTGGAAGATGAAGCCGCTTTTCTCGCCAACCTGCTGCCGACAGACTCAGCCAGTTCGCCCGGCTAGCCGTGCCAGCGGCTCCAGGCCTGGATCAGCACAAAGGCTGCCACCGCCCAGCTTAGCGTGGCGGCGGCCAGTGCCCAGGGCAGCCGCAGGCGGTCGACCAGGCAATACAGGCTGAACAGGTAAACAAAATACGGTAGCAAGGACCACATGCCGAACAGCACGGTGGTTTTCAGCGCAACCGGTCCGCGCTCGCTACCGACAATGTAGTGGGCAATCAGCGCAAAAGTGGGAAACAGCGGCACCAGGCCGGCAATATAGTAATTGCGCGAGCGCGACAGCAGGCTGATCAGCACCACCGCCAGCGCACCGAGCAGGGACTTGAGCAACAGAGCCAAGATCATTCCGGAGCAGGAGGGATAACAGGCGGTATTCTGACATGATCAGCCGCCAACATCGCCGAAATGCAGATCATTCTTATTATTGTTTTTGTTTACCATAAAATAGAACCCAATTAATAAAAACTTAAGCCAGCTATGGCATACTGCACTCCCCCACCTGATCCGGACTGTTTTGCCATGACCATACACACCAGCCATTCCCCACACGAGACGGTAGATGATGCCGCACGCAACAAGGCAGCCCACCGCAGCACCATGGTCAGCGTCTGGGTCAATATCGTACTGGCCAGCGCACAGATCCTGATCGGCATGTTCGCCAAATCCCAGGCGCTGGTGGCCGACGGTATTCATTCGCTGTCCGACCTGCTATCCGACTTCGTGGTACTGCTGGCCGGCCATCACAGCCGCAAGGCCCCGGATGCCGACCACCAGTACGGCCACCAGCGCTATGAAAACGCCGCCTCGCTGGTACTGGGCCTGCTGCTGCTGGCCGTGGGCATCGGCATGCTGTGGTCGGCAGCGGTGAAGTTTCACGATCCGTCGGCCATTCCCACCGTGCACAGCATTGCGCTGTGGGTAGCACTGGTGGCGCTGGTCTCCAAGGAATTGCTGTTCCGCTTCATGCTGGCCGTCGCCCAGCGTGTACGTTCCAGCATGCTGGTGGCCAATGCCTGGCATGCCCGTTCCGATGCTGCATCGTCGTTGGTGGTGGCCATCGGCATTGTCGGCAACCTGATGGGCTATCCGATTCTCGATCCCATCGCCGCACTGATTGTCGGCTTCATCGTCGGCAAGATGGGCTGGAGCTTCGCCTGGAATTCGCTGCACGACCTGATGGACCGCGCTGCCGATACCGAAGAAACCGAAGCCATCCGCCAGACCCTGCTGGTCACGCCCGGCGTGCTGGCACTGCATGATTTGCGCACCCGCAAAATGGGTGACCTGATCGTGGTGGATGTCCACCTGGAAGTGGATGGCCACATGAATGTATTTGATGCCCACGACATCGCCGAACGCGCCCGCGACATGGTGATGCAGCAACACCCGGTACTCAATGTCATGACCCATATCGACCCGGTGGGGCTGGAACATCCGGCCGATCACTCCATCGCATGATTTTCGCCACCGCCGGCCACATCGACCACGGCAAAACCGCGCTGCTGCAGGCGCTGACCGGCCACAATGCCGACCGCCTGCCCGAAGAGAAAAAGCGCGGCATGACCATAGACCTGGGTTATGTCTATCTGCCGCTGGCGGATGGCCGGGTGCTGGGCTTTGTCGATGTGCCCGGCCACGAGAAATTTCTGGCCAATATGTTGTGCGGCCTGTCCGGCATTCCCCACGCCCTGCTGGTGGTGGCTGCCGACGACGGCATCATGCCGCAAACGCGTGAACACCTGGCCATTCTGCAACTCAGCGGCATCCCGCAACTGAGCGTGGTCATCAGCAAATGCGATCTGGTCGACCCGGCGCGTCTGCAACAAGTCGCCACCGATATCCGCCAATTGCTGCAAGACAGCCGCTGGGCCGACGCCCCGCTGTTTGTCGTCTCCAGCCACAGCGGCGAGGGAATCGACAGCTTGCGCCAGCATCTGCTGCAGCAAAGCAGCCTGCCGGAGGCTGCCGCCAACTTGCGCTTCCGGCTGGCCATCGACCGCGCCTTCACCCTCAGCGGTGCCGGGCTGGTGGTCACCGGCACCGCACTGGGCGGGCGCGTGGCCGTTGGCGACAAGCTGTGGCTGAGCGGGCGCAATGTGACGGTGCGGGTACGTAGCCTGCACGTACAGAATGCCGCCGCCACCCATGGCCAGGCCGGCCAGCGCATTGCACTCAATCTGGTTGGCGATGTGGAAAAGCAGCAGCTTCAACGTGGCGACTGGCTGCTGGCCAGCGCTCCGCCGCCGCCCAGCCAGCGCATCACCATCGCCCTGCAGGCCATTGCCCCGCTCAAGCACTGGCAGGCCGTGCATATCCACCACGCCGCCCGCCACACCACCGGCCGCCTGGTGCTGCTCTGCCGCAGCCAGCTGGAAGCCGGTGCCCAGACGCTGGCCGAACTGACGCTGGATCAGCCGCTGTGGCTGGCCGATGGCGACCGGCTCATCTTGCGTGACGCCAGCGCCCGCGACACCATCGCCGGCGCACAAGTGCTGGAATTGCAACCGCCAGCGCGAGGCAAGCGCCTGCCTGAGCGGCTAGACCATCTGCATCACTTGCAAGACCCCATGCTGAGCCTGCCAGCCAAGCTAGCGCTGCTCAGCAGTCAGCAGGCGGTCATGCTGGACGACTTTGCCTGGGCCAACCAGCTGCCGGTCGCCAGCATGCAGGCCCTGCTGCAACACAACACTGGCCAGCAGGTAGCGGACCGCCTCTACGCGGCCGAGCGCTGGACCGGCTTGCAGCAAAAACTGCTGGATGGACTGGCCAGACTGCATCAACAACACCCCGACCAGCTGGGTGCCAGCCGTGGCCGCCTGCGTCGGCTGGCCTTGCCTGGCGAACCGGAAGCAACGGTCAATCTGCTGCTGGAGCAACTGCTGCAACAAGGCAGCCTGCGCCAGACCCGTGGCTGGGTGCACCTGCCGCAACATGTGCTTGGATTCACGTCTCAGGAAGAAGCGCATTGGCAGCAGCTGGCCCCCTGCTTTGCCAATAGCAGCGAGCCACACTGGGTGCGCGATCTGGCCGCCGCCAGCGACATCGAAGAAGAACAGCTCAGGCAGCTGCTACGCAAGGCCGCCCGGCTGGGCCATGTCGTCGCCGTGGTGCAAGACCGCTACTTTGCCGCCGACACCGTGCAGCACATGGCGGACATCGTCCGCCAGCTGTGTCAGCAACACGGCCATGCCGATGCCGCCAGCTTTCGCAACCAGCTGGGTTGTGGCCGCAAGCTGGCGATCCAGATTCTGGAATTCTTTGATCGCAGCGGCTTCACCCGCCGCCTGGCCGACCGTCACCTGCTGCGCGAAAACCTGCTGTTCACCCACCACAGCACCACCCCCGCCCAGGCGGAGGGCCAAACTTCACCCAGCGGCTGAAACCGGTATAATCGGCCGACACGGAAGAGAGGCATCCCCGGTGGGGTGGCTGGTCTTCAAAACCAGAGGGGGCCGCCAGCGGTCCCAGGTGGGTTCGACTCCCATTCTCTTCCGCCATTCACAAGCCACACCAAACCGCGCAAAACCGCGTAAAACCAAGGCCCAGCAAGGATTTCAGCCGAACAGCGCTGATGTGATGGCGGCTTAATGCGGCGTCAGAATTCGCACAAATTTCGCACAAGAAACTGAAGGCAATTCAGCCCGGGCGCAGCAACCAGCCTTCGCAGTGCGATAGCGCTGCCTCTTGTTGCCCCCAAGCAATTCATTCTTTGCGGCGACGCCATTAATCGACATCCGCACTAGCGCGTGCTTTTCACAGCAGGGTGTGGGCAGGAAATGACTATGGAAATTGACCGCCCGCTTGCACTCTGGCGGCGCCTTACACCGTGTGCTGTGCGGTGGAGCTATCGGTCACAGGCTTGGTCCATGCAGTGGGAAATACGGGGATGACAAGCGCAGAGCCACGGGAAAGTCTGCTAGATCAGATTGAATAAGCAGTTAAATACTTCTACACTTTATTTGCTTCAATGCACCATTTTCTTCAATGCATCGCCGGGGCAGTGAGAACCACTACCAACAACGAAGTATTTAAAAAAACAAAGCAGGGAAATTTAAAATGACAGTCGCTCAGAGAATACTTCTACAAATCGGCCTGGCACTTGCTGCCATTTTAGTCATCAGCGGGTTCAGCATTTATACGCAAAACTCCCTGGCAGATACTGCTAGAAATTTTTCAAATAGCGACTATCCAAGCATTATAACGCTAGCCAAATTTGAAAAATCAGCACTACGTTTACGGCTATCGGTGACTCAATACTTGATATCCGAAAATCAAAATGAAAAAGATGCCACCAGAGATCTTTTTGAAAAAAGATATAAAATAGCGCAAGACTCCATTGCCGATTATGAAAAATTCATCAATAGCGATGAAGATCGCCATGACTTTAATGATGATAAAGTAAAACTCAATAGCTATTACGAATCAGCCAAGCCATTATTTGCCGCCTTTGACCAAGGCAACTTAGCCCTGGCCAAAAAAATACGCGTCGAACAAGTCATTCCCAAAGCAGATGATTTGCTGAAAAATATTGAAAAGCATATTGAATATAACCAAAAATATGTCGCGGAAGAAGTCATTAAATCCGAAAAAGAAGCAGCTAATGCAAAAACAGTCACCCTCATCACACTGATACTGACTGTCATCATACTGGCAGCCAGTGGATACAGAACATTCAACGCCGTTACCAAACCGCTGAATGAACTAAAGAATGCCATGTCTGAAATTCAGGCCAGCCTGGATTTCACCAAAAAGGTTACGGTACATCATCCCCATGATGAAGTTGGCACTACGGCAACAGCATTCAATAAATTGATTGAAGGCATCAATGGCAGCCTGCGCCAGATCGCCACCACATGCAAAGAAGTGACCGACTACACCGGCAAGCTAACCCTGGCTGCCAACCATGTTTCCCAAGCGGCCAGCCATCAAAATGAAGCGTCGGCCAGCATTGCAGCAACCATGGAAGAACTGACTGTCAGTATCAATCACGTTGGTACACGTGCGGGTACGACCAGCGAAAAAACGATTGAAGCCAATGCTTTGGCCGGTACCGGACAAGTGGTCATTGGCAAGACAGTACAAGATATTCGTTCGATTCATACCACCGTGAATCAGGCAACACAGCGCATCAATCAGCTGGAGCAGGAAAATAGTAAAGTGGCTGCTGCGGTTGGGAGTATCAAGGATATTGCCGAGCAAACCAATTTGCTGGCATTGAATGCAGCCATTGAGGCTGCCCGAGCCGGAGAACAGGGACGTGGTTTTGCCGTGGTGGCAGATGAAGTGCGTAAACTGGCGGAACGTACTACAACACTGACAAGTGAAATAGATAGCGTCATTCGCAGTATTACCGAGACCTCAAGACAAAGTGCAGTTGCTATGGCGGATACGCAGAAACTGGTAGATGCAGGTGTCCATGGCGCAGATGATGCCTTGCAGTCCATTGAGCAGATCGGCCATGCCTCATCCAATGCCAAAGAATTGGTAACAGAAATTACAGAAGCCATTCGTGAGCAGGCTACTGCCAGTACCACCATTGCCGTTCAGGTAGAACAAATTGCACAAATGGCAGAACGATCAAGCGACGCCGCAAAAGAAACCGCGACCACTGCAGACAAATTGGATCAGGCAGTGGCATCCATGACGGAAGCCGTACACCGCTACCGGCTGTAAACCAGCGATATCATTTAAAAAAGCCCGCACGATGCGGGCTTTTTTACTGACCATCATCAAACTGCTGTAGTTGCACGGAAAGCATGATGACACCGCCTTTGCATAACAGGCTACTCAGGCCAGATTACCTTTCAACATTTGGCGGTAATATTCCAGATAAACCGCATACAGATGATTCAAAACATTGGCCCCACGGCGGCCAGACTTTGCCATGCAGGCCTGCTTGGCAGCGGTCAGTTCTCTTATTTCGTAAGGCATCAGCACGATTTCATCCCGTGACTGATAAACCGAATAAACCGATTTCAGATTTTCAATCACGTGCTGAATCAACCTGGCTTCCGGTGTATGAACATTGACATACAGCACGTGAAATGCCTTGAGCAGAGCAATCATCTGGACGATTTTTTCTTCGTCCGCCTTTCCGGAGCAAAGATCCGCACAGCAATTAGTCAAATTTTGTTTGATATTTATCATGATGCGACACTGACCTTGACTGACTATTGCCGAATAACAAGCTGCACTCACCGGCCAGAATGGAGCCGGCAGGTAACTTCAAACTCATTCAGAGTGTCAAAAAATTAATCGATTAACAAAACAAATACCATACGACTAAAGTATTTATCTTCAAATAAAAACAAATAATCTGAGCAGCAAAAGTACTTAAGCGACCCTGCTGACTACGGTGACACATCGACAAGCACATTCGCTTGCTGAAAACTCACAACCCAAGCATATCACTTCAATCTGCCTTGCCAAGTGTGCGCGGCAAATGAAAAGAGCTGCAAGATGCAGCTCTTTATCTGTATTGAATATTGACTATTATTGCTCATGCAATTGTATTGGCAATGTTTGAAACTGTCACTCTTTTCACAGAAACATACCGCCAGAAGCCTCGATACGCTGCGCATTGATCCAGCCGGCCTCATCTGACAACAGCAAAGCCATTACCGCACCAATATCATCTGGCAGGCCGACTCGACCCAGCGCCGTCTGGCGGGCAATAAACTGGTTAAGCTGGTCATTATCACGCACAGCCCCGCCGCCAAAGTCGGTTTCAATCGCACCGGGGGCCAGTACATTCACCGCAATGCCACGTGGGCCCAATTCCTTGGCCAGATAGTGGCTAAGTACCTCGACCGCGCCCTTCATGGCGGCATAGGCCGCATAGCCGGGCAAAGCAAACCGCGTCAGGCCGGTGGAAACATTCAGGATACGGCCACCATCAGCCAATAGCGGCAGTAGTGCCTGGGTGAGGAAGAACACACCCTTGAACTGGATATTGAGCAACTGATCGAACTGGGCTTCCGTGGTTTCGGCAAAACCGGCATGGATGCCAATACCGGCATTGTTGAGCAGGTAATCAAACTGTGACCGCTGCCAGCGCTGCTGTAACAGCTGGCGCAACTGTTCGGCAAACGCCGGAAAACTGCTGCTGAGTGCCACATCCAGCTGCATGGCAGCGGCCTGGCCACCGGCAGCGGTAATCTGCGCCACCACCGCCTCGGCCGCAGCCTGATTCATTTGGTAGGTCAGCACCACGGCCACACCACGGGCGGCCAGCTTGCGGGCGGCATTCTGGCCCAGACCACGGCTGCCACCGGTGACAAGGGCAATTTTCTGTTGCATGTGAAGCTCCTGATGAAAAGGCAGAAGCAGGATGCATCTGCAGGATTGCAGTGTATTGTTTTGTTTTATGGTGATAAACATGCCATCTTCGATCATACTGTTCGCACTTTCCAGACAATAGAGTGCCATGTCATGGATCAGCTACAAGCCATGCGTATTTACCTGCGCGTGGCCGAGATGGGCAGCTTCACCCGGGCCGCGACACAGCTGTCCTTGCCCAAGGCCAGCGTTTCCACTGCCATCCAGCAACTGGAAAACAGCCTGGGCGCACGCCTGCTACACCGCACGACGCGGCAGGTCAGCATGACGCCGGACGGGCAGATGTATTACCAGCGCTGCAAGGACTTGCTGGATGAGGTGGAGGAGCTGCAGGCGCTGTTTGCCAGCACACCGGCCCGCTTGTCCGGCCGCTTGCGCGTGGATCTGCCCATTGCCATTGCCCGCCACACCGTGCTGCCCCACTTGCCAGACTTCCTGCACAGGCATCCGCAACTGGAAATAGAGCTGAGCAGCACCGACCGGCTGGTCGATCTGGTCAGCGAAGGTTTCGACTGCGTGCTGCGCGTGGGCCAGTTGCGCGACTCCAACCTGATTGCCCGCCATCTGGGCTGGCAGCGCCAGATCAATTGCGCCAGCCCGGACTATCTGGCGCGTCATGGCACACCGCACAGCCTGGACGATCTGGCCGACCACCGCTTGATCCATTACCAAAGCGTGCTGGGTGGACGGCGCGGTGGTTTCGAATATCAGGACAGCACCGGCAGCCTGCGCCAGCACAGCATGCCGGGCGCACTGACGGTGAATAATTCCGATGCCTACCATGCCGCCTGCCTGGCTGGAATGGGGATCATCCAGGCACCGCAGGCTGGCGTGACAGCCCAGCTGGCCACGGGGCAGCTGGTGGAAATCCTGCCAAACTGGCAGGCACCGCCGATGCCTGTCTCCCTGCTGTATGCCAACCGCCGCCAGTTACCACAGCGCTGCCGCGTGTTCATGCAATGGCTGAGCGAGCTGCTACAGCCTTGCCTGCATGGCAATAGCGGCAACGCCACTGTCAGAGCAGACACCAATCCGCTATAACGATTAAAAGCAGGATGATAACGGGGAAAACATGTTCGATCGCAAACTGAAACAAGAAATTGCCGAGCTCAAGCAACAGCTCTATGCCGAGCAGCAACTGAGCAAGGCGCTTGACCGCTCCATGGCGGTGATCCGCTTTAATCCGGATGGCAGCATCATCGAGGCCAATCAAAACTTTCTCGCCACCATGGGCTATCACAGCCCGAGCGAACTGCAAGGCAAAAAGCACAGCCAGCTCTGCGACAGCGCCTATACCGCCAGCAGCGACTACCAGCGTCTCTGGGACAGCCTGCGCCGCGGCGAATTTTATCAGGCCAGGGTCAAGCGCCGCAGTGCCGATGGCCGCAGCATCTGGCTGGAAGCCACTTACAGTCCGCTGCTGGATGAGCAAGGCCGCGTGGTCAGCATCGTCAAGTTTGCCACCGACATCACTGCCGCGGTCAATGCCGCCACTCGCAACGACGCCATCCTGCAAGCCATCAACCGCGCCATGGCGGTGATCGAATTTACCCCGGACGGGCAGATCATCAGTGCCAATGACAATTTCCTGCTGGCCACCGGTCATACCCGCGACAGCCTGATCGGCAAGCAGCACCGCCTGCTGTGCCCGGCGGAATTCGCCGCCAGCCAGGCGTACGAAGCACTATGGCAGCGCCTGCGCAACGGTCAGCACTACTGCGGCCGCATCCAGCGACTGACCCGCGATGGCCGCACCGTGTGGCTGGAGGCCAACTATAATCCGGTGCTGGATGAAAGCGGACAGGTGCTCAGCGTCATCAAGTTCGCCACCGACATCAGCCAGCAGGTAGAACAACAGGTCATGGAACGGGACTCGGCGCTGCTGGCTTATAGCTCCTCGAAAGAGACGCAGGAACTGGCCAATGCCGGCGTATTCGACATCGAGCAAAGCATCGAAGGCATCATGACCATGGCGACCGACATCGAACGCGGCAGCCAGCAAGTGCAGCAGCTGGGTGATCGCTCGCAACAGATTGGCTCCATCGTTCAGACCATCAAGGAAATTGCCGACCAGACCAATCTGCTGGCGCTCAATGCCGCCATCGAGGCCGCACGTGCCGGTGAAATGGGGCGTGGTTTTGCCGTGGTCGCCGACGAAGTGCGCAAACTGGCCGAGCGCACCAGCTCCTCCACCGGGGAAATCAGCAGCATGGTGCAAGATATCCAGGGACACACCGATACGGCGGTGGCCAGCATGCAAAGCCTGCTGCAACAGGCCAACGGCAGCGTGGAATTGTCGCAGCGCGTGGGGCAGACCATTGCGCAGATCAATCACCAGGCCAAGGGCGTGGTGCAGGTGATCAGCCGTTTTGCCGAGATGAAAAACCAGAACGATCAGGCGAACTGAGCACGGCGGGAGCAGGCTCAAGGGTAATTCCGCATTGGCAAAGCGGGGGAAATGGGGATTAAATGCAGCCAGTCCCCTGCTCCAGCCTGTCGGAGGCCCCGCGCACCATGAAAATCGGCCTGTTCATTCCCTGTTTCATCAACGAACTTTTCCCTCATGTGGCCATGGCCACGCTCGAGCTGCTGGAAAGCCTGGGCTGCGAGGTGGAATTTCCGCTGCAACAGTCCTGCTGCGGCCAGCCGCTGGCCAATAACGGTGACAGCAAGGGGGCCTGTGATGCCGCCCGGCGCTTTACCGGCGTATTCCAGCAATACGACTATGTGGTCGCCCCTTCTGGCAGCTGCGTCTCGCACGTCACCCACCACTACGACTGGTATATCGCGGAAGACCCGGCCTATCAGCAGCTCAAGCCCAAGGTCTACGAGATCATCGAATTCCTGCAGGACGTACTCAAGCTGGAAAAACTGCCCAAGCCGGTCTATTTCCCGCACAAGGTATCCATTCACCAAAGCTGCCACGGCCTGCGCGAGCTGCACCACGCCAGCCCGTCCGAACTGATGATTCCCTACCAGTCGCGGCTGGAAAACATCCTCAAGCTGGTGGATGGCGTGGAAGTACTGCTGCCCGAACGCCGCGACGAATGCTGTGGCTTTGGCGGCACCTTCTGCGTGGACGAACCGGAGCTGTCCACCGCCATGGGCGAGGATCGCATTGCCCAGCATGAGGCCACCGGCGCGGAATACATCGTCGGTGCCGACCCCTCCTGTCTGATGCACATGGGCGGCATCATCCGCCATCAGGGCAAGCAGATCCGTCCGCTGCACATCGTGGAAATTCTCACTGGCCGTGGAGCAGGCGCATGAAGGACGACAGCGTAAAACACCCGCAGGCTGCAGCAGCGTTCCTCAAGGACCGTGCCCAGGCCAAATGGCACGACAGCGCTATCTGGTGGGTACGGCAAAAGCGCGATGCCCAGGCCAAACAGCTGCCGGAGTGGGAAGAACTGCGCCGGCTGGCACGCGAAATCAAGGCCCATACCCTGTCGCAACTGGACGATTACCTGGCACAGTTTGAAGCCAATGCGCAAAAAAACGGCGTCACCGTCCACTGGGCAGCCGATGCCGACGAGCACAACCGCATCGTGCACGGCATTCTGGCGGCGCGGCAGGTGAAGAAGCTGGTCAAGTCCAAGTCCATGCTCACCGAAGAGTGCGGGCTGAACCCCTATCTGGAGCAGCGCGGCATCGAGGTGGTGGATACCGACCTGGGCGAGCGCATCGTGCAATTACGCCACGAAGCCCCCAGCCATATCGTGATGCCGGCCATCCACCTGAAGAAAGAGCAGATTTCCGAGCTCTTCCACAAGGAGCTGGGCACCGAGGCCGGCAATAACGACCCCACCTATCTGACACACGCGGCACGCGCCAATCTGCGTGAGCATTTCCTGACTGCCGATGCCGGCCTGACCGGGGTGAATTTCGCCATCGCCGAAACCGGTGGCGTGGTGGTGTGCACCAACGAAGGCAATGCCGACCTTGGCACCAGCCTGCCACCGCTTCACATTGCCAGCATGGGGTTGGAAAAAATCATTCCCAAGCTGGAGCACCTGGGCGTATTCACCCGCTTGCTGGCCCGCTCGGCCATTGGTTCGCCGGTCACCACGTATACCTCGCATTTCCACCAGGCGCGTCCCGGTGGCGAAATGCACATTGTCATCGTCGACAATGGCCGCAGCGACATCCTGGGCAATGAAGACTTCTACCAGAGCCTGCGCTGCATCCGTTGCGGGGCCTGCATGAATACCTGCCCGGTTTACCGGCGCAGCAGCGGCTTCAGTTACAGCTACATCATTCCCGGCCCCATCGGCTCTACCCTGGGGCCCAGCCGCGACATGAAGAAACACGGCAGCATGGCTTTTGCCTGCAGTACCTGCGGCTCCTGCTCCAATGTCTGCCCGGTCAAGATCAATCTGCACGAGCAGCTGGTGCTGCATCGCAAGAAAGCCTTCGACCAGAACCTGCTGCCCACCGGCAAGAAAATGGGCCTGCTGGCCATGCGTTTTCTGACCCAGCATCCGGCCTTGTTCGATCTGGGCGGCAAGGTGATGCGCAAGGTGGTGCCCATCATCCCGGAAAGCCTCACCCGCCACAGCGCCTGGAGCCGCGCAGGCCGTGATCTGCCACCGATGCCGGCCCAGAGCTTCAAGGAACAGTACCAGCAGCGCAGCCAGAACAAAAAAGATAAACAGGACAAGAAGGACAAGGAGGAGCAGCAATGAGCACGCGTGACAGCATACTGGCCCGTATCCGCCAGAACCGCCCGCAAGCCACGGCTTTGCCGGACATCCATGCCGTGCCCTTCATTCGCTATGACAACCCATTCGAGGCGTTTGCCACGCTGATCCGCAATCTGGGTGGCGATGCCGTCCAGTTGCCGGATGGCCAGAGCGTGGCCGATGTCGTGGCCGCACGTTGGCCGGATGCCGGGCGCACGGTGGACCTGACGCTGCCGGAGCACGAAGAAGTCAGCGATCCGCATGCCTGGCACGATGTCGATGTCGCCATCGTCCCCGGTCAGCTGGCGGTGGCAGAAAACGCCACCGTGTGGGTGAGCCATCCGGACAACCACTTCCGCTCCATCTATTTCCTCACCCAGAAGCTGGTACTGGTGGTGCCGCGTGACGCCATGGTAGACACCATGCGCGATGCCTATGCCCGCATCGACATGGCGGAGCACGGCTTTGGAGCCTTCATTTCCGGCTCCTCCCGCACCGCCGATATCGAACAAAGCCTGGTAATGGGTGCCCATGGTGCCATGGCCGCACTGGTGATTTTTGTCTGATTTGTACGCACGGAGCATTGCTTCCTTGGGGCCCCTGCGGGGGCCATTTTTCTGCCCGCCATTTCTACCCACCCTTTCCATCAGACATGAAAAAACCGCCGGTCTGGCGACGGGCGGTTTCGGGCTGGCAGCGGCAAATACTCAGCGGTTGGCTTCCACCTTGTAACGCGGCGGCAGTAGCAGTGCCGGTACTTCGCGCTGCGCCTTGCGGCTACGGCGGCTACCGGCGGTCGGATTGATGGTTTTCAGGCCCTCGCCCGACTTGCCCACCATCAGGGCAGATGCCGGCAAGGACATCGGATCACGCTGCGATTCGCGCGGGGCAGAACGCACCGGACTCGTACGCCCTTCACGACCTCCTTCACGCCCCCCGTCTCGGCCATAGTCACGACCACCCTCACCACGGGAAGACTCGCGACGCGGTGCCGATTCTTCACGCGGGGCAGCTGCACCCGGCTGGAAGCCTTCCACCACCTGCGGCGTCAGTGTCTGGCGGGTCAGCTTTTCAATGGCCTCATGCTGGCGGGTTTCCGCCGGGCTCATCAGCGAAATGGCGATACCGCTGGCACCGGCACGGCCAGTACGACCGATACGGTGTACATAGTCCTCCGGCGAATTGGGCAGCTCGTAATTCACTACGAACGGCAGCTCGGTAATATCCAGGCCACGGGCCGCCACATCGGTGGCCACCAGTACGCGCAGGCTGCCTTCCTTGAAGGAAGACAGGATTTCCAGGCGCGAAGCCTGTGCCTTGTCGCCATGAATGGCTTCCGCCACCAGGCCATCGCGCTTGAGATCACGCGCCAGTTGGTCGGCACTGATCTTGGTCTTGCAGAACACAATGACCTGGCTCATGTCGCGGGTCTTGATCAGATGGCTCAGCAGATGGCGCTTGCGGCCGGCATCCACCGAATACACCAGCTGTTCCACCTGCTCGTTGGTGGCGTTCTGACGGGCCACTTCAACCGTCTGCGGATCTTTCATGAAGTCCGCAGCCAGGCGCTTGATTTCTGTGGCAAAGGTAGCCGAGAACAGCAGGGTCTGCCGTTCCTTGGGCAACATGCTCATGATCTTGCGGATGTCCTGGATGAAGCCCATGTCCAGCATGCGGTCGGCTTCGTCCAGCACCAGCACTTCCACCTTGTTCAGCTGGATGGTCTTTTGCTGGATATGGTCGAGCAGGCGGCCCGGTGTGGCGATGACGATTTCCATGCCACGGCGCAGCTCGGCGGTTTGCGGGTCCATATTCATGCCGCCAAACACCGTGGTGGCACGCAGCGGCAAATACTTGGTATAGGTCTTGACGTTGACGCCGATCTGGTCAGCCAGTTCGCGCGTGGGCGACAGCACCAGCGCGCGCACCGGATGCATGGCAGGCGATACGCTGGTATTGGCGAATTTCTTCATCCGCTCCAGGATGGGCAGCATGAAAGCGGCAGTCTTGCCGGTACCGGTTTGTGCAGCCGCCAACAGATCGCGACCAGACAAAACCAGCGGAATGGCCTTGGCCTGGATGGGGGTAGGCTCGGTATAGCCTTGTTCTTCAATGGCACGAAGAATCTCGGGCGACAGCCCGAGTTCGGAAAACAGCATGTGTGTGCTCCTGCAATTCGGTTGGGTGATGGCGGCGCAGTGGGCGACGCATCCCCTTGTTCATGAACATGGCCGTGCTGAAATGGCAACGCCGCCCATCACGGGCGGCGATTAGCAGGCATCAGGCCATGTGATTGGCAACGCTGAGCAACAGGACGACAAACAACCATAACAGGGCCGAGCGCCACACCAGTCCGACGGCACTTTTCAGGAAGCCGGGATCCGCCTCGTCGCCCAGGCCCAGTTCAGGCCGGAACTTGATGGTGTAATCCTGTCGGAGCGGATCGCCCAGTTTGACGCCCAGCGCGCCGGCCGCCGAGGCCAGCAGAATGCCGTTAGCGTAATTACCCCAGGTTTTTGCCTGCGAGCGCCAGCAGTAAACCGCGTCTTCAAAATCGCCCATTACGGCGAAGCTGGCTGCAGTCAGACGCACCGGCAACCAGTCAAGCCAGGCAGCAGCACTGCCGGCAAATCGGCCAAAGCGGTCTTCCTCAGCCTGACGACCACCCCATTTCTGGCCCAGCATGCTGCACAGACGGTACAGCAAGGCACCGGACGGCCCCGGCAACAGTACGAACCAGAACATGGTGCCGAACACGTGACGATAGCTGTCTACCACGCCCTGCTCGATGGCCAGCCGTGAAATCTCTCCCACCGACAATTCGGCTGCCGGCAAACCGGTCCAGCGCGACAATGCGGTACGCGCATCCAGATCACGCCCCTCGGCCAAGGCCAGGGATATCTCGGAAAAAGCGCTGGAAAAGTGACGGAAGCCCATGGTGAGGTAAAGCACCAGCACGTTCCACAGAATGGCAAGCAGCGGGTTGGCAGCATACAAGGCGTAGTACACCAGCAGGCTCAGCAACACCGGCGGCAGGATGGCCAGCATCCACGCAAACACGCCATGCCGGTTGGCACCGGCATTCAGGTTGCGTTCCAGGTGATTGGCATAACGGGTAAACACATGCCAGACGCGGTTACGGTTGCCCAGTGGGCGCAGCTGTTCAAGTGCCAGCGCAAATATCAGGGAAATCAGGGTCATCAGATTTTTGGATGGTGGTTTGCTCAGGCCTAGCGGCGAAGATACCACATAAGGGACAGATGCGCCCACCACATCGCAGCGACAGGCGGGAGAAACAGCGAGAAAACGGACTCAGGCCGAACCGAGAAAGCGCCGGCCACCTACCGGTTGCGGCTGCTGGCCGCCACGGTCATAGCTGAGCGTGGCAGCAGCGGCCTGGCGCAATACCGTCAGCGATTCTTCGACCTGCCCCAGTTGCTGCTCGATAAAGCTGCCATTGAGCTGATTGATGCCCTGGGCACGGTGAATCTGGTCTTCCAGTGCCAGCCAGGCCTGGCGCTCGGCCGGCTTGTCAGCCAGCCAGATATACACGGTATCGCTATCAGACAGGCCCAGCGTCTTCATCAACTGGCCGCGCTGCTGCGACTGTCTGGCGAGTTCGTCCAGCACCTGGCTCTTGCTGTCGGCCAAGGCTTCCAGCAGATGCACCTGGCCGGCGATCATCACCTGCTGCTCCTGCTGCAGCAGCTCAACCAGGCGCAGTACATGGGCAGTTTCAGCCTGGCACAGTTCGGCAAAGCCTTGTTGTTGATTCATGGCAGCGTCAACCATTTTGCCGGGCTTACTGGTTCAGCAATTCTTTGGTGGAAGCGATCAGGCTGTCGGCGATCTTGCCGGGGTCGACCGAAAAGCTGCCAGCAGCAATGGCGCTCTTGATGGCGTCCACTTTGGCGGCATCGAACGACGGCGCGGTGTCACCAGCCTGGGTTGCCAGTGCGCTGATACGGCTGGCCAGCGGATTGATTTCCACGCTATCGGTCGGGGCCGAGCCGGCAGCAGTCGCTTGCGTGCCGGCATCGCGCTTGGCCAGCTTGCTCTGGCTGGCATAGGCACCAACCGCACTGCCCGAGTTGTCGATTTTCATGGTGGGACCTTCCAAACTAACTAGGGGTTTGATCTATTATCGGCTGAAAAAGCAATCTCTTGAAACTTTATTCAGTATGTCAGACTGACCGTGCCATCGGGCTGTACCATTCCACGCACCATCCTGCCGCTGCTGAGGCGGACCGACACAGCTTCGCCGATGGCCGCATTGCCATTGGCCGTACCTTCGGACAAAACACTGAAACCGTCGCCGCCGGCCGATACCTTGACCGGCTGCCCGGTGCGTACCGCATAGGGTGCATGCACCATGAAATTGCGTAGCCAGCTGCCCGCCGGCGCCCCGCTGCGCATGCTCTGGCCCACAGCCAGAGCCAGTTCGTTCAGCACATTGCGCGCCATCCCCGGGTTGGCAATTTCCACCAGCTTCACATCCCCCTCCTGCAGCACCTCTCCGGCGGCCACGGAACGGGTCAGGACCACGCCCAGCTGCTTTTCATTGACGGCGACCGGCAGCCGTATGCTCCAGCCACTGTCAGGGCAGACAATCACCAGGCTGGTATTGCCACTGGTCTGCGCGGTATTGGACCAATCCACCTTGGGGCTGGAACATGCAGGCAGCACCAGCCGGCGATCCAGCCGCCCCAGCTTGTAGCTGGCTTGGCGATGGCTGACTTCCTGCTGCATGAAGCGGTCGGCCAGTTTTTCCAGTGCCACCATATCCTGGTTGGCCGCAGCGCACACCATGCCGGACAGCAGCATGCTCAGAAACAGATAAGGGAATTTCATCCTGCCATTGTATCCAGTCCGGTTGCCCATGCGTATCGGCGTAAGCTGACTGCCATCAGAGTGGCAAAGCCGGCAACAGTTGCAAGCTGCAATGAAAAACAGGCTCCTGACGGAGCCTGTCTGGCTGACACGGGCAGACTTCAGCCGGCCAGGGTCTGTTCGACAAAGGCCTTGACCCGTGCGGCGTCGGCGTCGAACACCACCACTTTTTGCGGCAGGTCTTCCAGACCATCAAAACCAGCCGGACGCGGCGGATCGCGGTCCAGCGCTTCGCGGATGGTATCGGCAAACTTGGCCGGCAGCGCCGTTTCCAGGCAGACCACGGTTTCACCCGGCAGGCGCAGTTCGCGCGCCACCTTGATACCGTCGGCGGTATGGGTATCCACCACCACGCCATCGCTGGCATCCACGGCACGAATGGTGGCCAGGCGGTCGGCATGGCTGCTCTTGCCGGAAACAAAACCAAACTTTTGCGCAGCATCGCCCAGCTTGGCCGACAGATCAAAACCCTTGCCAGCGTCCACATCCGCCCACAATGCCTTCACGGCGGCACCATCACGGCCGACCAGATCGAACACGAAGCGTTCGAAGTTGGAGGCTTTGGAGATGTCCATGGACGGGCTGGAGGTGACATAAGTATTGGCCGTGCCACGCGGACGGTAAGCACCGGTGCGGAAGAATTCGTCCAGCACGTCGTTTTCATTGGTGGCCACGATCAGGCGCTGCACCGGCAGGCCCATCTGGCGGGCAATATGGCCGGCGCAGACATTGCCGAAGTTGCCTGACGGCACGCAGAAGCTGACCTGTTCGTCGTTGCTGCTGGTGGCGTTGAAATAGCCCTTGAAGTAATACACCACCTGCGCCACTACACGCGCCCAGTTGATGGAATTGACGGTGCCGATCTGGTATTTGGCCTTGAAGGCGTGGTCATTCTGCACCGCCTTCACGATGTCCTGACAGTCGTCGAACATGCCCTTGATGGCGATATTGTGGATGTTGGCATCCTGCAGGCTGAACATTTGTGCGCGCTGGAAGGCGCTCATCAGGCCATCCGGGCTCAACATGAAGACATTGATACCCTTTTTGCCGCGCATGGCGTATTCGGCAGCGCTGCCGGTGTCACCGGAAGTGGCACCCAGAATATTCAGCGATTGGCCCTTCTTGGCCAGCACATATTCAAAGAGGTTGCCCAGCAGCTGCATGGCCATGTCCTTGAAGGCCAGCGTCGGGCCATTGGACAGTTCCAGAATCACCAGGCCATCGGACAGGCGCTTCACCGGGGTGATGTCCTCGCTGCCAAAGACGGCCGCAGTATAGGTGCGGCTGACGATGTCCTTGAGGTCGGCCTCGGGGATGTCGGTGGCGAACAGGCGGATGATTTCGAAGGCCAGCTCGGCATAAGACAGGCCGCGCCAGGCATCCAGCTGGCTGCGGCTGATTTGCGGGTAGCTTTCCGGCAGCGCCAAGCCACCATCCGGTGCCAGGCCCATGAGCAGGATGTCGCTGAAACTTTGCGGCTGCATGCCGCCACGTGTGCTGAGGTACTTCATGATCAGTTGGTCAAC
Organism: Aquitalea sp. FJL05; assembly: GCF_003852595.1. Lineage (NCBI taxonomy): Bacteria > Pseudomonadati > Pseudomonadota > Betaproteobacteria > Neisseriales > Chromobacteriaceae > Aquitalea > Aquitalea sp. FJL05. The sequence continues at coordinate 375,390 of NZ_QAJS01000006.1, forward strand.
CTGTCCAGACATTGAAAACTGGCCTTGACGATCTTTTTCTTGATCTCGGGTGAAAAGGCCTTGAAGGTATTGCTGCCACTCTCGGTCTTGCTGCCAGACATGCTGTTGGCCACGGCTTCGCTCAGGTCATCGATGGTCAGCGCCTGCATGGCCTTGTCGGCGGCACAACTACAGTAGCTGCTGCGGTTTTGCTGGGTAATGGCATGACCAAGCTGCTGTTCCAGCTGCTTGAGCTTTGCACTGTCATTGGCAAAGCTGGTCATGCAGCCCTTGCTGATCAGCTGGCTGAAATTCTGGACATAGGGTGCCATGCTGGGATCGTCCGCCAGACTGCCGCTGGTGGTATCAGCCCAGGCAGACAGTGGCAACAACAGCAACGACAGCAGCAAGCGTTTGGGGAAGGTAGCCATGATGTGTTCCATTGGGTAGCTGAGTCTCAGTCGGCGCTACTTGCATCCAGATGACGGCTACAGGCAGCAGAGGCTTCCACCAGCCGTTTCTTGCCGCGCGGATCGTCCTTGCGGATCTGTCCGGTCAGCACGCCCATCACCTCTTCCGAGGTGAAGGTGTTGGCCAGATGCTCGCTGGCGCACTGGCAATATTTCTGGACCTGGGCGTCGGAGTGCTCGGCCACCCCGTCAGATGCCGGGGTGCGCTTGATACAGCCGCGCATCAGGAAGCCCTGCAGCAGATTATGCTGGCCGGGCGTCAGCGGCGTGGCATACAACGCCGATGCAGTCAGGGCACAGGCCATGCCTACGCCGTTTATCCAGAGTCTTGCCATTGCCACCATCCAGTTGCCACCCCGTCGGCGATGACGGGGCGAATGCCTTAGAACCTGTTCACGCTCTGCGATACTCGGGTGATCCAGTGTTGAAAAGTCGTTCAAAATGCTCATGGACTCCCTGTCCATTCCGCTTTTTCACGCCCTTTCGCCTTGGCTGACCCTTCGTTCGCTAGAACGTGAACACGTTCTTAGTCGTTGAGTTCTTCCATGCGCAGGCGCACTACCTTGCCCGCTACGCTTTCCAGTGCCTCGATGGCGGCGATGGCGGCGTTGATGGCCCCTTCCTGCACCCGGTGGGTGAGGATGACCACTTCGGCATTGCCTTCGCTGGCCGAGCCCTTCTGGATCAGCGCTTCGATGGAGATGTCGTTTTCTGCCAGCAGGCCGGTGATATTGGCCAGCACACCGGCGCGGTCGGCAGCGCCGATACGCAGGTAGTAAGAGCTATATACCTCGTCGATCGGCAGGATACGCAGGTCTTTCAGTTGATCCGGCTGGAAGGCCAGATGCGGCACGCGATGCTCCGGGTCTGCGGTCAGCAGGCGGGTCACATCGACAATGTCCGCCACCACGGCCGAGGCGGTCGGCAGCGCGCCGGCACCCGCGCCGTAATGCAGGGTCTGGCCGACGGCATCGCCCTTGGCCAGCACGGCATTCATCACGCCGTTGACGTTGGCGATCAGCTGGCTTTCCGGAATCAGCGTCGGATGCACGCGCAGTTCCACGCCGGCATCGGTGCGGCGGGTAAAGCCCAGCAGCTTGACGCGGTAGCCCAGTTCTTCAGCGTACTTGATGTCCACGCCGTCCAGCTTGCTGATGCCTTCCAGGTAACAGCTATCGAACTGCATGGGGATGCCAAAGGCCAGCGCGGCCATGATGGTGAGCTTGTGGCCGGCATCGTGACCTTCGATATCGAAGGTGGGATCGGCTTCGGCATAACCCAGGCGTTGCGCCTCGGCCAGCACATCGGCAAAGCTGGCACCCTTCTCGCGCATTTCGGTCAGGATGAAGTTGGAAGTACCGTTGATGATGCCGGCGATCCATTCGATACGGTTGGCCGACAGGCCCTCACGCAGCGCCTTGATGATGGGGATGCCACCAGCCACGGCAGCCTCGAAGGCCACCATCACGCCCTGTTCCTGGGCACGGGCAAAGATTTCATTGCCATGCACCGCCAGCAGCTTCTTGTTGGCCGTCACCACATGCTTGCCATTGGCGATGGCCTTGAGCACCAGCTCCTTGGCCACGGTGTCGCCACCGATCAGCTCGACCACGATGTCGACTTCCGGATCGTTGACCACGGCAAAGGCATCGGCCACCAACTTGACATCATCGCCCACCAGCTGGCGTGCCAGCTCCAGATTGCGGCGCGAGGCAATGGTCAGACGGATTTCGCGGCCAGCGCGGCGGGCGATTTCCTCGGCATTGCGCTTGAGTACGGTGGCGACACCGCCACCGACAGTCCCCACGCCCATCAGGCCAATATTGATTGGTTTCATTACCATCTCCATGTCTGTCTCTAGTGTTTTGTCCCGGGCCGACGGCCTCTTGGCAAGGCGGCCATACCGGCTTGCCAAGAGGTCTTCACGCGGATGACATAGCCGGCGGGCTGTTGCGCCGCCGGCTGCATGGAGCATCAGGCCGTGCCGTGACGCTGGCGGTAACGCGCCAGGAAACGGGCGATGCGACCTATCGCTTCGATCAGGTCATCCGAGTTAGGAAGGAATACCACGCGGAAGTGATCCGGCGCAATCCAGTTAAACCCGCTGCCCTGCACCAGCAACACTTTTTCTTCCTGCAGCAGTTCCAGAATGAATTGCTGGTCGTCGCTGATCGGGTAAATCTTGGGGTCCAGCCGCGGGAACAGATACAAGGCCCCCTGCGGCTTGACGCAAGTCACCCCGGGAATGTCGGTGAGCAGCTTGTGCGCCAGATCGCGCTGGCGGGCCAGGCGGCCGCTGGGTGCCACCAGATCATCAATGCTCTGGTAACCGCCCAGTGCAGTCTGGATGGCAAACTGCGCCGGTACATTGGCACACAGCCGCATCGAGGCCAGCATGTTCAGGCCTTCGATATAGTCGCGCGCGTGTTTTTTCTCGCCACACAGAATCATCCAGCCGGCGCGATAGCCACAGGCGCGGTAGTTCTTGGACAGACCATTGAAGGTGACCACCAGCAGGTCTGGTGCCAGCGAGGCGATGGAGGTGTGTTTGACTTCGTCGTACAGCACCTTGTCGTAGATTTCGTCGGCGTAGATGATCAGCTGATGCTGGCGCGCCAGATCGACAATCTGCTGCAACAGTGCCGGCGGATACACGGCACCGGTGGGGTTGTTGGGGTTGATCACCACGATGGCGCGGGTATTGGGGGTGATCTTGGCGCGGATGTCGTCGATATCGGGGAACCAGCCCTGCTCTTCGTCGCAGACATAGTGCAGCGCCTTGCCACCGGCCAGGCTGACGGCAGCGGTCCACAGCGGATAGTCCGGTGCGGGCACCAGCACTTCGTCGCCATTATCCAGCAGCGCCTGCATGGCCATCACGATCAGCTCGGACACGCCATTGCCGATGATGATGTCGTCCATGCTGACATTGGGCAGCTGTTTTTCCTGCGCGTAATGCATGATGGATTTACGCGCGGCAAACAGGCCCTTGGAATCGGAATAACCGGAGGCGGACGGCAGGTTGACGATGACGTCTTCGATGATTTCATCCGGCGCAAAAAAACCGAATGGCGCAGGATTGCCGATATTCAGCTTGATGATGCGATGGCCTTCGTCTTCCATCTTCTTGGCATGCTCAAGCACCGGGCCACGGATGTCGTAGCAAACATTGGCGAGCTTCTGCGATTTGTGTACTGGCTGCATGGTGGCCTGTTTTTCCGTCACGGGCCGCGCCCCGGACACTGCGGCGGTCTTGCGGCGGCGCGGTTTGTTGTCTTTCATTAGAGTCCCTTGTCTGTCCCGGCCATTGGCGACACCGTCTGGCAACAGCAGGTCAGGGTATAATCCTATCCCAAACCGTGCTGCACTGCATTACGGAGTGCGCGCTTGCGCTGCCGTGCTGCAACACCCGACGCCAGCACCACCATTACCCTTGCAGGAAAGCGAGCCCATGAAAATGCATCAGGCCCTGGGACAGGGCAGAAACCTGTTTACCGGCTATGGCGAAGGCCATGTGCTGATCAATGCCGAACGTCACGATGGCAACCTGATCGTGACGCCGGACAGCGTACAGGCCTGGGGTGTGGATGACTTTTCCAGCCTGGCAGAGTCACATTTCAACATGCTGCTGGATTTGCAACCTGAGCTGGTGCTGTTCGGTTCCGGCGCCAGCCTGCGCTTTTTCCACCCGCGCCTGATGGCCGCGCTGGTCAACGCCGGCATCGGTGTGGACGTGATGGATACCCAGGCGGCCTGCCGCACCTTCAACATCCTGATGGCGGAAGACCGCCGCGTGGTGGCCGCCATTCTGGCGATTTGACACAACAAGGCCGCCATGACAAAGCCCCGCATCAGGCGGGGCTTGGCTATTGGGGCATGGGCTTGCGCTGCCAGGTCAGGCGGCCGCCGGTTTCTCGCCGCCAAACTCTTCAAAAGCCTGCAGCGCCTCGGCCGCGGTCATCAGCGACGGGCCGCCGCCCATGTACACCGCCACTTGCAGCATTTCCATGAATTCGGCGCGGCTGCAGCCCAGCTCCACCAGCGCCTTGCTGTGGAAGGCCAGACAGCCCTGACAACGGTTGGCGATGCCGATGGCCAGCGCGATCAGCTCCTTGGTCTTGTTGGACAGCGCGCCATCGGCATGGGCGGCGCGGCTCATCTGGCCGAAGCCTTTCATGGTTTCGGGTATTTCACGGCGGAATTCCGCCAGCTTGCTGCCCAGATCGCGGGCCAATGCGGTGTAGTCATGACTCATGGAATGCTCCTCGGCGTTTTTGCATGATTTATATTATATATTTTCATATAATATTGCAAGCATGCCAAGCTGCTTGGCGATGCGCCCAAGCTGCGTGGTAATCTGCCTCATCCACGTCGCCCAAGGACAGACCGTGCCCCACTCCGCTACCGAACTGGCAGATTATGATCACGTCCGGCAATGGGCGATGCAGTCGCTGTTCCAGCATATGGATGATATTTACCAGGGAACGGTGATCGTGGATGAGCAGGCCCGCATCATCTGGATCAATGCCCGCTATGCCGGGCGTTTTGGCTTTGCCGACCCGCAGAGCACGCTGGGCCAGCCGGTGGAAAGCGTCATTCCCAATAGCCAGATGCGCGAAGTGCTGCGCACCGGCGAACCCATGCTGCTGGACATCATGCCCACCGGCGGCGACCAGCTGGTGGTCACCCGCCTCCCCTTGAAAGATGCCACCGGGCGTACCGTTGGCGCGGTCGGCTTTGCCCTGTTCGACAAGATCCAGTCGCTGGCACCGCTGGTGGCCAAATTCACCCGTTTGGCCGAGGAGCTGGCCGCCACCCGTGAATCGCTGGCCCAGGCACGCCGCGCCAAATACAGCTTCGAACATTTTGTCGGCGACAGCCCGCTGATCAGCGAGGTCAAGCGCCAGGCGCGGCTGGCAGCACCGCTGGAAGGTGCAGTGCTGCTGCTGGGTGAAACCGGCACCGGCAAGGAAGTGCTGGCCCATGCCATTCACGCCGCCTCGCCACGGGCAGGCAAGCCGCTGGTCAGCCTGAACATGGCGGCCATTCCCGATACCCTGCTGGAAGCCGAGCTGTTCGGTGCCAGCGCCGGTGCCTATACCGGGGCAGACAAGAAAGGCCGCAGCGGCAAGCTGCAACTGGCTGATGGCGGCACGCTGTTTCTGGATGAAATCGGCGACATGCCGGCCGCACTGCAAGCCAAGCTGCTGCGGGTATTGCAGGACAAGGAATTCGAACAGCTGGGCTCCAACCGCGTGCTGCGGGCGGATATCCGCATCATTGCCGCCACCTCGGCCCGGCTGGAAGAAAAGGTGGCAGCCGGCAGCTTCCGCGCCGACCTCTACTACCGGCTGAATGTGCTGACCATCCAGCTGCCGCCGCTGCGTGCCCATCTGCAGGATTTGCCTGCGCTGTGCGAATCGCTGCTGCTGCAACTGGCGCAGCGCGGCCACATGGGGCGCTGCCAGTTGACGCTGGCAGCCATGCAGCGGCTGGCTGCCTATCACTGGCCGGGCAATGTGCGTGAGCTGCGCAATATTCTGGAGCGGGCCAGCATGCTCAGCCAGGGCGGCATGCTGGACGAAGCCGACATCAACAGCCTGCTGGGCCCCATGCCTGCCGCGCAGCAGGATGGTGGCGATTACCAGCAGCAGATGGCGCGCTTCGAGGCGCAACTGCTACGCCAAGCGCTGGCCGCCGCCGCCGGCCATGTGCCAACCGCCGCCCGCCAGCTGGGCATGGGCCGCGCCACCCTATACAAGAAGCTGGCCGCGCTGGGCATCCGCACCCTGCCCTAGCCGCCAGCACAAGCCCAGTCAGCGGCAGGACATCCGGCCTCGTCTCGAAACAGAGACAGCGTCTACCAAGCGAGACGGGCCGCGCTCCCCCCGCCACTAGCGGCCCTGCCACTGTCCTAAGCCGCCATAGCGTCTCCAAACAGAGACAGCAAGCCCTCACCGCCAGCACAATTCACAGCAAGCTATTGATTTAATTGAATATCCAATTCAGGCACGCTTCCTGCTGTTATCCCGTTCAGGGACAGGGCCATGCGCCAGGTCCACACAAGGGCCCCGCAGTGGGCCACACAACAATAGAGGAGATGCACCATGAGTTTTATCGTGGTTTTACTGGCACTGTTCTTCCTGATGCTGGCGGCCTATCGCGGCTACAGCGTCATTCTGATGGCACCACTGGCGGCATTGGGCGCCGTCCTGCTAACCGAACCCTCTGCCGTGGCACCTGCCTTCAGCGGGCTGTTCATGGACAAGATGGTGGGCTTCGTCAAACTGTACTTTCCGGTATTCCTGCTGGGTTCGGTGTTCGGCAAGCTGGTGGAGCTGTCCGGCTTTTCCAAGTCGATTGTTGCTGCCGTCATCCGCTTTATCGGCGAGAAACGCGCCATCGCCGTCATCGTAGCGGTATGCGCGCTGCTGACTTACGGCGGGGTTTCGCTATTCGTAGTGGTATTCGCCGTCTATCCCTTTGCCGCCGAGATGTTCCGCCAGAGCAATATTCCCAAGCGGCTGATTCCCGGCACGGTGGCACTGGGGGCCTTCTCCTTCACCATGGATTCGCTGCCGGGTACGCCGCAGATCCAGAACATCATCCCCACCACTTTTTTCAAGACCACGGCCTGGGCGGCCCCGGTACTGGGTGTGGTTGGCGCGCTGTTCATCACCCTCGTCGGGCTGGCTTATCTGGAATGGCGCCGTCGCAGCCTGATGGCCAAGGGCGAAGGCTATGGCACCGATTTGCACAACGAGCCGGAACACATCGACACCAGCAACCTGCCCTCGCCCTGGCTGGCCATGGCCCCCTTGCTGTTGATCGGCATCAGCAACTTTGCCTTCACCCGCTGGATTCCCGCCTGGTATGGGGTCAGCCATGAGCTGAAACTGGCCGGCATGAGTAAACCAGTCACCACGCAGATCTCCACCGTCACCGCCATCTGGTCGGTAGAAGCCGCCCTGCTGCTGGGCATTGCCTTCGTTGCCCTCAGCGCCTGGCCGGCCATCCGCGAGAAATTTGCCGAGGGCAGCAAGGGTGCCATCGCCGGAGCCATGCTGGCGGCGATGAACACCGCCTCGGAATACGGTTTTGGCGCGGTGATTGCCGCCCTGCCTGGCTTCATGGTGATTGCGCATGCCTTGCAGAACATTCCCAATCCGCTGGTCAATGCCGCCGTCACGGTCAGCACCCTGGCCGGGGTGACCGGTTCGGCTTCCGGCGGCATGAGCATCGCGCTGGCCGCCATGGGCGAACAGTTCATCAGCGCCTGCCAGGCGGCCGGCATTCCGCTGGAAGTGCTGCACCGCGTAGTGGCCATGGCCAGTGGCGGCATGGACACCCTGCCGCATAACGGCGCGGTGATCACCCTGCTGGCAGTCACCGGCCTCACCCACCGCGAGGCTTACCGCGACATCTTCGCGGTCACCCTGATCAAGACGCTGGCGGTGTTCTTCGTCATCAGCGTGTTCTACCTCACCGGCCTCGTTTAATTCTCTATAGCGTTCAGGCTCTGCCAGCCGGCGGGGCCTGACAGGATATCCATCATGACTTCACTGGCAGGAAAAACCGCGCTGGTCACCGGCTCCACCAGCGGCATCGGCCTGGGCATTGCCCAAGCACTGGCCGAAGCCGGGGCCAATATCGTGCTCAACGGCTTTGGCGATGTGGCAGCCGCCCTGGCACAGATACAGGCACTGGGCGTGCAGGCCTGGCATCATCCGGCAGATTTGTCCGACCCGGCCCAGATTGACGCGCTGTGCGATTTCGCCACTGCAGAGTGCGGCGGTGTGGACATTCTGGTCAACAACGCCGGCATCCAGCATGTGGCCCGGATAGAAGACTTTCCCCCGGCGCAATGGGACAAGGTGCTGGCCATCAATCTGAGTGCGGTGTTCCACACCACCCGTCTGCTGCTGCCGGCCATGCGCGAGCGCGGCTGGGGCCGCATCATCAATATCGCCTCCACCCACGGCCTGGTGGCCTCCAGCGGCAAATCCGCCTATGTGGCAGCCAAACACGGCGTGCTGGGCCTCACCAAAACCGTGGCGCTGGAAACCGCCCACAGCCCCGTCACCTGCAATGCCATTTGTCCGGGCTGGGTGCTCACCCCGCTGGTGGCACAGCAGATTGCCGACCGCGCCGCGCAGCAGGGCAGCAGCCCGCAACAGGCCCAGCAAGCGCTGCTGGCCGAGAAGCAACCCTCCGGCCAGTTTGTCACGCCGCAGCAGCTGGGTGCGCTGGCGGTGTTCCTGTGCAGCCCGGCGGCCGATGAAGTACGCGGTGCTGCCTGGGCCATGGACGGCGGCTGGACTGCCCAGTAAAGCAAGCAAGGAAAACCAATGAACAAGCTTTACCCGGATGCGGCCAGCGCCCTGGCCGACATCGTGGCCGATGGCCAGACCATTGCCGTGGGCGGCTTCGGCCTGTGCGGCATTCCCGAAGCGCTGATCGCCGCACTGCGCGACAGCGGCGTGTGCAATCTCACCGCCATTTCCAATAATGCCGGCGTGGACGGCTTTGGCCTGGGCCAGCTGCTCAACACCCGACAGATTCGCAAGATGATTGCTTCCTACGTGGGGGAGAACAAGGAATTCGAACGCCAGTACCTGAGTGGCGAGCTGGAGCTGGAATTCACCCCGCAAGGCACGCTGGCGGAAAAACTGCGTGCCGGCGGCAGCGGCATTCCGGCCTTCTTCACCCGCACCGGCTACGGCACGCTGGTGGCCGCAGGCAAGGAAGTGCGCGACTTCAACGGCCAGCCGCATATCCTGGAACAGGCCCTGTGCGCCGATGTGGCGCTGGTCAAGGCCTGGAAGGCCGACCGCGCCGGCAACCTGATCTATCGCCGCACCGCCCGCAATTTCAATCCCAATGTCGCCATGGCCGGGCGCATCACCGTGGCCGAAGTGGAAGAAATCGTGGAAAACGGCATGCTGGACCCGGATGCCATCCACCCCCCCGGTATCTTTGTGCAGCGACTGGTGCTGAACCCCCATCCCGAAAAACGCATCGAGCAGCGCACCGTGCGCAGCGCAGCTTTGGCGGAGGCTTGAACATGGCCTGGACCCGAGAACAAATGGCCGCCCGTGCGGCACAGGAATTGCAGGACGGCTTTTATGTGAACCTGGGCATTGGCCTGCCCACACTGGTGGCCAACCATGTGCCAGCCGGCATGGAAGTATGGCTGCAATCAGAAAACGGCCTGCTGGGCATCGGCCCGTTTCCGACGGCAGAGCAAGTGGACGCCGACCTGATCAACGCCGGCAAGCAGACCATCACCACCCTGCCCGGTTCGGCCATCTTCAGCTCGGCCGACTCCTTCGGCATGATCCGTGGCGGCAAGATCAATCTGGCCATTCTGGGCGCCATGCAGGTCAGCCAGAGCGGCGATCTGGCCAACTGGATGATTCCGGGCAAGATGGTCAAGGGCATGGGCGGGGCGATGGATCTGGTGGCCGGCGTGGGACGGGTGGTGGTGCTGATGGAGCACACCGCCAAGAAAAAGGACGGCAGCGAAGAAGCCAAGCTGCTGGAACGCTGCACCCTGCCCTTGACCGGTGTCGGCGTGGTCAGCCTGATCATTACCGATCTGGGCGTAATCCGGGTGGAGGTCGACGGCCTGCATCTGCAGGAGCTGGCACCGGGCGTCAGCCTGCATGACATCAGCTCGCGCACCGCCGCGCCGCTGCATGTGCCGGCAACGCTTCAGCCCAGGGAAAACGCCATCGCCGGCTAAAGTCCGGACAGGCCCATGGAAAAAGCACGCGTCTGTCTGACAGATGCGTGCTTTTCTGTTTCCCCATCCCACAGATTACAACAAGGACTTCGCCAACAAGGCCGTCAGCAGAATGGCAATCAGCGCCAGCAGGAAATTCTGCCGCTTCTGTTCGCGCATCAGCTGGATATACCCCTCCACCAGCAGGTCGCTCTTGGCGGCAGACAGCGCCTCATTCAGCTTGCGCGGCAGCGTAGGCAGGGTGGTGGCCCATTGCGGAGCCTCCTGCTTGAGGGTGCGCAGCATGCCGCGCCAGCCCATCTGCTCGTTCATCCACTTGGTAAGGAAGGGCTTGGCGGTCACCCACAAATCCAGGTTGGGGTCCAGCTGGCGTCCCAGTCCCTCGATATTGAGCAGGGTTTTTTGCAGCAGGACCAACTGCGGCTGGATTTCCACATTGAAACGGCGGCTGGTTTCAAACAGGCGCAGCAGCACCAGGCCGAAGGAAATCTCCGACAAGGGTTTTTCAAAGATGGGCTCGCACACCGTGCGTACTGCGGCTTCCAGCTCCTCGGCGCGGGTGGTTTTCGGCACCCAGCCGGATTCGATATGCGCGGTGGCCACGCGGTGGTAATCGCGATTGAAGAAGGCGAGGAAATTCACCGCCAGATAATGCTTGTCTTCATCAGTGAGGCTACCGACGATGCCGAAATCCAGCGCGATATAGCGGCCATCTTCCGCCACGAAGATATTGCCCGGGTGCATGTCGGCATGGAAAAAACCATGGCGGAACACCTGGGTAAAGAAGATTTCCACCCCGAAGCGCGACAGCTTGCTCAAGTCCACACCCTGCTCGCGCAGGCGCTCGATCTGCCCTACCGGCGTGCCGTGCATCCACTCCAGCGTCAGCACATTGCGGTTGGTGTAGTCGTAAAACACTTCCGGCACGATCAGCATGTCCGAGCCGGTGAAGTTGCGCCGCAGCTGCGAGGCATTGGCTGCCTCGTGCATCATGTCCAGTTCGTCGTGCAGATACTTGTCGAACTCGGCCACCACCTCGCGCGGCTTCAGCCGTTTGCCGTCGATAAAGAAACGCTCCACCCAGCGGGCCAGCGTGGACATCAAGGCCAGATCCTGCTCGATCACCGGCTGAATGCCGGGGCGCAATACCTTGACCGCCACCTCGCGGCCGCGGCTGCCATCCGGCTGCTTGAGCCAGGCCTTGTGCACCTGCGCCACCGAGGCACTGGCCACCGGGGTGATCTCAAAATCCACAAACAAATTCTCTACCGGCTGGCCAAAGCTCTGTTCGATCACCTGCCGCGCCAGCGCGCCGTCAAACGGGGCCACCCGGTCCTGCAACTGGGCCAGCGCATCGGCATAGTCGGGCGGCAGCAGATCGCGCCGGGTGGACAGTACCTGGCCGAACTTGACGAAAATCGGCCCCAGCCCTTCCAGTGCCAGCCTCACCCGTTCTGGCAAGGGGGCGCTGACATCACGCGGCAGCGGACACAGCTTCAGCAGCGTGTGGACAAAACCCAGGCGCGAATGACCTTCGAAAAAATCATCCAGACCATAACGGTAAAGCGTGGAAACAATCTTGAAAAAACGCGAAATCCGCATAATGACCGGGCTAGCCCTTATTCCTTTGGTTTCACCAGCACCGCTTCCAGCCGCGCCAGTCTTTTTTCGCTACGCGCCACATCATCGCGCAAGCTGTCCACCGCACGCAGATAGCTGCCCACGGCTTGCCGGCTGGCCAGCATGGGTGCTTCTTCGCGCAGGTGCTCTACCCAGTTTTCCAGCAAGCGCCAGGCAATTTCACCCTTGAAGCCCAGCGAGGCCCGTGCCACGCGCTGCAAACGGTTGGCCGCCACATCGCCCATGACCCGCGACAGATCTTCGCCGGCATCCCAGCGCAGACGCGCAATCAGACGGCCAATGGCCGCAGCCAGCTCGGCGTCGCCTTCCAGGCTGACATCGCTCAGCGCCGGGTCACGACCGCTCACCGCCGCCAGCGCAGCGGCATGCTGCAAGCGGATGACGGCCTCAGGCTCGCCCTCACAGGCAGCCAGCCAGCCATCATCGGTAATCACCCCACGCACGGTGAGCGGAGCCAGGGCGATGCCAACACGGCGGCCGGCATGGGCCGCCAGCTCGGCGCGCACGGCGGGCTGCTGGTTCAGCAGATGATTGAATACGGCAATCTGGATACGCATCAGCAATGCTCCACAAACAAGCAGCCCGGTTTCAGTGTTTCAGCCGGGCAAACAACAGATTGATACCCAGCAGGATAAACAGGCCGCCACACAGCTGGTCCAGCCGCTGCGCTACACCCTTGCGCCGCAGCCAGTCGCCCAGCCGGGCCGACAGCAAGGCCAATGCCGCACACCAGGCAAAGCCGGTGGCAACAAAGCTGAGGCCCAGAATCACAAAGGACACGGCGGTGGCACCCGGTTTGACAAACTGCGGCAGGAAGGCCAGAAAAAACAGCGCCACCTTGGGATTGAACAGATTGGTGAGGAAGGCCTCGCGCAGGATCTTGGCTGGCCGCGCGGCTTCCAACCGGGCAGCATCACCCGCCACGCTGCTGCCAGGACGACGCAGCATCTTCACGCCCAGCCACAGCAGATAGCCCGCCCCCAGCAGCTTGACCGCCAGAAAGGCCATGGCCGATGTCGCCAGCAGCGCCGACAAGCCAAAGGCGGCCAGCAGGGTGTGTCCCAGACTACCCAGGCCTATGCCCAGCGCCGACAGCAGGCCGACACGACTGCCCTGTGCCGTGCTGCGACCCAGGATGTAAAAAGTGTCCGGGCCGGGCGTCAGGTTAAGCAACAAGCCTGCCGCCATGAAGGCCCACAGATTGGTGATGCCGTCCATGGAATCTCCTTGTCATGCTTTCACCGGCAGACCCGGCACAGGGGCTTTAGAGTTTGTAGCCCTTGTGCAGCGCCACCACACCACCCGTCATATTGTGATAGTCCACCTTGCCGAAGCCGGCTTCCAGCATCATGGCCTTCAGGGTTTCCTGATCCGGATGCATGCGGATGGATTCGGCCAGATACTGGTAGCTGTCGGCATCGCCAGCCACCATCTTGCCCATCACCGGCAGCGCCTTGAAGGAATAGAAGTCATAGATGGGCGACAGCGGTTTCCATACCTTGGAAAACTCCAGCACCATCAGCTTGCCGCCCGGTTTGAGCACGCGGCACATTTCCTTCAGTGCGGCATCCTTGTGCGTCATGTTGCGCAGGCCAAAAGCTACCGACACCGCATCAAAGTAGTTGTCCGGGAACGGCAGTTTTTCTGCATCCGCCAGCGATACCGGCAGAATCAGGCCCTCGTCCAGCAGGCGGTCGCGGCCCACGGTCAGCATGGAGCTGTTGATGTCGGTGAGCCACACTTCGCCCTTCTTGCCCACGCGCTTGGACCAGCCACGTGCCAGGTCGCCAGTGCCACCGGCGATATCCAGCACCTTGTCGCCGGGCTTGACGCCGGAGGTGGTCAGGGTGAAATGCTTCCATACGCGATGCAGGCCACCGGACATCAGGTCGTTCATCACGTCGTACTTCTTGGCCACCGAATGGAAAACATCGGCTACCTTGCCGGCCTTTTCACTCTCGGCCACCGTCTTGAAGCCAAAATGCGTTTCTTGATCCATATTCACTCCCTGCTCGCGCCAGCGGCGGCGAGGCGATTCAGATAATCCTGCCAGTATGCCGCTTGCTGCGCACCCAGCTCGTAAAGGTAAGACCAGCTATAGAGGCCGCTGTCGTGGCCATCATCAAAGGTAATCTTCAGGGCGTAGTGGCCTACCGGCTCCAGCGCGGTGATCGCCACCTGGCGCTTGCCCACCTGCAGCACTTCCTGACCGGCACCGTGGCCACGCACTTCGGCAGAGGGCGAATACACCCGCAGGTATTCGGCCGGCAGCTGGAAGCGCTCACCATCATCAAAGCTGATTTCCAGCGTACGCGAAACGGCATGCAGGGTGATTTCCTGCACCTGGGCACTATTGGGACTGATTCCTGCCATGTCTGCCTCGTCGTTTTCAAAGATGGGCGCTTAGCCCTGCTCGTCCTTGCGTTCCAGCAGCATGGCATCGCCATAGCTGAAGAAACGGTATTGCTGCTCCACCGCATGGGCGTAGGCAGCACGCATTTCCGGGTAGCCGGCAAAAGCCGAGACCAGCATCAGCAAGGTGGACTTGGGCAGATGGAAATTGGTCAGCAAGCGATCCACCACGCGGAAGCGGTAACCCGGCGTGATGAAGATGTCGGTCTCGCCACGGCCAGCCACCAGCTCGCCACTGCGCGCGGCAGATTCCAGTGCGCGCATGCTGGTGGTGCCCACCGCCAGCACCTGGTTGCCCCGCGCACGCGCTGACTGGATCAGCTCAAAGGTGCGCTGCGGCACTTCGTAGATTTCGCTGTGCATCTTGTGCTCGGCGATGTTTTCCACCCGCACCGGCTGGAAGGTGCCTGCCCCCACATGCAGGGTGACATAGGCCAGTTCCACACCTTTGGCCTGCAAGGCCGCCAGCATCGCTTCGGTAAAGTGCAGGCCGGCAGTCGGTGCTGCCACCGCGCCCTGCTCGCGGGCGTAGACGGTCTGGTAGCGCTCGTCGTCGTCGCCTTCGGCGCTTCTCTCTATATAGGGAGGCAGCGGCAGCTTGCCGGAAGCCTCCAGGATATCGAACACATTGTCTTCGGCCAGAAAGCGCAGCTTGAACAGGGCATCGTCGCGCTCGACCATTTCCGCTTCCCAGCGTTCGGCAAAAATCAGCCGCGTGCCGGGCTTGGGTGACTTGGAAGAGCGGACATGGGCCAGTACGGTGTGGGCATCCAGCACGCGCTCTACCAGCGCCTCTATCTTGCCGCCACTGGCCTTTTCGCCAAACAGTCTGGCCTTGATGACGCGGGTATCGTTGAACACCATCACATCACCGGCCTTGAGCTGGCTGGCAAAATCGGCAAACTGCCCGTCGGTCAGGGAAGTGCCGGCAACATGCAGCAAACGGCTGGCACCGCGCACGGCGGGCGGATGCTGGGCAATCAGGTGTTCTGGCAGGTGGTAATCGAAATCAGACAGCAGCATGGCGTGAAGCTCGAATCAAAACCGGCAAATTATACCCGCGCCAGCCAGCCCCGGCACGGACTTGTTCGGCCAAGCGCCGAATTTGAGCTTGATCAAGAGTGCGGCGCAAGAAACTGTAAAAAATTTGCCACCGTTTAAAATGCGGTTCACTGTAGTGCATTCGCTCGAAATGGCGGGCTTTCCGGCCAAATCCGCAGCATCCGCCAACCATCAAACAACCGTTTGAAATACTCGAAAAGCTAGACATCGTGTCGCTAATTGCGGCAAACTCGCGCCCATGTTGAACTCAGGAGCAAAGCTTTGACCGGAAAAATCCTCGTGCTGCACGGCCCCAACCTCAATCTGCTCGGGACACGGGAACCACAGCACTATGGCCGGGATACGCTTGCCTCCATCAACCAGCGGCTGACCGAACAGGCCAGCGCCGCCGGTTTCGAGCTTGAGGCGCTGCAAAGCAACGCCGAACACCTCTTGATTGATCGCGTCCACGCCTGCATGACAGACGGAACGTCGTTCATCATCATCAATCCAGCGGCCTTTACCCACACCAGCGTTGCCCTGCGTGACGCCATTTCGGGGGTGAAGGTGCCATTCATAGAAGTACACCTGTCCAACGTCCACGCCCGTGAACCCTTCCGCCAGCATTCGTATTTTTCCGATCTGGCGGTCGGCGTGATCTGCGGCCTGGGCGCGCAGGGCTATGAGCTGGCACTTGCGCACGCCATCCGGCGTTTGTCCGCGCAAGCCTGAGCATAATAAAGTACATCCCATCCGAAGGATTACCATGGATCTGCGTAAACTGAAGAAACTGATCGATCTCGTCGAAGAATCCGGCATTGCCGAACTCGAGGTGACCGAAGGGGAAGAGAAAGTCCGCATCACCCGCGTATCGGCCAACACCCAGATCGCCTACGCCCAGCCGATGATGCAGATGCCGATGCAACAGCAAATGGCACCGGCCGCCGCTCCGGTAGCCGCAGCAGAAGCCCCGGCCCCGGCCAACAACGCCAATGCGCTGAAGTCGCCGATGGTCGGCACCTTCTACCGCTCGGCCAGCCCGGGTTCCAAGCCTTTCGTGGAAGTAGGCCAGAGTGTGAATGTCGGTGATACCCTGTGCATCATCGAAGCCATGAAGCTGATGAACGAAATCGAAGCCGACCGTTCCGGCGTGGTGAAGGCCGCACTGGCCGAAGACGGCCAGCCGGTGGAATACGGCGAGCCGCTGTTCATCATCGAGTAATTCTTCTCTGCCTCGCTAATAGACGCCAGAGATGACAGGGCACGAGACACAGCGTCTGTGCCCTTGTCGTTTGACGCGCCACTCTACGGACGTCCCTACCATGTTTGAAAAAATCCTGATTGCGAACCGCGGCGAAATCGCCCTGCGCATCCAGCGCGCCTGCCGCGAAATGGGCATCAAGACCGTGGTCGTGCATTCCGAAGCCGACCGCGAAGCCAAATACGTCAAGCTGGCCGACGAGTCGGTCTGCATTGGCCCGGCCCCGTCGACCAAGAGCTATCTGAACGTGCCGGCGCTGATCGCCGCTGCAGAAGTGACCGACGCCCAGGCCATCCACCCCGGTTACGGCTTCCTGTCGGAAAACGCCGACTTTGCCGAACGCGTGGAACAATCCGGCTTTGTCTTCATCGGCCCGCGCCCGGACACCATTCGCCTGATGGGCGACAAGGTGTCGGCCAAGGACGCGATGATTGCTGCCGGCGTGCCTTGCGTACCCGGCTCGGCTGGCGCTTTGCCGGATGATCCGGCCGAGATCGTCAAGATCGCCAAGAAAATCGGCTTCCCGGTCATCATCAAGGCCGCCGGTGGCGGCGGTGGCCGTGGCATGCGCGTGGTGCATACCGAAGGCGCGCTGATCAACTCGGTACAGATGACCCGCACCGAAGCCGGTGCGGCATTCGGCAACCCGACTGTCTACATGGAGAAATACCTGCAGCAGCCGCGCCATATCGAAATCCAGATTCTGGCCGACGAATACGGCAATGCCATCTATCTGGGCGAACGCGACTGCTCCATGCAGCGCCGCCACCAGAAAATCATCGAAGAAGCACCGGCACCGGGCATTACCGACGAGCAGCGTCAGCGCATCGGCACCGCCTGCGCCGAAGCGTGCAGCCGCATCGGCTACCGTGGGGCCGGTACCTTTGAATTCCTGTTCGAAAACGGCGAGTTCTACTTCATTGAAATGAACACCCGCGTGCAGGTAGAACACCCGGTGACCGAGATGATTACCGGCGTGGACATCGTGCAGGAACAGATCCGCATTGCTGCCGGCGAAAAGCTGCGCTACAAGCAAAGCGACATCATCCTGCGTGGCCATGCCATGGAATGCCGCATCAACGCGGAAGATCCGTTTACCTTCGTACCCTCGCCGGGCAAGATCGAAAGCTATCATCCGGCCGGTGGTCCTGGTATTCGCATCGATTCGCACATCTACCAGGGCTATACCGTGCCGTCGCACTACGACTCCATGGTAGGCAAGCTGATTTCCTACGGTGACACCCGCGAACAGGCCATGGCCCGCATGCGCGTGGCGCTGTCGGAAATCTCCATCTCCGGCATCAAGACCAATATCCAGCTGCATCAGGAATTGTTCATGGATGCCGCCTTCCAGCGCGGCAGCACCAGTATTCACTATCTGGAAGAGCGCCTGTCGCAGATGAAAAAGGGAGAGGCATAATGGCTTGGCTACAAGCCACCATCGACACTGATTCGGCCGTGGCAGAACGCCTGGCCGATGCCCTGATGGACGCCGGCGCGCTGTCGACCGCCATTGAAGATGCGCTGGCCGGCACCGAGCTGGAACAGCCCATCTTCGGCGAACCCGGCATGCCGGTGGACAAGCTGTGGAATCACAGCCGCATCATCACCCTGTTTGCCGAAGATGCCGACGTCGCGCTGCTGATCGCCGCCGCCTGCACCGCCTGCAAGCTGGCCATGCCGGCGTACAAGACCGAACGCGTGGAAGAGCAGGACTGGGTGCGCCTGACGCAATCCCAGTTCGAGCCCATCCGCATCTCGGACCGCCTGTGGATCACCCCCACTTGGCACGATGCTCCGTCGCCGGACGCCATCAACCTGCAGCTGGACCCGGGCCTGGCTTTCGGCACCGGCAGCCATCCCACCACGCGGCTTTGCCTGCAGTGGCTGGATGCGCATATAGAGGGCAATGAAAGCGTGCTGGATTACGGCTGCGGCTCCGGCATTCTGGCCATTGCCGCCCTCAAGCTGGGCGCAGGCTCGGCGCTGGGGGTGGATATCGATGCCCAGGCGGTGCGTTCCAGTCGCGACAATGCCGACCAGAACAACGTGACCGCCACCTTCTGCCTGCCGGATGCCAATCCGGCCGCGCAGTATGATGTCGTGCTGGCCAATATTCTGGCCAACCCGCTGCGCATGCTTGGCCAGCTGCTGGCAAGCCATGTAAAAACCGGTGGTAGAATCGTTCTTTCCGGTATTCTTGCCGAACAGGCTGATGAACTGTCTGCCATTTATGCGCAGTGGTTCACCATGGATACGCCCGTGTTCGACGAGGGTTGGACACGATTGACAGGAACCCGACGCCCAAGCGTATGAGCTATACGACACAGTGCCCCAGTTGCCAGACCCGTTTCAAGGTTAACGACAAGCAGTTATCTGCCGCCAACGGACTCGTCCGCTGCGGGCGCTGTTCGCATGTATTCAACGCCACCGAGCATTTTGTCAGTACCGACACGCCGCCGGTACTGACACCGCCAGCAGCACCGCAGCCCGTGCCGGCCACGCCGCCCGCTGCTGCCGCGCCCCGCGCGCAGCCGCCTGCCGATCCGATGGACGATTTCGAGCTGGAACTGCCCGACTTCGACCCACAGACCGCAGTCAGCCCGGCCACTGCCGACGATTTCGATCTGGAGCCGGCCCCCGCGCTCGCCCCTGCCAATACCATGCAGCCGCCCGACAGCGGCAGCAGCCGCGAGGCCGAAGAGTTCCAGCGTGCGCTGGCCGAAGCCTTGCAAACCCGCAAAACCAGCCCGACGCCCAGCCAGAACTATGCGGCCGAGCTGGATGAGCCAGAGCAGGCTGCCCCCCTGCCCGACGTGTTTGGCAACAAACGCCGCCGTGGTGAGCAGGCCGACGATGTTCCGCCGCCCGCCGCCGCGACCAGCACCGAACTGGCTGAAATCCCGGCACCGCCAGCCCGCCCGCCGCATCCCTATGGCGATCTGGGTGAAGCCGACGAAGAAAGCAGCGAGCCGCACCGGCGCAATCCGCTGCTGACTACCGTCATGGTATTGCTGGCCATCATCGGCAGCGTACTGTTGGCCGGCCAGCTGGTTTACTTCAATCGCACCCGCATTGCTGCCGAAGTACCGGAAGCGCGTCCGGCACTGGAAGCCTTCTGCCATATTGCTGGCTGCAACGTGCCCTGGCCCACCGATATCGCCCAGATCCGCACCGAATGGTCGGAGCTGGCCTTCGTGCCGGAGCATGCCAACCTGATCCAGCTGTCCGCCACCCTGAAGAACCACGCCGCCTTTGCGCAGAACTACCCGATGCTGGAAGTTTCGCTGAAGGATGCCGACGATCAGGTGCTGATCCGCAAGGTGTTCTCGCCCAAGGAATACCTCAAGGCTGACGACTTCAAGCTGCAGCGCTTCAATGCCAACAGCGAGGTGAAAGTCACCATGCGGCTGGATGCCGGCAAGGTGCGCGCCATGGGATACAGCCTGTACTGGTTCTATCCCTGAGCGGCACACACCCCACACCAAGCGGCTTCGGCCGCTTTTTTTGCGTCTGCCCGTCAACAGAATGTCGAATCGGCCTTGTATTTGGCTCTGTGCGGTCCAGCATTAAAGGATAAGGAGGCAGCGCATGCACGATTTCATACTGCAGTATGGCGACGAGGCCATTCCGGTGAGCGGCGAGTTCCCGCTGCCGGACAGCTATCTGCCCAGCTTCATGCTGGTGGACGAACACAAACGCGATATTGCGCTGGAGGCTTTTGCCGGCCAGCCCAAGGTCATTCTGACCCTGCTGTCGCTGGATGAAGACGAACACGGCGGCCTGGCGCTGCTGCGGGACACCCGTCGCTTTCTCGAAAACTGGCCAGCCCTGCAACCGATCGTGGTGTGTGTGGATTCGCCCTCTTCCCTGCTGCGCAGCCGGCACGAGCACGGCCTGCCTGGCGTCACCCTGCTCTCCACCCTGCGTGGTCGGGACTTTCACAAGCAATACGGGGTGCTGGCGAGCGGCTACCCACTGAGCGGCTATACCGCCCCGGCCATCCTGATCGCCGACAGCGACAATGTCATTCTGTACGCGGAGCGGTTGTGCCATAGCAACGGCCGTTTCAAGCAGCACGACATTGCCACACGGCTGCAGCTGGCAGAGCCGCCCGCTGACCATCCTGACAGGACAGCAGGAAGCGACGACAGTAGCAGCCCAGCCTGAGTCAACAGCAGGACCACGTACTGGGGCTGTGACATGACAGGCCGGTGTCGACTATGCGCACCGGCCAAAGTTTCGTCTTATTAAACACCAATAGTAAATAAATGGTTTAAATAATAGGTATTTATTGAACTGATTACTAAAAATATACTGTCCCCAAGCTGTAGAACACAGCAGACACACAATCTCATCAGCAAGGAAAACAGTATGAAAACCCTAGCCATCGCCCTGATTACCCTGATCACCAGCAGCGCCGCTTTTGCCCATGACACCGAGAACAACCCGCCGGCAGCAGCCACGGTAAGCGCCTGGCAGGCCGAGCAGCAAACCATCAAGAATGACTTCGCCAAACTTCCGGCCGCCGAGCAGCAGCGCATCCAGAACATCAATGCCTACTGGGATGCACAGAGCCTGCGTGAGAACCAGCGCACGCACTAACAGCCGCTGACAAAAACCCTGTTGCGGCCTTGCGCCTGCTGGCCGTACTGCTGGTACAGTCTGCGTCGGTGCCTTGCCCCAGGGACGCTACGCTCTTGTTATTCGCTCTCAGCCTGAAGCAGCCCCCATCACTGCCAGGGCATGAAGCATGAAAAAAGCCTCCATCATGGAGGCTTTTTCATTGGTACACGGCAAGCATCAATCCAGTGCACCGCCACCTTCGGACTTGGGTGCGCGGCTCAGCAGCCCTTCCACCACCCGATGCGGATCATTGCCCTGATACAGCAGGCCGCACACGGCTGCGGTAATTGGCATTTCCACTTCCAGTCTTTCCGCCATGGTCAGCACTTCGCGAGCGGTGCTCACGCCTTCAGCCACATGGCCCAGCTCGGCCAGAATGATCTCCAGCGATTTGCCTTCGGCCAGCTTCAGCCCCACCTGACGATTGCGCGACAGCGCGCCGGTGCAGGTGAGAATGAGATCGCCCATGCCGGACAAGCCCATCATGGTCTGCTGGCTGGCACCCAGCGCACTGGCCAGACGGGTGATTTCCGCCAGACCACGGGTAATGAGCGCGGCGCGGGCATTCATGCCAAAACCCAGCCCATCGGCTACGCCAGTGGCAATGGCCATCACATTCTTGACCGCGCCACCCACTTCAACACCCACCAGATCATCATTGGCATACAGCCGCAGCAGCGGGCTGTGCAGCTCACGCGCAATGCGCCGGGCAAACTCGCCGTCATCCGCGGCAATGGTTACTGCGGCCGGCAGGCCTTCCGCCACTTCACGGGCGAAACTGGGGCCGGACAATACGCCACAGGGGTGATCAGTCGGCAACTCTTCGGCCACCACCTGATGCGGCAGCAGGCTGGAGCCGGTTTCGAAGCCCTTGCACGCCCACAGGATGGGCGGCAGCGCGGAAGACAGTGCCGTCAACGCCCGCAAGGTAGGCCGCAGGCCAACGATGGGGGTGACGATAAGGATCAGCTCGGCGCCGTGGATGGCACGTGGCAATTCCGCGGTCAGCGTGATGCTGTCGGGAAAGGGACAGTCCGGCAGATAGCGGCGGTTGACACGCTCGGCCGCCATGTCGGACATCTGGGCGGCATCGCGCCCCCACAGGCTGACATCATGATGACGGGCAAAAGCCAGCGCCAAGGCGCTACCCCATGCCCCACTCCCCAGAATGGCCAGTTTCATTTACAGGCCCCACAGATCGGTGATACGGGCAAAGCCGCTGCTGCCGTCGCGGTGCTTGACCTTGACCCAGCCATCCTTGGGCGCTTCCTGCCATTGCAGCACGCCATCGCGGGCCACGCTGAACACGGGTTGGCCATCGGCAGAGGCCGTGGCGCGCACCACGGTCTGGTCGGCCGTCACCAGCAACCAGCGCTGGCCGGACAGTGCCGCCAGCGGAATCCAGGCGATGCCGCCAGTGGCGTCACGCACGCGCGACCACTCTTTCTGGCTGGACAACACTTCCACCGGATAATAGCGGCTGACCACGAACAGCTTTTTGGCACTCAATGTGGGCGCCTCGTACAGCGCCACACCGGTTTCCTTGACCGAACGGAATTCCAGCGCCTGCGCCGGCAGGGCATACAGCCCGGCCAGCACGGCAGCAGCGGCGACGAGGCGGCGCAGCATCAGGCGTTGCCGGCTTCGGCTTGCTGGGCGCGCTGCTGCATGTACAGCGCTTCGAAGTTGATCGGCGACAGCAGTACCGGCGGGAAGCCAGCGCGGTTCACCAGATTGGAAACAGTCTCACGGGCATAGGGGAACAGGATGTTCGGGCAGGCCACGCCAAGAATGGGTTCGATGTCTTCGACCGGCACGTTTTCGATGCGGAAGATACCGGCTTCGGTCACTTCGCACAGGAACATGGTTTTTTCCGGCAGCTTGGCGGTCACGGTCACGGTCAGCGCCACTTCATAGAAGCCGTCATCAATCTGCTTGCCTTCGCTGGCCAGCTGCATGTCGATTTCCGGCTGGGCCGCTTCCAGATAGACCTGCGGTGCATTCGGCACTTCCAGGGACAGATCTTTTACGTAGATTTTTTCGATGGAGAATACCGGTTGCAGCTCTTGTTGCTCGCTCATGTCTCAGTCTCGCTGATGGCCGCCCCGGGCGGCCGGTTGCAAAGGAAAATCAGGTTTGCATCATCGCATGAAAGCACGGTGTGCGGCCAGTGCGGCCCAGCGGGAATGGGCCATGGCAGCAGGCGACTCCGTGCTTGCTTGATGGCGGTCAATCAGCCAGCAGCACGTCCAGCTTGCCGGCCTGGTTCAGAGCCACCAGATCGTCGCAGCCGCCGACATGGGTGTCGCCGATGAAGATTTGTGGCACGGTGCGCCGGCCGGTGCTGCTCATCATGTGATCGCGTGCCGCATCGTCCAGATCAATGCGGATTTCTTCAATGCCGGTCACGCCCTTGCTGGCCAGCACTTGCTTGGCGCGGATGCAGTAGGGGCAGACTGCGGTGGTATACATGGTGACGTGTTTCATGACAAAACCTGTTTAATGCGTGGTGGGATTCAGGGCTGCATTATAGCTTCTGCGGCTGGCAGCTGGCTGCTATCCGGTGCGCTGCGGTCGAAGCGGTGGATCAGATCCGCCACGATGCCGTCCAGTGCCGGCCCCATCGCCAGCGCACGCGGGCTGTTGATGATGGCCACGATGGCCAGCCGTCGCCCGTCGGCAGCCTGCCAGTAACCGGCCAGCGCCTTGACGTCCTTCAGCGTGCCGGTTTTCATGCGCAGCCGCGGGCCGATGCTGGCAAAGCGCCGTTTGAGCGTGCCGTCCTCGCTGGCCAGCGGCAGACTGGCCAGCAGCTCGCCACCATAGGGGCCACGCGCGGCATTCAGCAGTACCTGGCCGAGCAAACGGGCCGACACCCGCTCGCGCCGCGACAGGCCGCAGCCGTTTTCCAGCACCAGCGCTTCGTCGGAAATATGCTGCTCGGCCAGCAAGCGGCGTACCGCGCGCTGGGCGGCGGCCGGGGTATCGCTCCCCCCTTCTTCCCGCCCCAGTGTCAGATAGACGGTGCGTGCCATGGTGTTGTTGCTGTATTTGTTGATATCGGCCAGCGCCACGGTCAGCGGCTCGGACTGGAATTGCGCCAGTGTGCGCGCCCCTGCCGGTGCCGGTGCAATCGCCACGCTCTGCGGGCCGCTGCCCCCAAGCTCGGCCCACAGCACGGCAAACGACTGGGCGGCAAAGTCATTGTGCTCCAGCACATTCACATAGGCCTGACTGCCATCGCAGGCAGCCGGCAGCTTGCCGCTGACCTCGATCTGCCCGGCTTGCTGGCGGATTTGCACCCATTGCCTGACGTCCGGGCAACTGGCGCTGCCACCGGCACTGCTCAACTTGGCCTGCACACTGACACCGGCCAGCGGCGGGTCCAGCACCACCCGTGCGCCATTGGCGTCATTGAAAAAACGCAACCAGGCCACTTTCAGGCCGGTGAGATGGGTATCCGGCTCAACCGTAAACGACTTGCCCTCGTCACCACCGAAATTTTCCGCCGTGCCTATGCTGCTGAAAGCGCTCTTGTCCAGCAGCAGCCGGCCATCGATACGCTGCACGCCACGCTGGCGCAGGCCACGCAGCAGCTCTTGCAGATTGGCGGTACTAAAGCGTGGATCGCCCGCCCCCACCCAGACCAGGTCGCCCTTCAATACGCCGTTTTCCAGCGGAGCCGCCGACACCAGCCGCGTAGTCCAGCGGTAGCCGGGCTTGAGGCGGTTGAGTGCGGTCCAGCTGGTCACTAACTTCATGGTGGAGGCTGGATTAACCGCCGCATCGGCGCGCAGGCTGGCCAGTTCGGTACCGCCCTCGACCGGTGCCGCCCAGATGGCGACTTCATCCGGCTTCAGCCCGTGCAGGTCCAGCGTGGCGGCACCCGCCGTACTGGTGAGCAAGATCAGGGCGAATGCGTGTATGACTGACTTCATTACATCTCCTGCGGGTCGATATCGAGCGACCAGCGCAAGCCACGGCCGTGCTGGCGCGCCTGGGCATCCAGCAGCGGGGGCAGTTGATCAAGAAAACGGTGCAGGGCCTGACGATTGGCCGACTCCAGCACCAGTTGCGCCCGTTCGCGATTGGCCAGCCGCACCATCAGCGCCGGGGCCGGGCCGGATATCAGCACCTCGGCCGCCAGTGCCTGCATCTGCTGGCGGACGTGGGTGAGAAAGGCCGTAGCACTGGCAAGCTCCGGGGCATCGGCGCGCAACAGGGCCTGATAGACCGAGGGCGGGAAAGCCGCCTGGCGGCGTTCCTGCAGCAAGCTGGCGGCAAAACCGTCGAAATCATGCGCCACCAGGGCCTGATACAGCGGGTGCTCCGGCCACTGCGTCTGCACCAGCACTTCACCCGGTGCATCGGCCCGGCCGGCGCGGCCGGCCACCTGGGTGAGCTGGGCAAACAGCCGCTCGGAAGCACGATAATCGGCCGAGTACAGCCCGCCGTCAGCATTGAGCACCGTCACCAGCGACAAGGTGCCAAAGTCATGCCCCTTGGCCAGCATCTGGGTGCCGACCAGCATGTCGACCTCGCCGGCATGGACCTTGCGGTAAATCTCGTCCCAGGCCTGCTTGCGCTGGGTGGTGTCGCGGTCGATGCGCAGGATGCGGGCCTCCGGAAACAGCCGGCCCAGTGCCGACTCCAGCCTTTGCGTGCCCTCGCCCAGCGGCTTGATATCCGGTGCGCCACATTCCGGGCAGGCATGCGGGACGTTCTCCTCCCAGCCGCAATGATGGCAGCGCAGCTTGCGCTCCAGCAGATGCAGTACCAGCCGGGTGGAGCAGCGCGGACAACCGCTGGTCCAGCCGCAATCCGTACAAGCTAGCACCGGGGCAAAGCCACGGCGGTTGATGAACACCAGGCTCATTTCCTGGCGCTCCAACCGCGCCGCTAGCGCCTTGATCACCGGATCGGACAATCCCTCGACCAGCTTGGCGCGACGGGTATCCACCAGCCGCACCGTCGGCAAGCGCGCAGCCCCGTGGGCGCGCTGATTGAGCTTGAGCTGGCGGTAGCGGCCAGCCTCGACATTGGCCACGGTTTCCAGGCTGGGCGTGGCGCTGCCCAGCACGATGGGAATGCCGGCACGGCGCGCACGCCAGATCGCCAGGTCACGCGCATGGTAGCGCAGGCCGTCCTGCTGCTTGAAGGAGCCGTCATGTTCTTCATCCACCACGATCATGCCCAGCCGTGGCATGGGGGTGAACACCGACAGCCGGGTGCCGATGATGATGTCGGCCCGCCCCTGCCAGGCATCCAGCCAGTTGCGCAGGCGCTCTCCCTCGGCTAACTGGCTGTGCTGTACGGCAATGCGACTGGCGGGAAAGCGCTGCAGGAAGCGCTCGATCAGTTGCGGGGTCAGGTTGATTTCCGGCACCAGCACCAGCACCTGCTGCCGCTGTGCCAGGCAGAGCGCAATGCGCTGCAGATAGACTTCGGTCTTGCCACTGCCGGTAATGCCATGCAGCAGCCAGGCCTGGAAACCAGCCGGCTCACAGCTCAAGGCATCCAGTGCCGCCTGCTGGTCGGCATTCAACTGCGGACTGGGGCCCAGCTCTAGCGGCTGGATTTCCGGCTCCAGCCGCTGTACCAGGCCTGCGGCCAGCCAGTCGGCCAGGATCTTGCCAGCCTGCGGCGTGATCTGCCGCGCCTGGGGCTGGCTGAGCGGGCCATCGCCCAAGGCCTGCCACAAGGCTAGCCGCGCCCGCTGCCGCGCGGCCGGCATCGCGGCGAGGCCCGCCTCAGTCAGGCCATACGGGCGCTCGTCCGGCGGGGTGATGTCGCGCGCCTCGCGCAGCCCGGTGGGCAGGGCGGTGAACAGGGTCTGACCCAGGGGAAAGTGATAGTAAGCGGCGGCGAATTCGGCCAGCGCGAGGAAGTCGGCCGACAAGGGGGGCAGGCTGTCAAATACCTGCTCCAGCTGTTTGAGCTGGCTGTCGAGCAAACCCTCGGGGGGTATGCCAGTGACAACCACGCCACACAACAGGCGATTACCAAAGGGAACAGCCACCCGCTGACCGGGGCTGACTGCAAAATGAGACAGGTAGGTAAATGCGCCAAATAGGGGCAGATCGACCACCACCTGAACTCTCTGAAGACCCACGGCAATTTTCCCTTTTACATCAAACCCAATTCCGACAAGGCTTTGCGCGATCTATGCACAGAAGCTGTGGATATCTTTGTGAACAACTCGTTTACTGGCCGGGGAAAGGCTATTAAATCAGCATTTCCATTAGATTGCACAAAAATTAATCAGAAGAATAAGTGCTTATTTTTCAATTACTTAAAAGCGCAGCACTAATATTGCCCAGTGGGCTTGACAAGTCTGCACAGCTACAGTTCCCAGTGTGAATAACTCTGAGAACACCACCGGGCAATGCTGTCAACACCCCTTTGATCAGCAGGGCAAAAAAGGCTGCACATACTGCAGAAAGTCCGTCCCGGCTGGGGCGATACCCCACACCCCGCAATGGATGAAACAGCTGATAAATCAGACTGTTTTGAGAAATACCTTTGCAACAAAGCGGGAATTGATCAGGCCGTACTTGCAAATGCCAACAGGCCAGGGCGCAGCCCCGGCCTATGCACACTTACTGGTGGAAGGGACGGGACAGACGATGCACGGCCGCTACCAGGGCGGCGGCGTGCTCGGGGTCGGCATGCTGGGAGATGCCGTGACCCAGATTGAAGACATGGCCGGAACCCTGTCCATAGGCCGCCAGGATACGTGCAGCCTCGGCTTCGATGGCTGCCGGCGAGCCAAACAGCGCGTTCGGGTCGAAATTGCCTTGCAGGGCGACTTTGTCGCCGACACGGGCACGGGCCAGACCGATATCGGTGGTCCAGTCCAGGCCTACGCAGTCGGCACCGATGGCGGCAATCTCTTCCAGCCACTGGCCACCGTTCTTGGTGAACACAATGACCGGCACGCGGCGGCCATCGGCCTCGCGCTTGAGACCGGCCACGATGCGCTGCATATAGGCCAGCGAGAATTCCTTATAGGCCGCATGACTGAGCGCGCCGCCCCAGGTGTCGAAAATCTGCACGGCTTGCGCGCCGGCATCGATCTGGGCATTCAGGTAATCGGTCACGGTCTGGGCGTTGACGGCCAGAATGTGATGCAGCAATTCCGGACGGCTGTACAGCATGGCTTTGACGTTGCGGAAATCATCCGAGCCGCCGCCTTCGATCATGTAGCAGGCCAGGGTGAAGGGGCTGCCGGAAAAGCCGATCAGCGGCACGCGGCCGTCCAGTGCCTTGCGGATGCTGGAGACGGCATCAAACACGTATTGCAGCTTGTCCAGCGCCGGCACGCTCAGGGCGCGGATGGCGCTTTCATCGCGCAGCGGGCGCTCGAACTTGGGGCCTTCGCCTTCGGCGAAGTACAGGCCCAGCCCCATGGCGTCCGGCACGGTGAGGATGTCGGAAAACAGGATGGCTGCATCCAGCGGGAAACGCTCCAGCGGCTGCAAGGTGACTTCGGTGGCGTAATCCGGGCTGGTGCACAAGCCCATGAAGCTGCCGGCGCGGGCGCGGGTGGCGCGGTATTCCGGCAGGTAGCGTCCAGCCTGGCGCATCATCCAGATGGGGGTATATTCAACCGGCTCCTTCAGGAGCGCGCGCAGGAAAGTATCGTTCTTGAGCTGGGTCATGATGGTATGGGCTTGCTAGCTTGGCGTAATGGAATCAGCCGGCATTATACCTGTCCCTGCCTTGCGCCGGGGTATTACCGGCAGGCCGGTGGCGGGAGTGGCACGCCACTGGCGCAGGCAGATTGCCTGGCTGAAACGGCCATCCCACTCCAGCCGGGCAGAGACGAAACGCTGCGGCAGCGCCTGCCAGCACAGCTGTGGCCACAGATGGTGCACACCGCGCAAATGGCTGTTGAGCAGACACAGGCCCAGCCAGCGCGGCAGCGCCAGATTGGCGGCACGGCGCGCATCGCCCAGCGGCTGGCCGGCAAAGCAGACGTGATCGGTCAGCGAGATCAACAACGCACGCGCCAGCAAAGCCAGCCACAGCATCCAGTCGTGCGCGCCGTAGATCAGCAATGACAGGCCGGGCAGCAGCCAGGCCAGCAGGGCATCCAACCGCGCGCAGTGTCGCTGCGGGCTGCGCCACACACGACGCTGCAACAAGGGCAGCAAGGGTGCGCGCCCGGCCAGCCAGCGCCAGCGTCCGAGGGCCGGGCAGAACAGCAGCAGCAGGCTGCCGGCCAGCGCCATCAGATAGGCCGCACCACACAGCCGCAGCCACAGATAAAGCCGGCGCTGCCAGCCCGCCTCCTCGCCCGGCTCATACACCTCCACCCGACAGGCCGCACTGCGGCTGTAGCGGTGATGCAGATGATGCGCCTGCCGCCATACATCAAAGGGAATGCCCAGGCTGATGCCCAGCAGGCGTCCGGCCAGCCGGTTGTAACGCACCGAAGGCAGCAGCAGCCCATGCACGGCTTCGTGCAACAGCTGCCAGCGCAGCGGAATCAGCAGTACCGCCGCCACCAGCAACAGACCGTAAGCGGGATGAAACCAGGCCACCGCCAGCGGCACTGCCACCAGTTCGACCAGCCACAAGCGCAGCGCCAGCAGCAGCAAGAGCAGATTGAGGCGTACGGGAATGGCAGAGGAAGACATGCAGGCTCCGGCGGCGGCAGTAAAGCGCAGTGTGACGGCTCTGCATGAAACACAGATGACGCCGCCCGGCACCTGCCGGAACCGGGGCGCTCAGATCCAGCCAGCAAAGCCCAGCAGTGCGCCGCCAGCCAGCAGCCACAGCGGATTGACGCGGGTACGCCAGGCCAGCACGGTGCTGCCGGCACACAACAACCAGCCGGACCAATGCTGGTTGGCGGCCTCGCTCATCAGCATGGCACTGCCGGTCACCAGGCCGATGGTCAGTGGTGCCAGACCGCGCTCGATGGCGCGCCGCCATGGCGAGGCATGCCAGCGTTGCCACAGCCGGGCCACGTAATAACACAGCAGTGACGAGGGGCCACACATCCCCACCGTGGCGGCGAAAGCTCCGGCCAGGCCGGCCACCTTCCAGCCGATCAGGCTGACCACCAGCACATTCGGCCCCGGCGCAGCCTGGGCAATGGCAAACAGCGCGGCAAACTCCTGGCCACTCATCCAGTGATGGCTTTCCACCACGTAATGATGCATTTCCGGAATCAGGGTAATGGCACCACCCACTGCCATCAGCGAGAACACGGAAAAACTGGCCAGTAGCGACAGCAGCAGCATCATGCTTTCTCTCCTGCCCGACCGCGCTGGCGCGCCAGCCATACCGATACCGGAGCCAGCACCAGCAACACCAGCAGCAGCGGCCAGCGCAGCACGCCAACAGCCAGAAGGGTAAGCAGCGCAAACACGGCGGCCACCGCATGGCGCTCTATTTTCTCGCCCATGCGCAGCGCCATGGCCAGCAACAGGCCGGCCGCCGTTGAGGCAAGGCCACGCAAGGTACCCTGCACATCCGGCAGGCTCTGGTAATGGTCGTACAGCATGGCCATGCTCAGCACGATGACCAGCGGCGCCAGCATCAGGCCGGCCACGGCCAGCCAGGCACCTGCCACGCCATGAAAGCGTGAACCGATGGCGATGGACATATTGACGATATTGGGACCAGGCAGAATCTGCCCCAGGCCCAGCAGTTCGGTGAATTCTTCTTCGCTCAGCCAGCGGCGCTGCTGTACCAGCATGCGATGGGCCAGCGGCAGCACACCGCCGAAACCGCTGAGTCCTATGCTGAAAAAGCCCAGGAACAACTGGCGGCGGCTTGGAATGATCAGGGATGAAGTCATGCTGCAAGCCTAGCCCGCCCAGCCCTAATCAACAAACGAGTTTTTATGGCTTTCCATGTGAGCTAAACTCACCAGCATGAACCGACGCCTTCCCCCGCTCAATGCGCTGAAAGCCTTTGAAGCCGCTGCCTGCCACGGTAGTTTCAGCGCAGCCGCCAGCGCGCTGTATGTGACCCACGGTGCCATCAGTCGCCAGATCCAGCAGCTGGAACAGTGGCTGGGCGTGGAGCTGTTCGAACGCCACGGCCGGCGCGTGCGGCTGTCGGTGGCCGGCCAGTCCTACCTGCCAGCCATTCAGGCGGCACTGGACAGCATTGCCGGTGCCACCGAAAAGCTGACGGCACGCAAGCAGGGACGGCGGCTGAATATCAATGTCACCCCCACCCTGGCCATGCACTGGCTGCTGCCGCGGCTCACCCGCTTCCAGCTGCGCTATCCCGGCGTCGAGCTGCGGCTGGCGACCTCGGATGCCAGCATCAACAACCAGAATGCCGATTTCGACATCGCCATCCGCCGTGGCAAGGACCATTGGCATGGTTTTGTCTCGCATGCCTTCCTCACCGAACGGGAGATACCGGTGTGCAGCCCGGCCCTGCTGCAGCGCCTGCCCATCAGGCAGCCTGCCGACCTCGCCGCCCATACCCTGCTGCACGCGGAAACCCGGCCGGTGGCCTGGGCACGCTGGCTGGCCGCGGCCGGGGTGCCGGCCTTGCAATCAGCAGCCGATCAGCATTTCGACCATTACTACCTGGCTTTACAAGCCGCAGTGGACGGACTGGGGGTGACGCTGGGGGCGCTGCCGGTCATCGAAAGCGAGCTGGCCAGCGGCAAGCTGGTCGCACCGCTGGCCGGGCCGGAAATCACCGTGCGCGGCTATTCCTGGGCGGTGCCACAAGCACTGGTAGACGATGAACTGGTAACGGCATTCTGCCGCTGGCTGGAAGAGGAAGGCAGCCAGCACTGAGGTGGCTGGCCGATGTCAGGGGCGATACCACAGGCTGGAATCCTGTAGCGGGGTGGCTGGTGGCAACAAGGGATTGTCCAGCTCGATCAGCGTGCGCTTGGCCAGCGCCAGCCCGGCCAGAACCTGACCGTTATAGCGCTGGAACAGCTGGTTGAAACGGCCATCCTGCAAGGCCATGCGCAAACCCTGCTCCAACTGGCTGGCCAACTGGGGCTGATGCGGGCTGACAAAGAAATACATGGCGGCGGGATAGCGCAGCAGCAGGTGCGGATCGATCACCAGCCCCTGCGCCACCGGCAGGGCAGCCTCGCGCTGCACTTCCATCACACTGCGCGGGAAATAGTCGAAACGCTTGCGCTGCAACATGGGAAAGAGATTGCCATAATCCTGGCTGGTCAGCACTTTCAGGCCAGCACTGCGCAGGATGCTCGTATCCGGCCAGTCGTCCACCTGTCCGGCCACCAGCCGCGCCAGTTGCTGACGGGTGCTGATGCCCGCCAGCAAATCGGGCCGTTCGGCCGGAACCAGTGCCACACGCCAGCCAATCAGTCCCTTGTCCAGCGGAATGCGGATCGGCAAGGTCTTCTGCTCGCGCTCCTTGCTGGTCATGCCCCAGAACAGGTCGATGCCACCATTGGCCTTGCTCAGTTGCACCAGGGCGCGCGACTGGTTCATGGTGCTGGTGCCAAGCAGCTGGCAGCGCAGCCGGGCTTCGTCGCAGGCCAGTTGCAACAGGGCCAGCATATAGGCGCGATGCGGATCGCTCAGCCCGGACACCAGCGCATAGCGCACCGGCTGCACCGGCACGGCGGCCAGGGAGTGGGCACTCAACAGCAAGGACAACAACAGGGTGGCAAGTGGCTTGAACATGGCAGCTACCTTACTGTTTATTCATACTGTTATAACAGATGCATCAAACAATCACTGCCGCAGCGGCTGCGGGGTATTGCAGTGTAGGCAGGACCTGGGCCAAGCATGCTGCGATACTGACGGAATGGCCAGCTAGCGCGGCAGGTCAACGCCACTGCCGGCGGGTGCCAGCCAACGCCGCAACCATAGCCGCAAGCTGTCCAGATAGCTGTAAACCACCGGCAGCACAATCAGGGTCAGCAGGGTGGAGGTGATCATGCCGCCGATAATGGCATACGCCATCGGCGCGCGGGTTTCTGCCCCTTCGCCGCCGCCCAGCGCCATCGGCAGCATGCCGAAAATCATCGCCAGGCTGGTCATCATGATGGGGCGTAGCCGGACCCGGCCAGCTTCGATGATGGCCTCGCTACGGCCCAGGCCCTCACGCCGCGCCTGATTGATGAAATCCACCAGCAGAATGCCGTTCTTGGCCGCCAGCCCCATCAGCATGATGATGCCGATCACCGAGAACATATTGAGGGTGGAGCCGGTCAGCCACAAGGCCAGGAATACCCCGACGAAAGCCAGTGGCAGCGCCACCATGATGGCCAGCGGCTGGGTAAAGCTGCGGAACTGCGCCGCCAGGATCATGTAGATGAAGATCACCCCCATGGCCAGCGCCTGCACGGCATAGCCCAGGGATTCTTCCATGTCGCGGCGCTCGCCTTCCTCGGCCAGCACCACGCCGGGCGGCAGTTTGAAAGTAGCGGTGATCTTGCTGATGTCGGCAAACACCGAGCCGGCATCCCGCCCGGCGATATTGCCGGTGACAGTCACCTGGCGCAGCAGGTCGACGCGGTCGATCTGGCGCGGGCTGAGGCCAGGGCTGAGCCGGGTAACCGTGGACAGCGGCACCATGCTGGCTGCGCCATTGGCATCCGGCCGCCCGGCCACGGTAATGATGTCCAGCAATTCATTGCGCCGCTCACTGCGCGGCACTTGCAGCAGTACATCGTAGTTTTCGCCATCCGGTGCTTCCCAGCTGCCCACCACATCCCCGGCCAAGAGCTGCGACAGCGTGCTGCCCACGCGATTGAGATCCACCCCCAGGCTGGCCGCCGCATCGCGGCGGATGTCCAGCTTGAGCGCGGGGTCGGCATCGGCCAGGCTGCTTTGCAGATCGCCCACTCCTTTTACCTTGGCCAGCTGCTTGATCAAGGCATTGGCCGCGACATCCAGCTCGGTCAGATTGCTGCCGCGCAGGCCGATATTGATGGGCTTGCCACCGGGGCCTTCCTTGCCCATTTCTTCCAGCGAGAGGATCTCCACCCCGGCCACCCGGCTGACGGCAGCCCGTGCCTGCTGCATCACGCTGAACAGGCTGTGACTACGCGTGCTCTTGCTACCCAGATCCACCACCAGCTGGCCATCGCTCTTGCCCGAGCCGAAACTGCCGCTGCCGGCAGTCAGCTGGATGGACTGCACGGCCGGCAGCCGACGCAGCAAGGTTTCCAGCTCACGCCCCTTGCTGGTGGTGTAATCCAGCGAAGAGCCGGGAGCGGTCTTGTACGATAGCGAAAACTTGCCCTTGTCCTGCCGTGGCATGAATTCACCACCGATCAGTGGCACCAGCATGCAGCTACCCAGCAGCAGGAGCAGCGCACCGCTCAGCACCGTCTTGCGATGCCGCAGCGTCCAGCCGATGGCCGTCACATAGCGCTCGGCCAGCCGGTCCAGCGAGCGTTCACACCCATCCAGCAGCCGGCCCAGCGGGCCGCGATGGCGGTCGCCGTGCTGGTGCGGATCGGGCCAGATCGACGACAACATCGGGTCGAGGGTAAAGCTGACCAGCATGGAAATCAGCACCGCCACGGTCACGGTCAGGCCGAACTGGTGGAAAAACTTGCCGATGATGCCGCTCATGAAACCGACCGGCAAAAACACCGCCACCACAGTCAAGGTGGTGGCCAGCACCGCCAGGCCGATTTCATTGGTGCCATCCAGCGCCGCCTGATAATGGCTCTTGCCCAGATGGCGATGCCGCACGATGTTTTCGCGGACCACGATGGCGTCATCAATCAGCAGGCCGATGGACAGCGACAGCGCCATCAGCGTCATCAGGTTCAGGGTGAAACCCAGCGCCTGCAGCGCAAACAGGGTGCCGATCAGCGCTACCGGCAGGGTAAGGCCGGTAATCACCGTGCTGCGCCAGCTGCCCAGAAACAGGAAGACGATCAGCACCGTCAGTGCCGCGCCCTCCAGCAAGCTGGCTTCGACATTGGCCAGCGATTTCCTGACGTCTTCCGACTTGTCATAGGTAAAGCGCACCTGGGTGCCCGGCGGCAGCTGGCCTTGCAACTGGCGAATCACCTGCTTGACGCCGTCGGCCACCTCCACCACGTTGGCACCGCGTGCCGCGCGGATATCCATGCCAACGCCGGGCTTGCCGTCGATCAGCGCCAGGCTGTCCGCTTCGGCCTCGGCATCGCTGACACTGGCGATGTCGGACAGGCGGATGGGGCTGTCATTGCGATAGCCGGTGACCAGGCTGGCAAAGTCGTCCGGTGACTTGAGCTTGCCGCTGACGCGCACGCTCAGCTCATTGCTGGCCGTGCTGACGGCACCGGCCGGGTAGTCGCGGTTACCGGCGCGGATGGCATCGGCCACTTCCTGCAGCGACAGGCCACTGGCTTCCAGCCGGTAGGGGTCGACGTCGATGCGGATCTGCCGCTTCACACCGCCCACCACCTTGGCCTCGCCCACGCCGGACACTGTTTGCAGCCGCTTTTTCAGCGTGTTTTCCAGCCAGGTGGTCAGCATGCGCTGCGACACCTGGCTGGAGCTGAAGCTGACCGACAGCAGCGGCTGGTCGTTGGGATTGAATTGCGATACCGATGGCGTAGCGATTTCACGGCGAAAACGGCCCTGCACCCCGCCCACCCGGTCGCGTACATCCTGTACACCGATATTGGGGTCTACTGTCAGCGCGAACTCCACCACGATGGTGGAACTGCCTTCGAAGGAATAGGAGCGGATGTGCTTGACGCCATTGATGGTGTTGATGGCCTCTTCCAGCGGGCGGGTGACTTCGCTTTCTACCACTTCGGGCGAGGCACCGCTGTACTGGGTGGTGATGACGGCAACCGGGAAACGGATGTCGGGCAGCTCCTCCACCGGCAGCCGCGACCAGGCAAACAGGCCAAGCACCAGCAAGGTCAGCATCAACACGGTGGCGAAGTAGGGATTGCGCACGCTGACACGGGTCAACCACATGGCATCATCCCCTTACTTGAGGCCGGCCGGCAGGCTGACGGCATCACCGGCAGCCACACCCAGCAGCGCGGCGGACAGAACCAGCTGGCCGGGCTTCACCCCTTGCAGCGCCACCTTGCGTTCGGTCTGCGACCATAGCAGCAGCTGCACCGGCAGGCGCTGTAGCCGGCCATGTTCCACCAGCATGACCCAGGGCTTGCCCTGCAAATCCTGCACCGCGTTCTGCGGCAGCACCACCTGCCCCTCCAGCTGGCGCAATACCACGCCGCCCTTGGCAAACTGCCCGGCCTTGAGCCGGCCGTCGCGGTTGTCGACACGGATATAAATCAGAAAACTGCGGGTGCCGCTCTGCGCCACCGGATTGACGCGCACCACGGCACCGCTCAACTCGTCGGGCAGGCCTTCCACGCTGAAGCACGCCTGCTGGCCGGGCTGAATGCGGCCTATCCATTGCGCCGGCACCGTCGCGCTCAACTCCAGCACGCTGAGGTCGGCAATGGAAAACAGCCGGGCATTCTTGGCGGCGATTTCACCGGGGTTGATCTTGCGCTCGTAGACCACGCCGGCTATCGGGGCGCGCACCACGCTATCGGCCTGCAAGCGCCGCGCCCGTGCCAGCTGGCTGATCTGCGCCTGCAGCTCGCCCTGGCGCACGGTGAATTCGCTCTCGGCCTCGTCATAGGCCAGCTGGGAAATGAAACCCTTTTGCAGCAGCTCGTGCTGCTTGTCCAGCTTGGTGCGCGCCAGCTTCAGCCGCGACTGGTTAGCGGCCAGCTGGGCCTGCTGCTCGCTGACCGACTGGTCCAGCGACTCGGAGTCCAGCCGTGCCAGCTCCTGCCCCTGCCGCACGGACTCGCCTTCGCGCACCAGCACATCCTTGACCCTGGCTTCCACCTCGGCGGCGATGCTGCTGCTTTTCAGCGCGGCCAGCGTACCGGTAAACGGCAAGGCATCACGCAAGGCAGACAGCTGCGCCACCTCCACATCGGCGCGCGACAGCTCGCGTGCGCCGGCCACGGCAGCGGAGGCCACGGCCTTGCCACTGGCAGCACCCTCGCCTTGTTTGCCGCAAGCTGCCAACAGCGCCAACAGCATTCCCCATCCCAGCCAGCTTGCTTTCATCCGTTCTTGTCGTCCGTTGTCATGTTAAGAGCCTGCTCAGCGTCCCGCGAGCCAGAGTGAGACCAAGCAAAAACGCGTAAGGAAGCGGCGTTTACCTAGCGTAAATGAGCATTCCGCAGGCGTTTTTAACGCAGTATCACCCCCATCTCGGCTCAATCCAGCAGCCTATGAACAGGCGCTAAGGCGCTGCCGCCATCGACGGCGTCATCCCCTTGGGCAGCAGCATCCACATGCTGCCATTCTGTTTCATCCGGCCGGCATACATGCCGGCCTCGCTGCCATAGCCCCAGAACAGATCGGCGCGCACCGCGCCACGAATGGCGCTGCCGGTATCCTGGGCATGCACCAGCCGGGTCAGTGGTTGTTGACTGAGCGGCCAGGTCGTTGCCAGATAGACCGGCGTCCCCAGCGGAATGTAATGCGGATCAACCGCAATGCTGTAACCACCGGTCAGCGGCACGCCCAGTGCACCGGCCGGGCCACTGTCGCCGCCCGGCAGCGTCTTGAAGAAGACATAGCTGGGGTTGACTGCAAACAGCTCCTGTTGCCGGCCGGGGTTGGCCTTGATCCAGCCCTGTATGCCCTGCATCGAGGCGGCAGACAGCGTCAACTCGCGCTTTTCCACCAGCCATTTGCCAATCGACTGATAGGCATAACCATTCTGCTCGGCATAGCCGACATGCAGAAAACTGCCGTCTTCCAGCTGGATGCGGCCCGAGCCCTGTACCTGCAGGAAGAACAGCTCCACAGGGTCCTCCACCCAGGCCAGTACCGGCGCACTGGCCACGCCCTTGCCCTGGGCAATCTCGGCCCGGGTGTAATACGGCAGCAGACGGTTACCCGCCAGCCGCCCCTTGAGCTTGTTGCTGCGGCTGTCCACGGGAAAATCCGCCGGGCGGATTTCAATCTCGCCCGGCGCTGCTTCATTCTTGCCCGGCAGCAACTGCAGACGATTGCCACCAGCCTTGCGTGCTACCAGCACGCTGCGACCATGCAAGGCGGGCGGGTAGTCCAGTACCAGCAGGTCGGCCGGCACGCCATATACCGGATAAGGCGTGCGCTCGCTGCGGCTGCGGCTGCCATTGAGCAGAGGTTCGTAATAGCCGGTAATCAAGCCGCCGCTGCCG
Source organism: Aquitalea sp. FJL05 (assembly GCF_003852595.1). NCBI lineage: Bacteria > Pseudomonadati > Pseudomonadota > Betaproteobacteria > Neisseriales > Chromobacteriaceae > Aquitalea > Aquitalea sp. FJL05. Next base: position 413,711 of record NZ_QAJS01000006.1, read on the forward strand.
GCGCTATCGCGTACCGCCCAGGCATTGAAGCGACTTTCAAAAAACTGCCGCGCCTGTGCACCATCACTAGCAGGAATGCGTGCGGCATCGGCACAGACCGCCTGCCAGGCCGGCTTGCGCGCCGTGACCTTGCAGCTTTGCTGCAGGGCCGACAGGGTGTCGCCCATATTCTGCTGCTGCCAGGCCGGCAACGCTGCCGGACTCAGCAGGCCGCCATCGCCCGGACGCGGCGTGGTAGGGGTGGTGGTGGAACAGGCTGCCAGCCACAGCAGTGGCAACAGCAACAACAATCGTTTCAGCATGGACGGGAACTTGCGTAATTTAAAAATCAGGGTGGTGACTGGCTGGAAACAGCCAGCCGCCATGTTACCGTGCGCGGCGCAGCGCTGCACGGTCAGGACTCGCGTCTGACCCGGGCCTGGCAAGCGAGTTCGCCAAATGCACTATTTCATCGAGCCGCAACAAAACTGCAAACAAAGGTGGATAACATGTCGCCACAACACAGTCCACTGGCGATCCATCGCAATGGTCGGCCAGGCCATCACGCTGCTTGAAGCAAGGAGATAACCATGAAACACCTTTTCGCTCGTTCCGCCCTGTTGGCAACCCTGGCCCTGAACATTGGCTTCGCCCCCCTCATGGCCCACGCCGAAGATGCCATTCCCACTGACGAACAGCTGGCTAGCAATGTGAAGAACGCCCTGGATGCTGATCCGGAACTGAAAGCACTGAATCTGCACGTTGCCAGCAAAAAGCAGGAAGTGACCATCGACGGCAAGATGACCGATGACCAGCAGATGTTCAAGGCTGGCGTCATCGCCGAGAAGGTGCCGGGCGTCAAGTTCGTCATCAACAATATGAATATGTAAGCACAAGGCCCGATCAGGGCCTTGCCTGCTACCAGCGCCTCCGCCAGCCGGAGGCGTTTTCATGTCCGGCCCGGCTCGGAGGCTTCCCAGGAAAGACAGGAATTGCCCTAAAAGCCGGTCGAACCGACCAAGTCTCACCTCATCCCTATCCTGGGCAGACCACGCATACGTAAGCAGGCCCCGACCTTCGGTACAGCAGCAGCCCGCCCTCTCCAGGCGGCCAGCCCGTAGAGGCCGCCCATCTTGCCTGCAATTAAAAGAAAATATACAAAAATAAGCGCAAATTTACGTAAATAATCGCCAAACACCCACCCTACCCTGACGCATTGACGCTGACTCGCCCGCCTCAGCACACTCAGCCCGCCCAGCCTTCCGCCACTGCGGCAATGGCTAGTCCCGTCAATTATCAGGAAAACCCATGAACCCACGCATTCTGGTCGCAGCCCTGGCCTGTACCCTGCCCGCACTGGCCCTGGCCGACGTATCCATTTACGGCTCCATGCGCGTTGGCATCAACAGCATGAAAAGTGCCGATACCCACTACCGCCAGACCACCGGCATCGACGACTACGGCAGCAAGATCGGCTTCAAGGGTCGCGAGGATCTGGGCAACGGCTTGCAGGCCATCTGGCAGGTGGAAACCGGCATGGCACTGGATGGCGTACCCAACAACGGTACCGGCAGCGGCCGGCTGGCCAACCGCATGAGCTTTGTCGGGCTGGAAGGCGGCTGGGGCAGACTGCGCGCCGGCTTTATCGATGACGTCCTGACCGATACCGAGGCCACCGACATCATGTCCAGCCCGCGCCGCGACGTGAAAGGCGGCATTGCCTACCCGCTGTACGAAGCGCGCGACATCTTCGGCAGCAACAACTATGGCGACAGCCGCGCCAGAAACAGCCTGCGCTACGATAGCCCACGCCTGTACGGCGTGCAGGGCAGCCTGCAATATGGTGCCGGCGAAAAGCAGGTGGATGGCAAGAGCAGCGGTGACACCTGGGGCTTGCGCCTGTCTTACGCCGACGACGGCTACTTCGCCACCTACGCCTATCTGACCAAGCTGAACAGCATTGCCAGCAACAACAGCGGCGTGCACCGGCTGGAATTCGGCTACAACGCCAACAATCTGTCACTGGCCGCCACCCTGCAAAAAACCACGCTGTACGGCAATGCCCACAAGAACCAGGACAATAGCGACGACTTCGAGATTCCAGGCATTATCGAAGCCGGCATCGCCAAAACCGGCAACAACAAGCTCACCAGCCAGGTGTATGCGCTGAGCGCCGCTTATCGCATGGGCAACTTCAAACCCATGGCGGTATATTCGCACCGCCGCCAGGTGAAGGTAGATGGCCAGAGCCTGAACTGGGGTGCCAATCAGTGGGCCATCGGTGCCGAGTACTACCTGAGCAAAACCAGCTGGCTGCAAGCCGGCTATGGCCAGGTCAGGCAAAACGCTGGCGGCCAACGTGCGCTGGGACTGGAGCAGCCGGATGCCAACACCAGCTGGCTGATGCTGCGCAAGGAGTTCTAAGCCAGCACCTGCACATGAAAAAGCCCGCCTTAACGGCGGGCTTTTTTTGCCAGGATCGCAGACTTACACCGCCTCCAGCGCCAGCAGCTCGGCCATGGTCTGGCGGCGACGGATCAAGCGCGGGCCCGCCTCATCCAGCAATACCTCGGCCAGCAGCGGGCGGCTATTGTAATTGGACGACATGGTCGCGCCATAGGCACCGGCGTCGTGGAACACCAGCCAGTCGCCCACCACCGCTGGCGGCAGGTCGCGGCTTTCCACCACCCCGCCCTCCTGCTGGGTAAACACATCACCCGATTCGCACAAGGGGCCGGCCACCACGGTGGCGACCTTACCGGTTTTCTCCTGACCGCTGCGCTCCAGCACCGAAATTTCGTGGTAGCTGCCATACAGCGAAGGACGCATCAGGTCGTTGAAGCCGGCATCCACCAGCACGAAATGGCGGCTGCCCATGGCTTTGACCGCACGCACTTCGGCAATCAGGGCACCAGACTCGGCCACCAGGAAGCGGCCCGGCTCGATTTCCAGCCGCACGGCATGGCCCAGCAGCTGTTCCACTTCCTTGCGGGCGGCGTCCCACAGCTGGAAGTAATGCTCGGTATCGATGCGGCTATCGCTGTCGCGATAAGGAATGGACAGGCCGCCACCGGCCGAAATGGCCTCGATGTCCTGCCCCAGGCTGCGTACCAGCTCCACCATGGCACCGCATACCTGCTGCAGATGGCCATAATCGACGCCGGAACCGATATGCATGTGAATGCCCACCAGCTTGAGGCCGCTAGCGGCAATCACCGCCAGCGCCGCCGGCAGATCGGCATGCCAGATGCCGTGCTTGCTGTTTTCACCGCCGGTATTGGTCTTGTGGCTATGGCCATGACCAAAACCGGGATTGATGCGCAGCCACACGCGGTGGCCCGGCGAACGCTCACCCAGCTGGCGCAGCATGTCGATGCTGCCGGCGTTGACCACGATGCGCTCGGCCACCACCTGGTCCAGCGTGGCGCGGTCCAGCACATCGGCGGTGAATACCACCTCGGACGGCTCGGCGGAAGACAGATCGTAACCGGCCTGGCGCGCACGCGCGATCTCGCCCAGCGACACCGCATCCACCATCACGCCCTGCTCACGCATCAGGCGCAGGATATGGGTATTGGAATTGGCCTTCTGCGCATAACGAATCACATCAAACCGCTTGAGCTGGGCAATGCGGGCGCGAATCACGGCGGCATCGTATACCCACAGCGGGGCGCCGAATTGTTCGGCCAGGGCGGCAAGTTGGGGGGCGGCGAAAGTTTTCATGGCATTCCATTCAATGATTGCCATGATACTGCCGCAGCCTGCGACGAAAATAAAATATCAATTTATCGCCAGGTCTTTCATTTATGATATGACCATCACCAGCAAGCCGAGCCACGCCATGTCCTTCAACCTGCGCCATGTGGAAATCTTCCACGCCATCATGACCACCGGCAGCGTCACCGAAGCCGCCATCCTGCTACACAGCTCGCAGCCCACCATCAGCCGCGAACTGGCCCGGCTGGAACAACTAAGTGGCCTGACGCTATTCGAACGCGTCCGTGGCCGGCTGCGCCCCACCCGTCAGGCCCTGCAATTATTCGAAGAGGTCCAGCGTGCCTATCTGGGGCTGGAGCGCATTGTCAGCACCGCCGAAGCCTTGCGTCACTTCGACCATGGCCAGCTGTCCATCGCCTGTCTACCCATGTTCTCCCAGGCGGTGCTGCCAACGGTCTGTCAGCGCTTTCTGGCACGCTATCCCAAGGTCAGGCTGAGCATCGCACCGCAGGAGTCGCCCTTGCTGGAAGAGTGGCTGGCCGCGCAACGCCATGACCTGGGACTGACCGAAAGCCAGCTGCAGCCGGCGGGCACCAGTCAGCAGCAAATCTTCTGTGCCGATGAAGTCGCAGTGCTGCCCAGCGGCCACCCGCTGTGCCACAAGGCGGTACTGGAGTTGGCCGACTTCGCCGGCCAAGCCTTCATCAGCCTGTCAGTCAGCGACATCTACCGCCAGCAGCTGGATAGCCTGTTTGCCGAACAGCAGGTGCAGCGGCAAATGGTGCTGGAAACCCACAGCGCGGCCTCGGTATGCAGCATGGTGCGTCAGGGCGTCGGCATTGCCGTGGTCAATCCGCTCACTGCGCTGGAGTTTGCCGGTCAGGGTGTGGTGGTGAGAAAGCTGGCCGTGTCCCTGCCCTTCCGCGTTCATCTGGTGCGGCCCTTGCACCGCCCGGCCTCCGCCCTGGTCGACAGTTTCGACCTGTTATTGCAGGAGGTACTGCAAGAAGCCAGCCAGCGTACCGCCTGCCTCGTGTAAAGCCTTGCACAGCATTGTGCACGGTCAAGCAGCAGTGGAAGAAAAATTATGGCATTAGGGTTTTTCGACTATACCGGTAAAGAAACAATACCGGCCGGTGCCGGCTTGCGGCCGTTGTCATGCCCACCTTCGCTGCACGGCACCCCGGACAGAAGCATTACTCAGGGAGCCCGTCATGCGCATCAACCAGCCGGTTACGCAGCAGGAACTGTTTTTGCATCCGCAGCGCCCCATCGTCACCAAGACCGACCTGAAGGGACTGATCACCTACGCCAACCGCGCCTTCATTGATATCAGCGGTTTCAGCGAAAGCGAGCTGATCGGTCAGCAACACAATGTCGTACGCCACCCGGACATGCCACCGGAAGCCTTCGAAGACATGTGGCAGACCATCCAGGGCGGCCATCCCTGGCGTGGGCTGGTCAAGAACCGCAGCAAACAGGGGGATTTCTACTGGGTGGACGCCTATGTCACCCCCATTCGTGAAAACGGCCATACCGTTGGCTATATGTCGGTGCGCAGCGCCCCGGACAAACAGCAATGCCAGCAGGCCGAACAACTCTATGCCGATGTGCGTGCCAAACGGGCCAGCTTTCCCCAAACCCGCCAGCCAAGATCAGCAAGCCTGCAAAACCTGCTGGTGCTGGCCATGCTGCCACCGGCACTGGCCTTGCTTTCCCAACTGCTCCTGCCCGATAGCCTGCACGACTACCTCAACGCAGCCAGCATCCTGTGGCTGATTGGCGCTGCCGTGCTGATTCACCAGCGGCTGGCGGCACCGCTGGAACAGGCGAAACAGGGCCTGGCCCGATTGTCCGAAGGCAATTTCAAGCAAGCCATTCCCCAGTCCGGCTGCCAGGATGTGCGCCAGATGCTGGAAATGCTGGAAACCATGCGCATCAATACCCGCGCCGTACTGGCCGATGTCGTAGTGGGCGCGCATGACATCAGCCAGGCCGCCACGGCCACCCATACCGAGGCCAGCAATCTGCAACAGCGCGGCGAGCATGCCCAGGAAGGCATCACCCGCGTGGCGGCAGCGCTGGAACAGCTGTCGGTATCGGTCAATGAAATCTCCATCACCACCCGCACCGGTGCCGGACATGCCAGCGCCGCCAACCAGCTGGCCGATCAGGGCGAAGACAAGATGCTGCAAACCCGCGAGGTCACCCGCCAGGTAATGGGAGAATTCCAGACCACGCGCGATGCCATTATGGTTCTGGAAAAATCAGCCGAGGAAATCGGCTCGGTCACCTCGGTCATCAAGGAGATCGCCAACCAGACCAATCTGCTGGCCTTGAATGCTGCCATCGAGGCCGCACGCGCCGGCGAACAGGGCCGTGGTTTCGCCGTGGTGGCCGACGAGGTGCGCAAGCTGGCCGAGCGCACAGCGGGCAATACGCTGGAAATCGAGCAGTCCATCAATGTGCTGCACCAACGCACGCATCAGGTATTGCAGAACGTGCATGCCGCACTGGAACGGGTACAGGGCGTGGAAGACGCCATCGGCACCGCCAGCGCCAGCCTGGCCGCCATCCGCGAGGCCAACCAGGGCGTGGCGCAATCGGCAGCCAACGTGGCGGAAATGCTGCAGCAGCAGTCATCGGCCTCCACCGAAGTGGCACAGAATATGGAGACCATGAGTGCGCTCACCGAGCAGAACAGCCACAGCATCGCCACCACCAGCGAGGTAGCACAGCAACTGCACACCACGGCCCACGACCTGAAGCGGCTGGTCAGCCACTTCGAACGGCATCTGTAGGCAGGCAAGCGTCCCCGCGAAGGCGAAGGCATTTGCTACAATAGCCGGCTGCCGCCATTCTGTGCGGCTTGACCCGAATCACAGCAGGCGGCCAACGGCCGCCTTTCTGCTGGTCGCCGGCACTGCCCGGTGCGCCGCAGCCCGCCCCGAGGATTGGATTTCGCTTGAAACTGCGTACCGTACTGCGCATAGCGCTATTGCTGGTGCTGATGGACATTGCCGCCGTCGCCTCTTTTCGCGCCAGCGTGGACGGTTCGCTGGACGAGCTGCGCTCGGCCAATACCCAGCGGCTGGAACTGTACGCCAACAGCCTCAACAGCGAGATCGGCCACTACGCCCGCCTGCCCAGCCTGCTTGGCCTGTCGCCCTATGTGGAGCGGCTGCTGCACGCCCCGCAAGACCGCCAGCGCCAGCAGGCCGCCAATGACTATCTGGAACGCCTGAGCCAGCGCACCGGGGCCAGCGCCATCTACATCATGGACAGCAGCGGCATCGTGCGCGCTACAAGCAACTGGCGTCAGCCCGACAGCTATCTGGGCGAAAACGATGCCTTCCGCGCCTATTTCACCGATGCCATCAACGGCCAGCCTGGCCGCTTTTTCGGCGTGGGCACCACCCGCAGCGAGGCCGGCTACTATCTGTCCGAGCCACTGACCAGCCACGGCCGCATCATTGGCGTGGCGGTGGTCAAGATCAACATGGAATACCTGGAAAAGCTGTGGCGCGAAAACAAGACCATGGTGATGGTGTCCGACCAGAATGAAGTGGTCATCCTGGCCACCGAGCCGGGCTGGAAATTCAGTACCCTCAAGCCCTTCAGCAAGGCCCTGCAGGATGCCTTCGACCGCAACCGGCAATACAACCGCAAACGCCTGCAGCCGCTGGGGCTGGAAGAACGACGTAGCCTGGGCAACGGCAGCCACATCTACCGGCTGGACCAGAGCGGCCGGCGCACGCTGAGCCGGCTGGCCTACCCGCGCGACATGCTGGGACAATCGCTGCAACTGCCGCTGTCCAACTGGCGGCTTACCGTGCTGTCCAGCCTGGAGCCGGTTTATCAGCTGGCCTATAACCGTGCGGCGCTGGCCGCCCTGCTCACCCTGCTCAGCCTCACCGGCATTCTGTGGCTGAACGAACGGCGCCGCCGCCTGCGCGACAAACTGGCCGCGCGCGAGGCACTGCAGCGCGCCTACCGCGAGCTGGAACGCAAGGTGGAAGAGCGCACGGCCGACCTGTCCCGTACCAACCTGCAACTGCAGGCAGAAGTCAGCGAACGCATCCGCGCCGAACAGCACCTGCGCCAAACCCAGGACAATCTGGTACAGGCCGGCAAGCTGGCCGTGCTGGGGCAACTGGCCACCGGTATCGCGCACGAACTGAACCAGCCGCTGGCCGCCCTGCGCACCCTGTCCGGCAATGCCATCAAGTTTATCGAACGCCAGCAAACCGACACCGCCCGCAGCAATCTGCAAACCATCTGCCAGCTGGTGGATAAAATGGGGGAAATCACCAGTGCACTCAAGGGCTATGCGCGCAAATCCACCAGCAGCCTGGGCACGGTGGACATCAGCCTGGCCATCGACAGTGCGGTGCTGCTGTTGCGCAACCGGCTGGAGGGCAGCCAGGTACGCATTGTGCGCCCCAATGCACCGGAGCCGTGGCAGGCACGCTGCGACCCCAACCGCTTTGAACAAGTGCTGGTGAATCTGCTGGCCAATGCGCTGGACGAGCTGCAAGACCGGCCACAGCCCATCATCGAAATCAGCGGCCATCGCACCACAGAACACCTACAATTGCAGATTCGCGATAACGGCCCCGGTTTGCAGGATGCCGTACGCGCCCAGCTGTTCGAGCCCTTTGTCACCACCAAGCCCGCCGGCATCGGCCTGGGCCTGGGGCTGACACTCAGCGCCGGCATCATCGCCGAAGCCGGCGGCAGCCTGAGCGCCGACAACCACCCGCAGGGTGGCGCGGTATTCACCATTACCCTGCCGCTTGCCACAAAGGAAAACCGCCATGTTTGATGGCATGAAAGTGTTGATTGTCGAAGATGATCCGGATGTCCGGCTGGGCTGCGAACAGGCGCTGGCGCTGGAAGGACTGGAAGCACGCGGCGTCGCCAGCGCCGAGCAGGCACTGTCGCTGCTGTTGCCCGGCTTCCCCGGCGTGGTGGTAAGCGACATCCACTTGCAAGGGCAAGATGGCATGGCCTTGCTGCGCCAGCTCAAGGCTCGCGACAGCGGCCTGCCGGTGATCCTGATCACCGGCCACGGCGATGTCAGCCTGGCGGTACAGGCGATGAAGGACGGGGCCTACGACTTCATCGAGAAGCCGTTTTCATCGGAACGACTGCATGAAGTGGTGTGCCGCGCCATGGAGCAGCGCCGCCTCAGCCTGGAAGTGGAAAGCCTGCGCCGGCAATTGCATGACAAGCAAAGCCTGGAAGCCCGGCTGATCGGCCGCTCGCCGGCCATGGAGAAAGTGCGGCGCATGATCGCCGATCTGGCCGATACCTCGGCCAATGTGCTGATCCTGGGCGAAACCGGCACCGGCAAAGAGCTGGTGGCGCGCTGCCTGCATGAAATCAGCCGTCGTCAGAAAAACAATTTTGTCGCGGTCAACTGTGGCGGGCTGGCAGAAAACCTGTTCGAGAGCGAGATCTTCGGCCACGAAGCCCATGCCTTCACCGGCGCGGCCAAGCGCCGCATCGGCCGCATCGAATACGCCAATGGCGGTACGCTGTTCCTCGATGAAATCGAAAGCATGCCGCTGCCGCTGCAGATCAAGATGCTGCGCGTATTGCAAGAGCGCACGCTGGAACGGCTGGGCTCCAATACCCCGATCTCCGTCGACTGCCGCGTGGTGTCGGCCACCAAGGCCGACCTCAAGGCCATGGGCAATAACGGCAGCTTCCGCAGTGACCTCTACTACCGGCTGAACGTGGTCACCCTGCAACTGCCGCCGCTGCGCGAACGGCGCGAGGACATCCCCCTGCTGTTCGAATACTTCCTGCTGCAGGCCGCCAGCCGCTTCGACCGCCCCACTCCGCAGCTGGAGGCCCATGAACAGGCCGAACTGCTGGCCTACGACTGGCCGGGCAATGTACGGGAACTACGCAATGTGGCCGAGCGCTATGTGCTGGGCATCCGCAGCCCGCTGTCCGAATCCGGCGAACTGAGCCAGAGCCTGCCCTTGGCCGAAACCGTCGAAGCTTTCGAACGCGCACTGATTGCCGAAGAATTCCGCCGCCACGGCTTCAGCCTCAGCCGCACCAGCGAAGCCCTGAAAGTCGCCAAGACCACCCTGTTCGACAAGTTGAAAAAATACGGCCTCAACCAGCCGGGCTGATTGTGTCGCTATCGCCCGGCTGGCGGGCGTAAAAAAAGCGGCCACCGGGGCCGCTTGCCAAAGGCTGCATGAGCAGACACTGCGCCATGCTGCCGTTGCGGGGGGATCACGCCGGCTCGACACCGGCATCACAACGGGCAGACAGGCCGGCACAGTACCCGGCCCTGCGGCTCAATAGGTGTAGAACATGCGTTGCAGTTCTTTGGTGTCGTGGGTCTTGGTCAGGCCCAGCATCAGCAGAATGCGTGCCTTCTGTGCATTCAGCGTGTCGCTGACCACCAGATCTTCCTGATCGTCATTGGCCTCGCCGTTGCGGGCGACAATACCGTTGCCCACGCGCGAGCTACGCACCAGCACGACGCCTTTTTTACGGGCATCACGGAAGGCCGGCATCATCTGTGCGGCGATACTGCCATCACCCACACCAGCCTGCACGATGCCCTGGGCGCCGGCAGCGATGTTGGCATCCATGGCCACGCGGTCCATATTGGCATAGCCGTAAACGATATCCACGCGCGGCAGGCTGTTCAGCTTGCTCACGTCAAACTCGGTATCGGCCGTGTTCTTGCGGGTGGACATGCGGTAGAAATGCGGCTTGTTGTCCTGCATGTAACCGAGGTAGCCCAGTTCCGGCGTCTTGAAGGTATCGGTGGTGGAAGTGTTGGTCTTGGTCACTTCGCGTGCAGCATTGATCTGGTCGTTCAATGCAACCAGTACCCCCTTGCCGGCAGCATCCTTGCTACCTGCCAGAATCACGGCGTTGTACAGGTTGATCGGGCCGTCAGCACTGATGGCGGTAGACGGACGCATGGAACCAACCACCACCACTGGCTTCTTGCTCTTCACCACCAGATCCAGGAAATAAGCGGTTTCTTCGATGGTATCGGTACCGTGGGTAATCACCACGCCATCCACATCCTTCTGCGCCAGCAGTTCGTTCACGCGCTTGGCCAGCTTCAGCCACACTTCGTTGGTCATGCTTTCGCTGGCGATCTGGGCCACCTGCTCACCACGCACATCAGCCACCTTGGACAGCTCGGGCACGGCGGCAATCATCTTGTCCACGCCCAGCTTGGCAGCGGTATAACCGATGGTGGTGGTGCTGTTGGCACCGGTACCAGCGATGGTGCCGCCGGTAGCCAGAATCACCACGTGCGGCTTGGCCGCTTCGGCTGCATGGGCAGATTGACCACACAGGGCAGCCATCACGGCGGCGCTGGACAACAGCAGATTGAACGATTTTTTCATGTCTCTATCTCTTTGTAGAAAGACTAGTGGGGATGTCGTTGCCGGGAAGCAACTGGCTGCAGCGATCAGCCCCGCGTCCTGCCTGTCCGCCTGTATCGGCGGCTTGGGCAGGCCGGGGTCTGTCACTGGATTTTTATGGGGTCAAACGGTGGCAGGGCCTTAGAACTTGTTCAAAGTCTCGCGAGCTAGAGTGAGACAAGGCAAAAACGACTAAGGAAGCGGAATTTACATGAAGTAAATGAGCATTCCGCAGGCGTTTTTAACGCAGTATCACCGAAGCGCAGCAGACTAGGGACAGGTTCTCAAGGCGCTCAGGCCTGGTCTTCTGCCAAAGCCGGGTTGACATGCGCAGCCTCGGCATCGATATCGCCTTCGGACGCAGCCACCACGGTAGTGGCAATCGCATTACCCAGTACATTGGTCGCCGTGCGGCCCATGTCCAGGAAGTGGTCGATACCCAGGATCAGCAGAATGCCGGTTTCCGGCAGATTGAACATCGGCAGTACGGCAGCCACCACCACCAGCGAGGCACGCGGCACACCGGCGATACCCTTGCTGGTGATCAGCAGGATCAGCAGCATGGTGATCTGCTGGCCCAGGGTCAGGTGGATGTTGGCAACCTGCGAGATGAACAGCGCAGCAAACGAGGTGTACATGATGGAGCCATCCAGGTTAAACGAATAACCCAGCGGCAGCACGAAGCCAGAGATACGCTCCTTGATGCCAAAACGCTCCAGCTGTTCCAGCAGGGTCGGATAGGCAGCTTCGCTACTGGCAGTGGCAAAGCCCAGCATCAGCGGCATGCGAATGGTTTTCAGCAGCGCGAAGATCTTCTTGCCGACAAAGCCATAAGCCGCAGCAATCATCAGCAGCCACAGGCAGGTCAGCGCCAGATAGAAGCTACCCATGAACTTGGCGTACATCGACAGCACGCCCAGGCCATCAGCGGTAATGGTGGCGGCAACCGCACCAAACACACCTACCGGAGCAAACATCATCACGATATTGGTCACGCGCAGCATGATGCTGGCCAGCTGCTCCAAGCCTTTCATCAGGATGTCAGGCTTCGGACCCTTGTAGGAAGCGATGGCCACACCGAAGAACACCGAGAACACCACCACTTGCAGCACTTCGTTTTTCGCCATGGCGTCAAAGAAGCTGGTGGGGAACATGTGGGTGATGAAATCCTTCAGGTTCAGCGCAGTAGCCTTCACTACCGGAGCGGAAGCATCAGCCATCGGCAGGGTGTAACCCAGACCCGGCTGCAGGGTATTGGCGAAGATCAGGCCCAGGAACAGGGAAACCAGCGAGGCACCCATAAACCAGCCCATGGCTTTCAGGCCAACGCGGCCAATCGAACGGGAATCACTGCTGCCAATGCCATGCACCAGCGTGGACATCACCAGCGGGGCGATGATCATCTTGATCAGACGCATGAACACGTCGGTCAGGATGGAGAAGTAACCGGCAACCTCTTTCAGCTGCTTGGGATCGGTAATCGAGGTGTGACAGCCGTAGCCGACTGCGATGCCCAATACCAGGGCGATCAAGACCCACAGGGTAATCTTGTTGGTTTTCACGAGCGTTTCTCCAGAGTAACCCGGCTTTAAGACCGGTGTTGAGTCCGCTCGTATCAGCAGTAATCATGCCAGAAAAAATTCACAAAACAGCAAAGCAAGTCATTGTTTTTAAACAATAAAATTAAAAATACAATGACATGCATTCGGAAAGCCGAACAGAGGGGCCGAGGTGCGTTTGGAAACCCGACCGAACAGCTGGGGGAAATGCAGACACGAGCTAGCGTGGCAGCGAGCTAGACCCGCTGGCAAAGAAAAAGTTTCTGCAATGCAGCATCATAGCGGGCCACCCCGCACCTTGCCAGCCACGGCGGTCGGCAATGACCAAGCGATAGTAAAGCCAATAAAAAACGGCTTGCCGCGAAATCGCAGCAAGCCGTTGTCTGAATTTGGTGGGCCCTATCGGACTTGAACCGATGACCAAAGGATTATGAGTCCTCTGCTCTAACCAACTGAGCTAAAGGCCCGAAGGGGGGCATTATAGCAGAGACAAATAAAAATCCCCAAGCCCTGATGCAAGCGGCTTGGGGATGATGTCTGCCTACAAGGCCAGCTTACTGACCGCCCGGCTCATTATCCAGGAAGCTGCGCAGACGTTCCGAACGGGTCGGGTGACGCAGCTTGCGCAGGGCCTTGGCTTCGATCTGACGAATCCGCTCGCGCGTCACGTCAAACTGCTTGCCCACTTCTTCCAGGGTATGGTCGGTATTCATGTCGATACCGAAACGCATGCGCAGTACCTTGGCTTCACGCGGCGTCAGGGTGTCCAGTACTTCCTTGGTGGCGTCTTTCAGGCTGGAGTACATCGCAGCATCAGACGGTGCCAGGTTGTTCTGGTCTTCGATGAAGTCGCCCAGATGGGAATCGTCGTCGTCGCCGATCGGGGTTTCCATGGAGATGGGCTCCTTGGAAATCTTCATGATCTTGCGGATTTTCTCTTCCGGCATTTCCATCTTTTCCGCCAGTTCGGCCGGGTCCGGTTCGCGACCGGTTTCCTGCAGGATCTGACGGCTGATGCGGTTCATCTTGTTGATGGTTTCGATCATGTGTACCGGGATACGGATGGTACGGGCCTGGTCCGCAATGGAGCGGGTAATGGCCTGACGAATCCACCAGGTAGCATAGGTCGAGAACTTGTAACCACGACGGTATTCGAACTTGTCCACCGCCTTCATCAAACCAATATTGCCTTCCTGGATCAGGTCGAGGAACTGCAGGCCACGGTTGGTGTACTTCTTGGCGATGGAAATCACCAGACGCAGGTTGGCCTCGATCATTTCCTTCTTGGCACGCCGCGCCTTGGATTCACCCGCCGACATCTGGCGGTTGATTTCCTTGAGCTCCTTGATCGGCAACATGGCGCGATCCTGCAGCTCGGACAGCTTGGTCTGCTTCTCGATGATGGCGTACTTGAAGCGGGTCAGTGCCTCGCTCCAGGCTTTGCCGGAATCGATTTCGGTTTCCACCCAGGCGGTGTTGATTTCGTTGCCCGGGAAAACCTTGATGAAGTGGGTACGGTCCATGCGCACGCGGGTGACGCAGATGTCCTGAATATCGCGCTCGAAGGTGCGGATTTCATTGACACGGCGACGCAGCGATTCGCACAGCGACTCGATCTGACGGGTGGAGAAGCGCACCAGCATGAATTCGGTGGTGATGGCGTCTTGCAGTTCCAGATAGCCCTTGGACTTGGAGCCTTCCTTTTCCAGCACCTTGACCATCTTGTCGAACATCATGCGCACGCCGGCAAAATGCTCCAGCGTTTGCTGTTTCAGCTCTTCCAGATTGGCCAGATTGGCGGCTTCGGCACTGGCCTCGTCGTCTTCGGCTTCTGCTTCCTCGTCTTCGAGCAGCGCATCCTCCTCGACTTCCGGCTCGGCAAACGGCAGCGCCGCTTCAGCCGTATCGGCATTCGGATCGATGAAACCGTCCACTACTTCATCAACGCGGATTTCTTCCTTGCTGATGCGCTCGACCAGCTCCAGCACTTCGGCCACGGTTCCCGGACAAGCCGAGATCGCCAGAATCATGTGCTTGAGGCCGTCTTCGATGCGCTTGGCGATTTCGATTTCGCCTTCACGGGTCAGCAGCTCCACCGAACCCATTTCGCGCATATACATGCGCACCGGATCGGTAGTACGGCCGAATTCGGAATCGACCGAGGACAAGGCTGCCTCGGCTTCTTCCACCGCGTCTTCATCAGCCACGGCCGGGGTGGCATCGGACATCAGCAGGGTTTCTGCGTCCGGGGCTTCGTCGTAAACCTGGATGCCCAGGCCGGAAATCATCGTGACGATGTTTTCGATCTGTTCGGCATCGGAGACATCTTCCGGAAGGTGGTCGTTGATCTCAGCATAGGTGAGATAGCCACGTTCCTTGCCCAGGGCAATCAGCTGGCGCAGGCGTTTACGCTGCTCTTCCAGGCTCATTACCTGTTCTTCGTTGTCCTGTACGTCTTTTTGATTTTCGGGAGAGGCCGCCATTTTGCTTCCTGCTTAAAATAAGCCGAAAAAAACAGTTGATTATAACACAACTACGTCACTTCTGCCCTGGCTCACGGGGATGAGCCGAGCAGGTCTCGGAGCAGTTCCCTGAATAATGCTTTCTCTTCCGGCGTTAGACCTTCGTTGCGGTCTTTCAGTTTTAGCCTTTCCACCTGGGCTTCACGCAGCATTTTCAACAGCTTGGTATTGCCGTGTTGAAACTGGGTGCGATCATCCTCGCCGGGGTCGGCAAACTCGTCCGGATCCTGCATGGCCTGGTGCAGCACACTGTCGATCAGCCCTTCGTAGGGGGTGCCGCGCAGCCCCTCTATCAATTGCGCCGTATTGGGCGGCTGTTCGTGTCCCTGCACACTCTCGGCCAACATCGCAAAGCAGGCCAGTTCGTCGGACAGCGGCAGGCTGTCCGGCAATGTCACATCACCGGCCCACGCCGGGTTCATCAGCAGCCACTTGATCTGCTTGTGGACGATGGGCGTGTTGATCTGGCGATATGATTCTTCCGGCAGGCGGTATTCCCGCTTGCCCTTGCGCTCCGGCGCCTTCTTGCCCGTGGTCAGCATGTCGAAATCGTCGACGTCCATGCCGGCGAGTTCCGCCAGCCTTTTTCTGATCATGAAGCCCAGCGCCGGTGCTGCAATCTGTGCCAGTAGCGGGCTGGCCTGCTTGATCAGGTCTGCCCGCCCTTCCGGCGTATTCATATCCACGCGGCCTGTCAGCTCGCGGGTAAAGTAAACCGACAGCGGTAGGCTGTGTTCTTCCAGCTGCTGTTCAAATGCTTCTGTGCCGAATTCCCGTATATAGCTGTCCGGGTCGTGCTCCTGCGGCAAAAACAGGAAATTCAGCGCCTTGCCATCCTGCAATTGCGGCAGGCTGTTTTCCAGTGCACGCCAGGCGGCTTTCTGGCCAGCCTTGTCACCGTCAAAACAGAAATATACCTGGTCGGCATGGCGCATCAGCTTGCGCACGTGCTCGCCGGTGGTGGCCGTCCCCAGCGTAGCCACAGCATAGCCAATGCCAAACTGGGCCAATGCCACCACGTCCATATAACCTTCCACCACCAATACGCGGTTCTTTTCGCGGATGGCCTGGCGGGCTTCATACAGGCCATACAACTCGCGGCCTTTTTCGAACAGCACCGTTTCCGGTGAGTTCAGATACTTGGGCTCCCCCTTGCCCAGCACCCGGCCACCAAAACCGATGATGGCGCCGCGCTGGTTACGAATGGGGAACATCACCCGCTCGCGGAAGCGGTCGTAACGCTTGCCGCTTTCTTCATTCAGAATCACCAGGCCGGCATCCACCAGCTTGTCGTCCTGGTATTGCGGGAAAATGGCCTGCAAATTCTGCCATTCACCCGGCGCATAACCCAGCCCAAAACGGCCGGCAATTTCACCACTGACACCCCGGCCTTTCAGATAGCTGATGGCGACTGGGGCCGATTTCAGCTGCTGCTTGAAATAGCCCGCCGCCAGCTGCATCACTTCTTCCAGCGACAGCTGACGCTCACGCGCCGCACGGGTAGCTTCCGGATTGATACTGCGCACTTCCGGCACTTGCATGCCGATGCTTTCCGCCAGCATCTTCACCGCATCGACAAAGCCCAGCCCCTGGTATTCCATGACGAAACCAATGGCAGAACCATGCGCGCCACAACCAAAGCAGTGATAGAACTGCTTGCTGGGACTAACGGTAAAGGAAGGGGATTTTTCCTTGTGGAAAGGACAGCAGGCCAGATAGTTCTGGCCGGCCTTCTTCAGCGGGACATAGCGATCCACCACGTCGACCAGATCGACACGGGACAGCAACTGATCAACAAAGTCCTGTGGAATCAACGGCGAACACCTGCCTTAACACGAGGGAACAAAATACCGGGCCATACAGCACCCGGCCATAGGTCAGGCGCTCAGCTTGGCCTTGATGCGGGCAGAGACCAGTGCCATATCGGCACGGCCCGCCAGTTGCGGGCGCAACAGGCCCATGACCTTGCCCATGTCCTGCATGGAGGCGGCTGCACTGTCGACAACAGCCTTGGCGACCAGTTCGTCGATTTCCGCTTCGGACAATTGCTGCGGCATATAGGCCATCAGCACGACCATTTCGGCCTTTTCCTTGTCGGCCAGATCCTGGCGCTGAGCGGCTTCGTACTGCGAGATGGAGTCACGGCGCTGCTTGAGCATCTTGTCGATCACCACCACGATGGCTGCGTCATCCAGCTCGATACGTTCGTCCACTTCCTTTTGCTTGATGGCAGCCATCAACAGTCGGATGGCTGCCAGACGCTCGGTGTCCTTTGCCTTCATGGCGGACTTCATGTCATCGCTGATGCGAACTTTGAGGCTCATGTCGTGCTCACAAGGGCCATGTCAAGACATGGCGTAAGAATTCTGGAGTACAAATGGCAAAACCGCAGGCCATGCCTGCGGTCCCGCTTTATTGCCGGAGCAACTCTTAGAAGAGTTTCGGCGGCAGCATCTGGCTGCGGATGCGCTTGTAGTGGCGCTTTACGGCAGCAGCGTGCTTACGCTTGCGTTCGGTGGTCGGCTTTTCGTAGAACTCACGAGCGCGCAGTTCGGTCAGCAGACCGGTTTTTTCTACAGCGCGCTTGAAGCGACGCATGGCGACTTCGAACGGCTCGTTTTCTTTAACGCGAATATTCGGCATTGACTCAAGTATCCTTAGATCCGTAGGTATGGACGTACCGCTACCTATAAAAAACAGCATTTTAACAACAATACGCGGTTTGGAAAAGTCTGAAGCATTCCCGACAAGCTTTTTGTGGCGCTTTTGTGCATCACGGCTTGCGAGAAGAAATCACCCCCTCACTAGGAGAACTTGGTACAGCGCTATAAAAACGTTTCGGCATCCGCTCCGCACAATAGGCGGCGCGGCCTGCTTCGACAGCCAGTTTCATGGCATGTGCCATCAATACGGGATTGCCGGCAGCGGCAATCGCGGTATTCATCAGCACGCCATCACAACCCAGTTCCATGGCAATGGCCGCATCGGATGCGGTCCCCACGCCGGCATCTACCAACACCGGAACACTGGATTGCTCGATGATCAGTTTCAGATTCCACGGATTCAGGATGCCCATGCCCGAGCCGATCAGACTGGCCAGCGGCATGATGGCGCAGCAGCCGATTTGCTCCAGCTCGCGCGCAATGATCGGGTCATCCGAGGTGTACACCATGACATCAAAGCCCTCGGCCACCAGAACTTCGGCTGCTTTCAGGGTTTCTTTGACATTGGGGAACAGGTTGCCGGAGTCGCCCAGCACCTCCAGCTTGACCAGACGATGGTCATCCAGCAGCTCGCGCGCCAGGCGCAAGGTGCGGATGGCATCCTCGGCGGAATAACAGCCCGCCGTATTGGGGAGCAGAGTGTAACGGTTCTGCGGCAAAAAATCGAGCAGATTGGGCTCACCGGCGTGCTGACCCAGATTGACACGCCGAATCGCGACGGTAACGATGTCACAGCCGGAGGCATCCAGCGCCTCGGCAGTCTGTTCGAAATCACGATACTTGCCAGTACCTACCAGCAGGCGTGAGTTATAAGCCTTGCCTGCAATGACCAGTTGATCCTGCACTTTCCACTCCTTTGGCGCAGCGTCAGCCACCGCCAACCGCCACCACGATTTCCAGTTCATCCCCATCCGCCAGCGCGGCTAGGCCATGCTGACTGCGGGGTACGATCTCGCCATTGAGTTCGACGGCAACCCGTTTGCCGACCAGCTCCAGCGCCTGCACCAGCTCTGCCACGGTAGCCAGCGCGGCAAATTGTTTCATTTCGCCATTGATGCACAACTGCATGGCTTATCTCCTCTCCGCCCGTTGCACCACGACCAGATTCTGGATTTCGTTCAGCACGCGTGACAGATGCTCGACACTTTCCACCTGCAGGCGGAAATGAATGTGAATAAAGCCGTCGCCCACATGGGTATCCTGGGTATCGACGCTTTCGATATTGGCAGAAGCCTGTGAAATGGCGGCGGCGATATCCGCCAGCGCACCGCGTTCATTGCGCGCCAGCACGCTGACAGAAACACCGAACATGCGGTCACGCTGGGTTTCCCAATTGACGTTGAGCACCTTGTCGTGATCAACCCGCTGCACATTCGGACAAGCGATGCGGTGGATCACCAAGCCCTGCCCCTTGGTGATGACGCCAAGAATCTCGTCACCCGGCAAAGGATTGCAGCAACTGCTGAGCTGCACGGTGCCGCCTTCGTTGCCGCGAATGGTGATGGGACCAACACGCACATCCTCACCCAGTCGCTCACCGGCCAGCTCAACCAGACGGCGTGCCACCGCAATGGGCAACAGTTTGCCGGCACCGATTTCGGCCAGCACTTCAGCAAATGCATGCAGCTTGTCGCCATGCACCGCCATGTATTCAGACTTGAGCGCGTCATCCAGCAGCAGCGGTGACACCGCCAGTGCGCCGATGGCTTGCTTGAGCATCTTCTCGCCCAGCGTGGACGCCTCTTCGCGCTGCAGGCTCTTCAGGTAATTACGGATGCCGGAACGCGCACGACCACTTTGCACGAAAGTGAGCCAGGACGGATTGGGCTTGGCCTGGGTCGAAGTGATGACTTCGACGGTATCGCCATTACGCAGTACGGTGCGTAGCGGCATCAGCACATGATTGACGCGCGCGGCGATGCAGCGATGACCTACGTCGGTGTGTACGGCATAGGCAAAATCGACAGGGGTGGAGCCTTGCGGCAGCACCATGATCTTGCCCTTGGGGGTGAACACGTACACCTCGTCCGGGAACAGGTCGATCTTGATGTGTTCGAGGAATTCGACGGCGTCGTCGCTCTCCTCCTGCATGTCGAGCAGGCTTTGCAGCCACTGGTGGGTGCGTTGCTGGGCGGTATTGATGCCGGCGTCGCCGCTCTTGTACATCCAGTGCGAGGCGACACCCGCCTCGGCCACGCCGTTCATTTCACGGGTGCGAATCTGCATTTCGACCGGCGTGCCGTAAGGGCCGAATAGGGTGGTGTGCAGACTCTGGTAGCCATTCCCCTTGGGGATGGCGATGTAATCCTTGAATTTACCCGGAATAGGCTTGTACAGGCTGTGCAGGGCACCCAGCGCCAGGTAGCAGCTGGGGATGTCATTCACGACAACACGGAAGCCGTAGATGTCCAGCACCTCGGAAAATGACAGGTGTTTTTCCTGCATTTTCTTGTAGATGCTGTAGAGGTTTTTTTCGCGCCCCTTGATGGTGGCTTCGATATTACTTTCCACCAGCCGCTGGCTGACGGTTTTCAGAATCTTGTTGACCACTTCGCGGCGGTTGCCGCGCGCGGCACGTACGGCCTTGGACAGTACGCTGTAGCGATGCGGATGCAGGTGCTTGAAAGCCAGATCCTGCAGCTCGCGGTAGACCTTGTTCTGACCGATGCGATTGGCAATCGGCGCGTAGATTTCCAGTGTTTCCAGGGCAATGCGCTGGCGCTTGTCCTCGCGCATGGAGTCCAGCGTGCGCATATTGTGCAGCCGGTCGGCGAGCTTGACGATGATGACGCGAATGTCGCGCGCCATGGCCAGCACCATCTTGCGGAAGTTTTCCGCCTGGGCGGTTTCCTTGGTCTGATATTCCAGCCTTTCCAGCTTGGACAGGCCATCCACCAGATCCGCCACCACCTTGCCGAACTTCTCGGCCAGCGTGGGCTTGGTGACACCGGTATCTTCCAGCACATCATGCAGCAAGGCAGCAGCCAGACCCTGCACATCCAGCCGCCAGTCGGTCAGCATGGTCGCGACCGCCAGCGGATGGGTGATGTAGGGCTCGCCACTCTTGCGGGTCTGGCCTTCGTGCGCCTCACGGCTGACATCGAAGGCCTGGCGCAGCAACTGCACGTCTTCCGGCTTGAGATAACGGGCGGCTGCCTCGAAAAATGCCGCCGCTTCGCGTTCGATCAATGCCTTGTAATCGATGGCGATCTCCAGCCCGGTCTCCATGTGTCGCTCCGCCTGCACCCTGATCAGCTCTTGCTACGGGTGAGAACTTCCTTGCCTACATGGCCGGCAGCGATTTCGCGCAGCGCAACAACAGTGGGCTTGTGACGGCCGGCATCCACGAAGGAAGTTGCGCCGGAGGCAACCTGACGGGCGCGATAGGCTGCGGCCAGAGTCAGGTCAAAACGGTTCTGGATGCGATCCAGGCAATCATCTACGGTAATACGTGCCATCTGATTTCTTTCGTAAATTGCGCGATGTGGATAACTATATCGAGTTTTGCCGGAGCAACCAATGCGTGCTAGTCGTGCTGCACGCCCATGCGGGCCAGCGCCGGCGCCAGTCGCAGGGTTTGCACTGCCGCACGCAGGCGGCGTGCGCGGAAAATGCTGACCAGATCACCTTTGGCGCGTTCGAAATCGTCATTGACCACGATGTAGTCGTATTCGGCTACCTTGTCGATTTCGGAACGGGCCGAAGCCAGACGACGCAGAATCACTTCTTCGCTGTCGGTACCACGGCCACGCAGGCGGCGCTCCAGCTCTTCGATGGAAGGCGGCAGAATGAAAATGCCGATCGCCTCCGGGAATACCTTGCGCACCTGCTCGGCACCCTGCCAGTCGATTTCCAGCAAGATGTCGCGGCCCTGCTCCAGCCGGCTTTGCAGCCAGCGCACGCTGGTGCCATAAAAATTGCCGTATACCTCGGCATACTCCAGGAAGTCCTGGCCTTCGATCATGGCCTGAAATTCGGCATGCCCGACAAAGTGGTAATGCTGGCCATCCACCTCACCCGTGCGCGCAGGGCGCGTGGTGTAGGAAACGGACAGCTCAACGGTTGGCTCTGCCTGCAGCAAAGCCGCCACCAGCGAGGTTTTGCCCGCGCCGGAAGGTGCCACCACGATATAGATGTTCCCGACTGCTTTGGTCATCAATCGAGCTTCCTGCCAAAGAAAGGGTAATTTTTCAGAATACCACAGAGTGCATTTCCGGTTAAGGGTAAAAGTATCTTCATGTCAAGATTTAGGTGTTTGTCTTCACACCGAAGTAAAATCCCGCGTCTTAACCAAATCATAACTAAGGCTCGGAGCATCTCTGTCATGCAACTACTGGAAAGCTTTTTCAAGCTGAGGGAACACGGCACTTCGGTGAGAACCGAAGTCATCGCCGGCTTCACAACCTTTCTGACCATGGCTTATATCGTACTGGTCAATCCGCTGATCCTGTCGGCTACCGGCATGGACCTGAATGCCGTATTCGTGGCGACCTGCCTGGCTGCAGCACTGGGCACCGCCATCATGGGCCTGGTAGCCAACTACCCGATCGCTCTGGCGCCTGGCATGGGCCTGAATGCCTACTTCACCTTCAGCGTGGTCAAGGGCATGGGGATCCCCTGGCAAGCGGCACTGGGTGCGGTATTCATTTCCGGCCTGGTCTTCCTGGCTGTCAGCTTGTTCAAGGTGCGCGAAGCCATCGTCAACGCCATTCCGCGTTCGCTGAAGTTTGCCATTTCCGCCGGTGTCGGCATGTTCCTGGCTATCATCGCACTGAAGAATGCCGGCGTGATTGCTCCGCATCCGGCCACCTACCTGACGCTGGGTGACATCCACAATCCGACCACTCTGCTGGCGATTCTGGGTTTCTTCCTGATCGTGGCACTGGAATACCGCAAGGTACCGGGCTCCATCATCATCGGCATCCTGATTGTCACCGTGCTGTCCATCGTATTTGGCCTGTCCAAGTTCGAAGGCATCTTCGCTCCGGTGCCGAGCATGGCCCCCACCTATATGGCCATGGACCTGCACGGCGCCATGAATGCCGGCCTGGTTGGCGTGATCTTCGTATTCTTCTTTGTCGATCTGTTTGACACCACCGGCACTCTGGTAGGCGTATCGCATCGCGCCGGCCTGCTGGACAAGGATGGCAAGCTGCCGCGCCTGAAGCGCGCCCTGCTGGCCGACTCCATTGCCATCACCGCTGGTGCCGTGATGGGCACCTCCTCCACCACTGCCTATATCGAATCCGCTGCCGGCACCGCCGTGGGTGGTCGCACCGGCCTGACCGCCATCGTCGTGGCCATCCTGTTCCTGGCTTGCCTGTGGGTATCCCCGCTGGCCAAGACCGTACCGGCCTACGCTACTGCACCGGCACTGTGCTACGTCGCCGTGCTGATGGCGCGCGGTCTGGCAGAAATCGAATGGAACGACCTGACCGAGTCCGCCCCTGCGGTGATGACTGCACTGGCCATGCCGTTTACCTTCTCGATTGCCGATGGCATTGCTTTCGGTTTCATCAGCTATGCTGTGATCAAGATTCTGGCTGGCCGCTTTGCCGACCTGAAACCGGCCGTGCTGGTGATTGCCGCGCTGTGGATCTTCAAGCTGGCTTTCTTCGCCTGATCGACATCGGGCAATACAGGGCCTGCCGCTTGTTGCGGCGGGCCTTTTTACTTTCAGCGCAGCCAAACACGCTCGCTTCATTTGAAAGTACAATAGCGCCATGGAAAATCTCAGCAATCTCGACTACTCCAGCTACCTCAAGGGCTGGATCCGCACCGTGCCCAACTGGCCCAGCCAGGGCGTGATGTTCCGCGACATCACCCCGCTGCTGCAAAACCCCAAGACCTTCCGCATGCTGATCGACATTTATGTTCATCGCTACATGCTGGAAGAAGTGGACCTGATTGCCGGCCTGGATGCCCGTGGCTTCATCATTGGCTCGGTACTGGCTTACGAGCTGAATGTCGGCTTCGTGCCCATCCGCAAAAAGGGCAAGCTGCCCTTTACCACGGTGGCGGAGGAATACGAGCTGGAATATGGCAACGCCACGGTGGAGATTCATACCGATGCCTGCAAGGCGGGCGACCGGGTGATTCTGATCGACGACCTCATTGCCACCGGCGGCACCATGATGGCCGGCTACAATCTGCTGAAAAAGCTGGGGGCGAACGTACTGGAAGCCGCCACCATCATCGAACTGCCCGAACTGGGCGGCGGCCAGCTGATTCGCGATGCCGGCCTGGATGTGTTCACTGTCTGTTCTTATGAAGGGCACTGAGTCAGATACTGCAACACCACATCCATACAAAACGGACCTCACGGGGTCCGTTTTTACCTATGACAATGCAAGGACTCAACTATCCAGTCTCCTAGCCTTATCCAGCAAGCCCAACTGATAACGGCCATAGGAAAGCAGACCACGCCAAGTCCAGCGCGCCAGCAGATAACACAGGAACACCCCACCACCACCCAGCAATATCATGACTACGCTGGCAATCCAGGCCCCCTTGCGACTAAAGCCCCAATCCAGCGCATCAATATCCACCCGCCCTTCTTCGTCTTCGATGCGCAACTGACCGGTGGCATCGCTAGCATTACGCTCCAAGCTGACCGTGCCACCGCTGGACTGTATGTTGATGCGGGCCTGCCCGGAGGAAGCATCACGCACCACATCCACCTTTTCGCCATGACTGCCACGAATATGGATATTACCCGTCGGACCACCTTGCTCAAATACGGACCAGACCGCTCGCATGTCTCGTGCCTCATGCAGGGCCGGCCAAGCAAACAGCTCATTGCATGCCAACGTGCCGAACAACATCACTCCACCGATCAGGATGCCGGTAGCAGCCAGTGCCGCCATGGTCAGCAGCCACAGATAGAACAGGAAGGGAATGGCCAGCATGAAATTGAGAAAACCCAGGCCAGCAATGGCTCCCACCACGGCAAACAGGTTGCCGAAGCTCTTGCGGCTCTCCCAGCGCGCCATGTGATGACGCGCCATCAGTTCCCGCGCCAGCTGGTGCGGATCACCCAGGGCAGCTGCAATGTCCGCTTCGCTGCGGCCGGCCGCCAGGCCATCACGGAAATACTCCTGATAATCAGCAATGATGTCTTGCCTCTCCCCTTCCGGCAGCCGTGACAAAGCATCCTGCAATTGTTCGATGAATTCCTGCTGCTTCATGCTGTTTCTCCCTTGGCCCGGCCTGCGGCCAGTTGCAACACACTGTTCACATCAGTAACGAACTCCTGCCATTCCTGCTGCATTAGCACTAACTGTCGCCGCCCTTCAACGGTTAAGGTGTAGTACTTACGTGAAGGCCCGCTGGCCGATTCCACCAGATAAGTGGAAACCCATGCCTCGGCCTGCAGCCGGCGCATCAGCGGGTACATGGTGCCTTCGCTTACCTCCATGCTGCGCGACAAAATGCTTACCAGTTCGTAGGCATAGCTGTCACCCGCTGCCAGTGCCGCCAGCACGCACATGTCCAACGTGCCCTTTTTCAACTGCGTTTTCATGGTCAGACTCCCATACCTTGCATTACACGGTAGATAGGCGTGCCAGATGCAAGAACAAGCCGGATATTATTCCCAACTACTATGCATTACAAGGTACATGGTAAAACCACGTAGTGGTGGTCACCGAATCACTGACGATGTGAATTTAAATTTTTTACTATGCAATAAGTAAATTCATCATCCATAAAGCATAATTCCTGACAGATCATCACCCGGAATCACAAGCATGCACTCCAAAAAGAAATCGCTGGCGCTGGTACTGGGTGGTGGCGCACCCAATGCCACCCTGATGGCAGGTTCGCTAGTAGCCTTTATCGAAGCGGGCGTTGAGTTTGACATCATTTCCACCTCGGGGGCAGGAGCGATAGTTGGCTTGCTCTATGCCGCAGCCAGGGGCCAGGACGCCAAAAGCGCGCTGGAAAAGCTGGCCGACATGGGGGTGGCCGATGCGCTGTACTCCGCTTTCCCGGTCAATTTCAAGGTATTCAACAAACCCGGCCCGCTGGCAGACATCTGGCGCCAATGGCAGCAAGCCAATCCGGTACTGCAGGCCATCCAGGCCCAGGCCGACCGGGGGCCACTGCAGCGATTGGCCGCCGACTGGAGTAACTGGCTGATGGCCAGCCTCTGCCCCAGCGACCTGACCGCGCAGAGCAAGGGCTTGTGTGCCCATGTGCCGTTCATCGACCAGGTAGTCGATTTCAGCAAGCTGGCCAGCCTCAAGCCACAGTTCTATCTGAATGCCTACAACCTCAGCCGCAAGCGCATGGAGTGCTGGGACAAGCAGCAGATCACCCACGAACACTTTCTGGCAGCGCTGTCTTTTCCGCTGATCTACCCGCCCTACTTGCTGGATGGCGACTACTATATCGAGGGTGCGGCCATCGATACCCTCAACTTCAAGCGCCTGTTCCAGGACCACCCGCATATCGACACCACGGTGGTCTTTGATGTGCTGGGCAGCGAACAGCTGCTGCATCCGCCACGCGATCTGTACGATGCCTGGGTGCAGTCCATCATCACCCCGCTGACCGAAATTGCCCGCGACGATCTGAAACTGTTCGAAGCAATCCATAACAAGGATGCCGACGGCAAGCCGCGCACCCAGTTGCTGCGCGTAGCATATGACCAGTTCATCAGCCCCGCGCAACGCGAGCAGGAGCTGGACTGGTCTTACTCCAATCTGTCGCAGATGTACCAGGCAGGCTACTCCGCCGGTCTGGCACTGTGCCATGACCATGCCGCGGAACTGGGACTCGCCTGATTCTGCCGCGCGAATGCAACAAGGGCTGCCATGGCA